>JAZRWY010000036.1:0-16657 GCA_045599945.1 Anaerovoracaceae bacterium | reverse complement strand
TTTCTCTTTCCTTTTCATATATATCCTTGATTGTTGTATTTTCTTTACGCCACACCTTACTACCTCTTTTAAAGAATCTGATCCTATGCCTGTTGCATTCTCTACAAGACTGCACAACATATCCGTTCCAACTTTTTTCATTGCGTCCTTCAGTTCTATATCGTCTTCCAGAATACTGCTGGCGTATTCTTCCTGATTCTTTATTCCATCCCGGATAGCCTTCTTTATTTCTTCTTCCGTCTTCTCCTCACTGATTTCAATCATGAGCAGGAAGAAATCCGCAGGGTGCATCTTTATGGTTCTGGTTCCCAGGATAGGCTCTATGTATCCGCCTCTTTCTTCAATGAAATTCTCAAGCTCCAGCATGAGATTTTTATCTCTCACATTTAGAACCATCTTGTCATTATCAAATCTGACATTCTCAGCAATTCTCAAAAGGGACTTTCTCCAATTAAATTTCTCATACGGATGCTTTATCTGCTTTCTTTCTTTTAACGAGCGGATTCTCGACTGCGTTATTCCAAGCTGCTTCGACAGATTGAAATCACTATATACGTTCTGGTCATCTTCATATCTGTTTAATATCTCGTCCAAATAGATTGAAAACATCAATGTATCCAGGTCCGCCTTGTTAGTAGAACCAAAATTACCCATATAGTAGAGCTCCGCTATCTTGTCAAAGGCTTTTGCTTTCTTTTTTGTTGTGTCAAACAAACTGCCATACTTTATACTTTTCTCTTTGTTTTCTTCTCCCATATGCATCATTCCTTTCCAAATCGCCACACTTCTTTCTTCCAGGAATTTACATCTTGCGAGGTCTGTCATGCCTCGCCTGCATGTATCTCTTTGTTATTGTTACCTTTAACTTGCCTGTCAAGGCAAGCTAAAGGTATGCTATGCGTAGTGTAGCATCGAAAATCGAGTTTCATGTCACGCGAAAGATTATCTATTTCTTTTCCCAAAATGAAAATGACAGGATGCTGATTTTCTCTCATCCCGTCATCTTAATTGTATGTTTTTCTTCATGCGTCATATATACATCAGATGTATTCAATTGGCAGCGCAATCACGTTCTCCCTAAGATATGTCTTCTTGCCAATCAGGCATAATATTACGCCCATTCCTCTCTTTTTATCCTCTACCTTGTCCAGTATTACATTCGCTGCTGCCATCGATGCCTTTGGATTTCCGGTCATCTTTATCTCTACAGGATAAAGGATACCATTCTCTTCGATGATAAGGTCTATCTCATTCTCCTCATCGTCCTTCCTATCCTTACCACGATAGTAGAAAATATTGAATCTGTAGTCCCTTCCTTCGTTTGAATATGACTTTAGAATTTCTGAAACAATAAAGGTCTCAAACATATTGCCTGCAACTGCAGAATTCTTAAGAGCATCTGCTGTCAGCCATCTTGTCAGATAGCATGCAAGGCCTGTATCCCTAAAGTATATCTTAGGCGTCTTTATCGCTCTTTTTAGTGCATTTGGGCTATATGGCTGCAGAATATATACTATGCCTGTGCGTTCCAATATTGAGATCCAGCTTTTAACTGTAGGCTCGCTGACACCTACCTCTTTTGATATGTTGGCATAATTAAGCATTTCTCCTGTTCTTGCTGCAACAGAGGTCAGGAACTTCGTAAAAGTGATACTGTCGCTTGAAACGAGCTCATTGATATCTCTCTCAAGATAGGTTGAAACATAGGAGGAATAGAACTCCTGCCAGTCCCTTGGAATATCATACAGCTCCGGATATGATCCTTTATGAATTGTTTCCCATATGCCAGGATATTCTACAAGTTCCTTTTCTCTGCTTTCAACATATTCATCTGTTGGTACAAAATGCCTGTTAAAGGATACCCCATTTATTTCACGAAGAGACAGCCCTGCCAGTTCAGAAACCGATACTCTTCCTGCAAGGGATTCGCTCATGCCCCTCATGAGCTCCAGCTTCTGTGATCCAGATAGTATGAATCTTCCTCTTTCATCTGATTCATCTACAATCAATTTAATATCTTCCAGAATACTGCATTCCTTCTGAACTTCATCTATGAATAGCGGTGTTGGATTGTTTAGGAAGAATAGCTTAGGCTCTTCCTTCGCCTGCATTCTGGTGAGGCGGTCATCAAAATTAGCCCTTGCATATTCAGGGAAATCATGCTTTATAAGGGTTGACTTGCCAACCTGTCTGGCACCTGTAACAAGAACTACTTTCCCCGTCTCAGTTCTCTTTTTTAAAATTTCTCCTAATGCTCTATTAATGTATGCCATAGTTTTCCTCCGGCTAATCTAAAGTTTAACTTTATTATAGCCATGATTTTTTGTGATTTCAAGCAAAATTTTATGGCTAATCTAAATTGTCACTTTAGATTAGCCATTTATCTTCCCTATATACTTTCCTTTTTAAACTCTACACCGTTGAAGATATATATGTCTCTGAAGCCTGCATCCTTTGCATAGAGCACTGCTTCATCGTACCAGAAATCTATGCCTGATGCATGGTGACAGTCTGTGGTGATTGTTATCCTTCCGTCCTCTTTTTTGAGTTCGTAGAGAAATCTCTGGGATGGATATGGAAGGCTCCTGTATCCTCGCTGGATTGCCCCGGTGTTCACTTCAAAGATGAGACCTCTTTTATTCAGCTCTCTGAGAACCGGAAGAGCATGATCAAAATACTCCTCTTCCGTATAGAGGTCATTTTCCTCATTGAACTTGGTGCAGAGATCAAAATGCCCAAGGATGTCAGCCTGACTGCTTACATTCAAAAGTTCGTCAAAGTAGGCCTTTGCGAACGCTGCACCATTGCCATCAAAATGCTTCTCTATGGCTTCAATAACCTCGCCCTTATCGCCATCTACTGATATGTATTCACCATCCACATTGATGTTATGGCATGAGCCTATGATATATTCGTATGGCCTGTCAGGTACATCAGAGAACGTGTCAAACTCAAGCCCCCTATATATCTTTATTCTTCCTAAATATTCATCCTTTAGTCTGTCTATCTCAGCATGATAGATCTTAAAGTTATCCTGGCTCATGGTCCAGTCCTCTCCAAAGGAGAGATAGCTGTGACCGGAAAAACCGATGGACTCTAAGCCTCTTTCCATTGCAGAAAGCACCATTTCTTCCATGGTGCTTTTTCCGTCATCTAATACTGAGTGTACATGAAGTGCCTGCCTCATATCTACTCCTCTTCTTTCTTCCATAAAGGAAATTCAAAACATGAATCGTTGCCAAGGTGGCATGCAGGGCCATCCTTGATTACTTCAACTACCAGAGCGTCCTGGTCACAGTCAGCTGTGATGGATACGATGTGCTGATAGTTTCCTGAAGTCTCACCCTTGTGCCACAGTTCCTGTCTGCTTCTGCTATAGAAGCAGGTGAGGCCTCTCTCCATGGAGATCTTAAGGCTCTCCTCATTCATGTATGCAAGAGTAAGCACCCTCTTTGACTGGGCATCTACTACTATTGCAGGTATTAATCCTCTATCATCAAATTTTAAATCTTTAACTTCTACCTGATTCATTTTCTTACTATGATTCCTTCCTGAGAAAGTGCATCCTTGAGATCCGGAATTTTCACCTCTCCAAAGTGGAATATGGATGCAGCAAGACCTGCATCAACCTTTGGAAGACTCTTGAACAGTGTCACAAAGTCCTCTACGCAGCCTGCGCCGCCTGATGCGATGACAGGTACGTCAACTGCTTCGGATACGGCTTTCAGCATCTCAAGGTCAAACCCCTGCTTAACTCCATCTGTATCTATGGAGTTAAGAACTACTTCGCCTGCTCCCATGGATACGCACTTTGTAACCCATGGAATGAGCTCTATTCCGGTTCTCTCTCTTCCACCTTTTCCATATACCATGAACGTTCCATCTTCTCTCTTTGCATCGATGGAGATTACAACGCACTGGTCCCCATACTTTCTTGCAGCTTCTGTGATAAGCTGCGGATTTCTGATTGCTCCTGAATTAACGGATACCTTGTCTGCTCCGCACTTCAGCACTCTGTCAAAATCTTCAATTGTGCTGATTCCGCCGCCTACAGTGAGGGGAATGAATACGGTTGACGCAGCTTCAGTAAGTATCTCTGTAAATATCTTTCTTCCTTCTGCCGATGCGGTGATGTCATAGAAAACAAGCTCGTCGGCTCCGTTTTCCGAGTAGAATCTTGCAAGGCTTACAGGATCATTTACATCATTTAATCCCTCGAAGTTAACGCCCTTTACGACTCTTCCATCCCTTACATCAAGGCATGGTATTATTCTCTTCGTTATCATCTGGCTACCTCCACTGCTTCCTTCAGGTCAATGGCACCTGTATAATATGCCTTGCCTATGATGGCTCCATCTGCTCCAAGTTCTTTAAGAGCCTTTATATCCTCTATATCCGATACGCCGCCCGATGCGATAATGTCCATCTCATATTTAGATTTAAGATCGGCATACAGAGCTCTGTTGGCTCCCTGCATGGCGCCGTCCTTGGATATGTCCGTTACGATGATTGTCTTTACCCCGATCTTCTGGAGCTTTTCGCAGAATGCATCTATTGTAAGCTGGCTCTTTTCAAGCCATCCCTTGATGGCAACATAGCCGTCCTTGATGTCTGCACCTACTGCAATCTTTTCACCGTATTTTTCAACCATTGCAATGAGGAACTCTTCGTCTGTCACCGCTGCTGTTCCAAGGATTACCCTTGCAGCTCCAGCAGATATATATTTCTCCACTGCTTCCGGAGTTCTGATTCCGCCGCCTATCTCTACTTTTAGACCGCTATCCCTTGCTACCTTTTCAACTATGTCAAAGTTCGGCATTGTGCCTTCCTTTGCTCCTTCAAGGTCTACCATGTGGATGTATTCTGCTCCTGCTTCCTTGAACTTCAGTGCAACAGAGAACGGATCATCGCTATATACTGTCATCTGGCTGTAGTCACCTTTAAACAGTCTTACAGCCTTCTTTTCATACATGTCTATTGCCGGTAATATGTACATCTTGCCCTCCTAAAGTTCGCAGAATGCCTTCAGAATGTTAAGACCTGTCTTTCCGCTCTTTTCCGGATGGAACTGGCATCCTATCACATTGCCGTTTACTACTGTAGCTGTAACATCGATATCATATTCTGCTGTAGCTGCAAGATAGTCTTCGCAGTCCACTGCATGGAAGCTGTGTACGAAATATACACACTCTCCCTCTTCCACATACTTAAAGAGTGGGTAATCCTTCTTGAACTTAAGCGCATTCCATCCGATGTGAGGAATCTTAAGGCTCTCGTCTATCATGCCCTTAAATGCTACCACCTTTCCAGGTATTAATCCAAGGCCCTGATGAACGCCATATTCGTGACTTTCATCGAACATGAGCTGCATGCCAAGGCAGATACCCATTAAAGGCTTTCCTTCAGCGGCAAGTTTCTTCACAAACAGGTCCATGTCATCCTCTTTCAGCTTTGCAATGGCATCTTCAAAAGCACCTACGCCCGGAAGGATTACTCTATCGCACTTGTCAAGCACTTCCTTATCTCCTGTTACAACCGCTTCCTCGCCAAGCATGGCAAGGGAACTCTTTAAGGAGAACAGGTTACCTACTCCATAGTCAACTATGCCTATCATCTAGATTACTCCTTTCGTGGAAGGAACTTCATCCTTAAATCTCTCATCGATGGAAACTGCCTCGCTCATGATTCTGCCAAATGCCTTGAACATTGCTTCGATGATGTGGTGTGAATTGGTTCCATCCAACTGCCGGATGTGAAGGGTTACTTCTGCATTTCTTGCAAATGCCATGAAGAATTCTTCCGCCAGCTGTGTATCAAAGGTTCCAACCTTCTCTGTCGGAATGTCTGCTGTATATCTTAATGTACTTCTTCCTGAAATATCTACTGCTGCAAGAACAAGAGCCTCATCCATTGGAAGGATGATATCGGCATATCTCCGGATTCCCTTCTTGTCTCCAAGAGCTTCCTTGAATGCCTTTCCAAGCGCGATCCCTATATCCTCTGCACTGTGGTGGTCATCTACATAAGTATCTCCTTCACATGTTACGGAAAGGTCAAATCTTCCGTGCTTTGCAAAAAGTGTAAGCATGTGATCAAGGAATCCCATTCCTGTATCCGCCTCTGCATAGCCTGATCCATCAAGATCGATTCTTACGATGATATCTGTTTCACCTGTTTTTCTTTCAACTAAACCTTTACGCATCATATTACTCCTTTCAATGTATCAATGAAAATCTCCATCTGCTCTCTGCTTCCTATTGTAACTCTAATATATTCCTTCATCCTTGGACTGTCAAAGTGCCTTACGAGCACTCCCTTTTCCTTGAGACCAAGATAAAGCTTTGTTCCATCCTTCCCTTCACATGTGGTGAATATGAAGTTTGAGGATGATGGAAGAGTCTGAAAGCCCAGCTTTTCAAGTTCACCGACTGTATATTCCCGGACTCTCATGACCTCGCGGCACTGCTCCATGTAGATTTCATTGTCCTCGATTGCAGCAATTGCCGCCTTCTGAGTGATTGAATTTACGTTATATGGATTCATGGAATATCTAAGTGTATTAAGATCTGCCATGAGTGCTTCGCAGCCGATGGCAAAGCCCATTCTGGCTCCCGCCAGGCATCTTGATTTTGAGAAGGTCTGTGTCACGATGAGATTATCATATTTATCAATTAAATCCACACAGGAATCTCCGCCAAAATCTATATATGCTTCATCCACAATGACGATGTTATCCGGGTTTGCTGCGATGATCTCTTCAATATCCCTCTTTGGAAGGGCAACCCCTGTCTGTGCATTCGGATTTGCTATTACAATGTTGCAGCCTATGTTCAGATAGTCATTCTTATCTATCTCATAATTCTCATTCAGCGGTATGATCTTTTTCTTTAATCCCAATGAATCACAGAACACCTTATAGAAGCCGTATGTGATATCCGGGAAAGCAAAGGTTTCATCCCTGTATGCCCAGAATGCCAGGTAGAGCGATTCATCTGAACCGTTTACACATACGATGTTGTTCACACCTACGCCATAGAGTTTAGCCGCTTTTTTTCTAAGTTCCGTGCATTCAGGATCGTTATATCTGTTCACATTTCCTGCTGCCTCTGCAGCTGCCTTTATGACATTTTCTGTTGGCGGGAACGGTGATTCATTTGTATTGAGCTTTACATATTTCTGGTCTCTTGGCTGCTCTCCCGGAACATATGCCTCGAGACTATCAAAGCTCCTGCTGAAAAATCTGCTCATTACTTTTCCCCTTTAAATCTCACTGTAGCACTTCTTGCATGTGCATCAAGCCCTTCTGAAAGTGCAAAGATCTCAATATCTCCTGCAAGCTCTCTTAATGCTTCCTTTTCAAAGTAGATATATTGCGTCTTTTTCACAAAATCATCTACGGAAAGCGGTGAAGAAAACTTAGCTCTTCCTCCCGTTGGAAGTGTGTGGTTCGGGCCTGCCAAGTAGTCTCCGAGAGCTTCCGGACAGTATCTTCCCATGAATACGGATCCAGCATTTCTGATGAGTCCAAGATATTCCTTAGGGTCATCCATGCAGAGCTCAAGGTGTTCAGGGGCAAGCTCGTTTGAAACTTCTGCTGCCTCCTTAAGATCCTTCGTTACTATGATCATTCCGTTGTTTTCTATGGATGTTCTTGCAATCTCTTCTCTAGGAAGCACTGCAAGCTGTTTTTCTATTTCTTCAGCAACTGCCTGAGCAAACTCCATGCTGTCTGTAATCATGACAGCGCTTGCCATCCTGTCATGCTCTGCCTGCGAAAGAAGGTCTGCTGCCGCAAATTCTGGGTTTGTATCCTGATCTGCAATGACAAGGATTTCGCTAGGCCCTGCAATCATGTCAATATCTACAAGACCGAATACCTGCCTCTTTGCTTCTGCAACAAATGCATTTCCGGGACCTGTAATCTTATCCACCTTTGGAACAGTCTCCGTACCATAGGCAAGAGCAGCGATTGCCTGCGCGCCGCCGGTCTTGAAGATTCTATCTACTCCTGCTATCTTTGCCGCAGCCAGAATTACCGGTGCAATTGTACCTCCCTTGGATGGGGGTGATACAATTACAATCTCCTCAACGCCTGCAATCTTTGCAGGAATTGCATTCATCAATACTGTTGATGGATAGCTTGCAGTGCCGCCCGGTACATAAAGCCCTGCACGCTTTACCGGAGTCACCTTCTGACCCAGGATGCTTCCATCTTCTCTCTTGATCTCAAAGCCTTCCGAAAGCTGATTCTTATGATACTCCGCAATGTTTGCTGCCGCCTTCTTCATTACTTCAATAAGGTCACCCGGAACCTGACGAAAAGCCTCTTCCATCTCTTCTTCACTTACCTCAAGAGAATCAAGGTCTGCTCCGTCAAACTTTGCAGCATATCTCTTAAGCGCCTCGTCTCCGTTTTCTTCCACATCAGAAACGATCTCTCTGACCGTTCCTGCAATATCCAGCTTATCTTCTTTTCTGATGAAGATCTCATCCTGATTCACGTCTGCAAAATCTATAATCTTAATCATCGCAATTTATCCTTTCAGATACTTTTTCTACCAGCTCTCTGATTGCCCTGTTCTTGAACTTATAGGATACCTTGTTGGCAATGAGCCTTGCACTGATATCTGTAATTGTCTCAAGCGGCATGAGTCCGTTGGCCTTGAGTGTTGTTCCTGTCTCAACGATATCTACAATGACATCTGAAAGACCAAGGATCGGTGCCAGCTCTATGGAGCCGTTGAGCTTGATAATGTCTATTCTTCTGCTCTGCTCGCTATAGTATTCCTTGGCAATGTTTGTGAATTTGGTTGCAACTTTTAATGTCCTGGAATAGTCGTCCTTGAAATCTGCCGGACCTGCAACACACATTCTACACTTTCCGACATTCAGGTCAAGAAGCTCATATACATCAGGCTCATACTCCTCAAGTATGTCTTTTCCTGCAACACCTATGTCTGCTGCACCTCTTTCCACATAGATTGCTACATCTGAAGGCTTTACCCAGAAATAGCGGATGCCGGTTTCCTCATTTTCAAATGTGAGCTTTCTGTTTGCTTCCTTTATGGAAGGGCATTCATAACCGGCTGCTTCGAATATGTCATATACCTTGTCTCCCAGGCGTCCTTTCGGTAGTGCTACATTAATCATGTTATCCATTTATTACTACCTCCCTGCCTTTGATCCTGATGTTCATTCTGCCGAGGCAGCCATCATCCTTCTGCACTCTTACACTCTTTTCGTCTCCTGCAAACTGCTTTGCAGTCTTTATTACTGTTTCAATGTCCGATTCATCATCATAGGAGATGACAACATCCGCATCATATTTTCTCTTCTCGGCATAGAGATTCTCCAGCTGGTCAAGATAAACGGCAAAACCTATGGCTCCTCCCTTCTTTCCAAGTCTGGAAAGAAGATTGTCATACTGGCCGCCGGAAAGGATTCCTTCTGCCAGGCCATCAATGAATCCCTTAAAGAATATGCCATTGTAGTAGGTCATGTCATTGACGATGGAAAAATCAACATGAATGTGATCCTTGATGTCATACATGTCGAGCATGGAAGCCACAGTTTTAAGTTCCTGCGCCGCCTGCCTGCTGCTCTCCGGAAGATCTGCTTCCTCAATTAATGCCAATGCTTCATCCATCGGCTCATATACATTGATCAGTTTAATGAGGAGATTCATGATATCTTCCGAAACGCCTTCCGCCAGACATGTGCTCCTTATGCCATGAGCATTTTTCTCACCAATCACCTCAAGAAGCTTGCCCTTGACATCCTCATCGATGCCTTCAAGGATACCGTTGATTATACCCACATCCGATATGTCAAGAATATATCTCTCACTGATTGTTGAAAGGCTTGCTGCTGCAAGATTAATCACTTCACATATTGTATATGTATCGATGTCACCAATGCATTCCAGCCCTGTCTGTGTGATTTCTCTGAACCCGTATCCGTTGTGCGGAACTCTGTATACGTGCTCTGTATAGTAGACTTTCTTGGTCTTGTCGTCATCTTTTGTATTCTTGATGATGGATAATGTAACATCCGGCTTTAATGCCATCAGCTTTCCATTGATATCATTGAAAGTGAGGATTCTGCTGGATACAAGAAACTCCTTGTTTTTTGCATAGAGGTCATACTCTTCAAACTCACTCACCTTATAGCTCTGGTAACCGTACTTTTCATATATGCGGCCCAGTTCGTATGTTATATTATCTTCTTTTCTCATTGCTACTCCTCTTCCTGATAATCTTTACTCTATTACTTTATCACTTTATCGCGATAAAGTCAATCTCTATTTTGTCAGTTCATATATGACTTCCACATAGAGCTTTGAAATCAGGAAAAGATGCTCCTTTTCCACATATTCATTCTTCTGATGTGCCACTTCACGGTCTCCCGGAAGGCTTGGTCCAAAGGCAACCACATTTTCCATTGCCCTGGCATATGTTCCGCCGCCAATGACCAGCGGCTGACTGTCTTTATCTCCCGTATGCTTCCGGTATACCTCCATCATGGTGCTGATCAGTTCCGAATCCCTGGGAAGATAGATGGGAAGCTGATGCTTCCCTTTTATGATGCCCAGGTTATACTGATTCATAACCGGAACCAGCGCATCATAGACCTTTTCATCATCTAATGTAACCGGATATCTCACATTGATGGTCAGCGTCACGCCTTTCCCGTTCAGATCTATCATGCCGACATTCCATACCAGTTTTCCTGACGGTTCATCAGAAAAACCCAGTCCAATGCTTTCTCCATCTGTCTCAAATCCAATATGCTTCTGATACATCTGAATAAACCCGTTCATGTCATCATTGGTGAAATTCAATTTCTCAAGAATCTCCATCATGATGGAGATGGCATTCAGCCCGGTCCAAGGACGCGCCCCATGGGCAGATTTTCCATGGGTAATGATTTCCAGGGATTTTCCAATCTGCTTCACATGAATCAGATATCCGTTTGCATCTCTATAAGCACTGACCTGTTCTTTTACTTTTTCATAATCGTTCCTGTCTTCGCTCAGAAGCACTGCGCGGCAGTAGTCTGCGACCATGTTGGCAGCATTTCCGCCTTTGATGCTTCTCAGTCTCAGACCTTTTTCGGGACTTCTGGAAAACTTCCCGGCAATATCAAATACAAGAATGCCTTTTTCTCCATGGATTGCCGGAAATTCTCCGTCCGGTGTGAATCCGAAATCCGGCGCTTCCGTTTTGTTCAGGTAGTAGTCCATTCCTTCCCAGTTGGTCTCTTCATCCAGCCCCAGAACCAGACGGATGTTCCTCTTCGGCTGAAAGCCTGCTTCCTTCAGCGCCTTCATGGCAAAAAAGCAGGCTGCCACCGGTCCTTTATCGTCAATGGTTCCCCTGCCGAACAGTTTTCCTTCTTCTTCTGTCATCTCAAAGGCAGGATAATCCCAGTCTTTGCCTTCCGGAACAACATCAAGATGCCCCACAATTCCAAGGGTCTCACTTCCTGTTCCATTCCATTGGATATGTCCGCCATAATGATCTGCGTCAAATGTACGGAAGCCTGCTTTTTCTCCTTCATTCAGCATATATCTGAACGCCCTGTCCACTTCTCTGCCAAATGGATATTCACCTTCGGCCTTCACTGCAACAGAAGGAATGGCGATGAGTTCGCCCAGACACTTCAGCAGCTCGTCTCTTTGCTGATCCAGCATCTCATATGTTTTTTCTAAGATGTTCATTTCTTATCTCCATAATAATATTACTGCCTTCCGGCAGTAATATGATTGCGATATCAATCTACAGCTACAACCCCTTCGATTTCAGGATAGCTTTCCTTTAATATTCTTTCTACGACACCGCTCAGTGTCATTCTTGCGCCTGGACATCCTGCACAATGTCCCTGCAATCTAACCAGTACAATATTATCCTCTGTATAATCTACAAATTCAATATCTCCTCCGTCTCTCTGAAGGAACGGTCTGATTTTCTCCATTGCTTCTCTGATTTTTTCTTCCATGTCTGTATCCTCTCTTTTTTAAATATTACTGCCTGTACCGTCTGGTGCTACCATGTATACAGGAGCTGTTTCCTTTGTTTTAACATTTAACGAATATATTGTTACACTCTTTTCCGGATCTCCCTGGGCATTGAATTTTATGCTTCCGGAGACTCCGTTATATGTGAGACCAAACATCGTTTCTCTTAATCTGGCGCCGTCTGCATCGCTGGATGCCTCTGCAATTGCCTGTATTGCAATCATATATGCATCATAACCCAGTGCAACAGCACCATCCGGAACGCTATCCGTTCCATACATGTTATGATATGCTTCGAAAAATGCCTTGGCACTCTTGTTTCCCGCTTCTACTGCATCAATATCTGTTGTTCCTGTCAATACGACTTCCTCAATGCTGCTGTCCTTTAATGCTTCTTCCAGAGCTTCAGCATCCCATTCATCGACACCCATGATGGTTATATTCAGTTCCATTTCAGATGCCTGCTTCAATATGTATTTGACATCCTCCGTTTCAGCCGGAACAAAAAGAACGGTTGCCCCGGAATTTTTTATCAGAGTCAGCTGCTCTGTAAAATCCATGGTTCCTTCACGGTATTCCACATTTGCAGCAATGGAACTGTTTGAACCGGTCAGCTCGATGAAGCGGTTCATGAATTTCTGCGCCATGATTGCCGGCTGCTCACTGCTTTCAGGAACCAGCAATGCTGCCTTTTTCATGCCAAGCCCTTCCGCTGCATAGGTCGCCAGCGCTGCCCCCTGCTCTGTATCTACATAGCATACCCGGAAATAGTAGCTGGCGGTACTTGTAATCATCGGATTGGTATTTGTCATCGTTATGGCAGGAATATTGGCCTTTTCAATGAATTCTGCCGCAACCAGACTGTTTGCATTTCCATAGCTTCCCAGAATGACAGACGGATTGTTTCGGATCAGATTCTGGATTGCAGTCTCTGCTGCCTCAATGTCCGATCGGTTATCCTCGTAAATCAGTTCAACCTTTTTCCCATCCACTGTCGGATGCAGACCGTGAGCAAGTTCAATGCCCCGGATTTCCTTTTCTGCCGCTTCCTTGTCCGTTCCGCTCATTGGTTCAAAGATGCCGATTCTGACAACATCTTCCTTTTCTCCGGTAATGCATTCCCTCTTGAAATTATCGAAAGTCGTACATCCCGCCAGGGAACCTACAAGAATCAGCACAATGAACACTGCTATTAACTTTTTCATCCGTTTTGTATTCATATGCTTTCTCCTGCCAGTTATACGCATCTATTATACTATCAAATGGAGAAAACGTAAACCCTAACCCCCTCAAAAAACACAAAACAGGAGATTTCTCTCCTGTCAGTTTTCGCACTAGAATACCGGCGTGATTGAATTGATTTCGTAAGGCGTTGCCTGATACACAAAATAGTTGAGCCAGTTCTGGTAGAGAAGATTTGCATGGCTTCTCCATGTTACCTTTGGTTCCTTTGTATCATCATCATCAATGAAATAGTTCTTTGGAACCTTTATATCCAGGCCTGCTGCCTTGTCTCTGAAATATTCCTTTGCAAGGGTATCTGCATCATATTCAGAATGGCCCATGATGAACACCTGTCTCCCTCCGTCCGTCATGCATGCATAGACGCCTGCTTCTTCTGAGGATGCCAGAATCTTCAGCTTCCTGCAGTTTTCTATGTCCTGTCTGTCAACGGTAGTATGTCTGGAATGAGGCACCATGAAGGTATCATCAAATCCTCTGAGAAGGATATAGTCTTTCCTCTCTGCCTTATGCTCAAATACACCGAACATCTTTTCCGGAAGCTGCTGCTTTGGAATGCCAAAGTGGTAATAAAGACCTGCCTGCGCCCCCCAGCAAACATGCATCGTGCTATATACATGCGTCCTGGACCATTCCATGATGGCACAGAGTTCTCTCCAATATTCCACTTCCTCAAAAGGCATGTTTTCAATGGGCGCTCCGGTAATGATCATTCCGTCAAAATTCCGGTCCTTGACATCATCAAAGGTGGAATAGAATTTAATCATATGCTCCTTTGAGGTATTTTTTGATTCGTGTCCCATGATCTGCATCAGTTCCAGTTCCACCTGCAGGGGTGTATTGCCCAGAACTCTTGCCAGCTGCGTTTCCGTTGCAATCTTTGTCGGCATGAGATTTAAGACCAGAATCTGAAGAGGACGGATATTCTGGGTTTTCGCCCGGTCCTCGGTCATTACAAATATGTTTTCCTCTTCCAGCGTCTTGGTTGCCGGAAGTGCTGATGGTATTCTGATTGGCATGATGCCACTTCCTTTCTAAATGCTTGCTAATGCCTGATCAATATCTGCAATCAGGTCTTCTGCATCTTCAAGTCCGCAGGAGAATCTTACAAGATCCGGAGATACACCGCAGGCTTCAAGTTCTGCATCACTCATCTGTCTATGGGTTGCACTTGCCGGATGAAGACAGCAGGTTCTTGCATCTGCAACATGTGTCTCGATGGCTGCAATCTTAAGTCCTGCCATGAATTTTTCTGCTGCTGCTCTTCCTCCCTTCACGCCAAAACTTACAACGCCGCATGAGCCGCCTGGGAAGTATTTCTGTGCCAGTTCATAATCCGAATCTTCCTCAAGTCCGGAATATTTAACCCAGGAGATTCTTGGATCGTTCTGCAGGAACTTTGCTACAGCAAGACCGTTTTCACAATGTCTCTTCATTCTTACATGCAGGCTTTCCAGACCAAGATTCAGATAGAATGCATTCTGCGGTGACTGAATGGAGCCGAAATCTCTCATCAGCTGCGCCGTACACTTTGTGATGAATGCGCCTTCCAGGCCGAATCTTTCTGTATATGTTACTCCATGATAGGAATCATCCGGTTCACACAGTCCCGGATATTTTTCCGGATACTTTGTCCAGTCAAAGTTTCCGGAATCCACAATGCAGCCGCCTACTAAAGTTCCATGTCCATCCATGTACTTTGTCGTTGAATGGGTTACGATATCGCAGCCCCATTCGATCGGTCTGCAGTTCACAGGTGTTGCAAATGTATTGACAACGATTAGAGGCACTCCATTCTTATGTGCAATGTTCGCCCATCTTTCAATATCGAAGACAGTAAGTGCAGGATTTGCGATGGTTTCACCAAATACTGCCTTGGTATTTGGTCTGAGTGCTGCCTGGATCTCTTCGTCCGTTGCATATGGTGAAAGGAATGTAAACTCAATGCCCATTCTCTTCATCGTTACAGAGAACAGATTGAATGTGCCGCCGTAGATGCTGGAAGAAGCAACAATATGGTCTCCGCACCCTGCGATATTGAATACAGCATAGAAGTTTGCTGCCTGCCCGGAAGATGTAAGCATTGCTGCCGTACCGCCTTCCAGAGAGCAGATCTTTGCTGCTACATAATCGTTTGTCGGATTCTGCAGTCTTGTATAGAAATATCCTTCTTCTTCAAGATCAAACAGTTTTGCCATGTCAGGGCTTGTTGCATATTTAAATGTAGTACTCTGAATGATCGGAATCTGTCTGGGTTCTCCATTGCCTGGCGTATAGCCGTCCTGTACACATTTTGTTCCAATTCCTTTTGCCATTTTATATACCTCCAATAATTGAAAAGGCGATGTTGACTTACGTCAAAATCGCCTTTAGTGACTTTACTATCCGAAAGATCAAGCTAAAGGCGTGCTGCACATCATCATAACCATGTTCAGTTTTACATATGCTTTATTCCTCATCGCTCTATCCTTTCTTCAACATATATCCATATTATTCCTATCTACTGAAAATGTCAATGTTTTTTGTTGCTTTATAACGAAAAACTAGTCCTGGATCTCATCAAGATTCTTCCAGCCGTATCGGATAATGGATATGATTCCGGATGCTTCATTGACCAGCTCATCTGCAACACCGGCCCAGGAGCCTACCAGAATGCTGTAGACAATCCATAGCGGCGAGTTCCCGCACATGATGGCAAGCCGGATTTTCTGCGGATTATGCGTATATCCTCCGATGGTTGCAATGATGTTGGCCGCACATGGAATGAGAGAAATCCACCGGTCCCATGTGGCAAGCGAGACAATCACCTGAAGACCGCAGAGCGCCGCACACATTCCTTTGCTGTGTGCAATTCTGAAATTCGTGCTGAGAAGAATCGAACGCAGCAGATTGACGGCAAGGCTCACCGCACCTGTCACTGCTCCCAGAAGCAGGAAATGCACCGCGTAGAAGAAGTATGCCAGCGCCTGAAAGAAAAACAGGTGCTTATTCTTTCTGCACTGATAGGATGCCAGAAACAGTCCCGTACCAACAAAGCCTATTAATTGAATTGCCAATGGTGACATAGTGATGTCCATCCGTTTCTCCTTCCAGATTTATATAACATGCATCATTGTACCACATAATCAGGAAAGAAAAAAGAATCCGGAGCAACTGCCCCGGATTCTGAAAGTGCTAAACGCAAATGACTATTCGATAACTTCAGTTACAACGCCGGAACCTACTGTTCTGCCGCCTTCTCTGATAGCGAATCTAAGCCCTTCTTCGATAGCGATTGGTGTGATCAGCTTGATTGTCATTGTGATGTTATCTCCTGGCATGCACATCTCTGTGCCTTCTGGAAGCTGAAGATCGCCTGTTACGTCTGTTGTTCTGAAATAGAACTGTGGTCTGTATCCG
>JAZRWY010000035.1:0-12579 GCA_045599945.1 Anaerovoracaceae bacterium | reverse complement strand
CAATGATTCTCTGATTCTGGCTTCCACGGAATTTCAGAGTGAGATCTCTACGTTCCTTTTCATATTTTCCGTCAATGAGAAGATCTGTCATTTTCAGCAGATTCATGACATTCTGATCATTCATGTCGAGAAGCTGTTCATAGGTAAAACCCGTAAATGTGGTGACATCCAGACCTCTTTCATGAAGTTTCTCACCAATATATGCAAATTCTTTTGCCTTTGTAAATGGTTCGCCGCCGCTGAAGGTAACGCCTCTGAGCAGCGGATTCTTGTCAATCTCCTCAAGAATCCGGTCAATGCTGCAGTCATAGCCTCCGTTATAATCATGGGACTCCGGATTGTGGCAGCCTTCGCAGTGATGGGGACATCCCTGACAGAAGATGGCAAAACGGATCCCCGGTCCATCCACGATGCTTTCTCTTACGACTCCTGCAATTCTTATGGTCTCTGCTTTTTCCATTTTATTCTCCGTAAAGTCAAGGCGGCCTGCGGCCGCCTTTTTTGTGATGTATGCGATTTAATCTAGATTCTTTCTACGCTGCCGTCGCCAAGGGAATGCTTTACACGGTCTCTCTCCTCCGCTGTCTTTGCATCATTCCACATGTCCATGGTGCCAACCAGATATCCTGTGATTCTTCTGATTCTTTCAAAGCCCACATCGTGTTCATCCTCGGTACGTCCGCACATTGGACATACATTATCGATGACTCCTGTATATCCGCAGACAGGGTCTCTGTCAACCGGATGGTTGATAGAACCGTATCCTACACCGCTTTCCTTCATGCACCTTACAACCTGTTCAAACGCATCCAGATTCTTCATCGGATCGCCGTCCAGTTCGATGTATGAGATGTGTCCGCCATTGGTCAGTTCATGGTATGGAGCCTCCAGTTTGATTTTATCAAATGCATTGATATTGTAATATACCGGAATATGGAAAGAGTTTGTATAGTATTCTCTATCGGTAATGCCTTCCATGATGCCATACTTTTTCTGGTCCAGACGGGTGAATCTTCCGGAAAGTCCTTCTGCAGGAGTACCGATCAGTGAATAGTTCAGTCCGGTCTTTCTGCCTTCTTCATCCATTCTCTTTCTCATGTAGCCTACAATTTCAAGACCCAGCTTCTGAGCATCCTCGGATTCGCCATGATGGTATCCTGTCAATGATTTCAGACATTCTGCCAGTCCGATGAATCCCATGGTGAGTGTACCGTGTCTGATGACTTCTTCAATGGAATCATTCGGACCTAGCTTATCGGAATCAATCCATACACCCTGACCCATCAGGAACGGGAAGTTCTTTACTTTCTTTGAGCACTGAATCTTAAATCTTTCGTTGAGCTGGTCGATGACAAGATCGATTTTCTGATCCAGAAGTTCAAAGAACAGATCGATGTCTCCCTTTGACTTGATGGCAAGTCTTGGAAGATTAATGGATGTAAAAGAAAGGTTTCCTCTTCCTGTTACGATTTCTCTCGAAGGATCGTGGTTGTTTGCAATGACTCTTGTACGGCATCCCATGTATGCACATTCCGTATTCGGATTTCCTTCCTTGTAGTATGCAATGTTATATGGAGCATCCAGGAATGAGAAATTCGGGAACAGTCTCTTCGCAGATGTTTCACAGGCCAGTTTGAAAAGATCATAGTTCGGATCTTCCGGATTATATGTCTTTCCTTCCTTTACTTTGAAAATCTGGATCGGGAAGATTGGAGTTTCGCCGTTTCCAAGTCCTGCCTGTGTTGCAAGCATGACAGACTTCATGACAAGTCTTCCTTCCGGAGATGTGTCTGTTCCGTAGTTGATGGATGAGAACGGTACCTGTGCGCCGGCTCTGGAATGCATGGTATTCAGATTATGAATGAATGCTTCCATTGCCTGGTAGGTCCTTCTTTCGATTTCTTCATCTGCAAATTTGATGGCTTTCTTCTGAAGACGTTCAATGTCTGCATCCGGGAGAAGCTCCTGGAGCTTTTCCTTTTCCAGTTCCAGATAATTGTTGTCCCATGCCATGCAAGGAAAAACGCCGTGTTCCTTTTCGATTTCAAGCCCGATATTCTTCACCTGTTCTTCCTGATCGTCGATGTCATACATGAAATCGATGATGGTTGCAAGGTTTTTCCAATATGCCTTCTTGTAAGACTTTCTTACGCCGACAGCCATTGCATAATCGAAGTTTGGAACGGACTGTCCGCCGTGCTGGTCGTTCTGGTCAGACTGGATGGCAATGCATGCAAGTGCAGCATAGCTTTCGATGCTCTGTGGCTCTCTTAAATGACCATGGCCGGTGCTGAAACCATCCTTCAGGAGCTTTACAAGGTCGATCTGACAGCATGTCATGGTCAGTGCAAGGAAGTCCATGTCATGGATATGAATGTCTCCTTCTTCGTGCGCTCTTGCATGGCTTGGCTTGAGGACTCTCATTTTATAGTATTCCTTAGAGCCTTCCGAACCGAACTTCAGCATGGTTCCCATGGCAGTGTCGCCGTCTATGTTGGCATTTTCTCTCTTGATGTCATTATCTTTTGCATCCTGGAATGTCAGGTCGTCATAAGTATGCATGAGACGGGTATTCATGTCTCTCATTCTTGTACGTTCTGCTCTGTACAGGATATATTCCTTTGCTGTTCTTGCATGACCGTTTTCAATCATGACTTTTTCAACAGCGTCCTGAATCTGTTCTACTGTAGGTATTTCATCCCCGTATTTGTCACAGAGGAATGCTTCAATTTCTATGGACAGCTCTTCTGCCATGTCCTTGTCTCTTCCGCCAAGAACCTGTGCAGCCTTAAATATTGCATCTGCAATCTTTGTACGATCAAAGTCTACAATTCGTCCGTCTCTTTTTCTGATCTTTGTAATGGTACGCATACTGAAACTCCTTTTATTTTGTATGTGATGATAATTATTTTCCGTTTTATACCACTATATCTTGTGGCGCTCTTCTTATTAAAATACGAAAACACACAATTGTCAACTGTTTTTTTGAACAAAAAAAGAGACCTTGCTACCAGGTCCCTTGCAATTACTGCATTTATCTATTTCTGTTTTCGAAAAATTCCGTTCGGAGCATGGACATCTTATTCAGACTGAAATACTTTCCGTTTTTCTTGCAGCCGTTCCTCAGAGTCCCTTCATCTTTAAAGCCGAGCCTTCTGTAGATATGGGCCGCACCGTCATTATCTGCAAAATAGTCGATGGTAACACGTTCCATGTGCATATTGATAAAAGCATATTCCAGAAAAGCAGTCAGCGCTTCCGTACCATAGCCCTTTCCTCTATCTTCAGGGCTGGCAATGTACATCCGGAAGATGTTTAAGGAATCATACTCCTTATTGATGTCAGAAATGACAATTCTGCCGATCGGTTTATTGGTATGTTTGCTCATGATGGTAAAAAGCAGCATGGTCTCATCATGATCCTGTAAAACAAACTTAGTAGCTGTATCTGCGTATGTCTGTCCGTTACTGATGGAAAAGTAGCGGGTAACATCGGGATTTACCTCCCAGGATGCAAAATACTGGCAGTCTTCGAATTCTGAATTTCTGATGTTTAAATTTCTTGTTTCCATGAATTTTTCCTCAAATACTTAAAAAATACCTTCTGCTATGGTATCATTATATATGATTTATGCAGAGAAATAAACCATTTTGGATAAAATAGGAGTAAAATATGAGTCGTAACTTAAAATACATAACATTATTATTGTTGACAATTCTGCTGCTGTCCTTTTGTTCCTGTCAGAATCAGGAGGATGAAGAGGCAAATGTGCCGACTCCCGAAGAGCTTCTGGCAGCCCAGTATGATGCAATGATTACATCTCTTGGCGATGACTTTGATGATACAGATATTATATCCTATGTATCCGGCTGGTCAGAAAATGAAAAGATTTCCAGCCATCTGACAGAAAACGGCATTCTGATCATGACAAAAGATGCCTCCAAAGGATATGGCAAGACTCCGCCGGCTGCATTCATATGCACCATCCCGGAAACTGCAGACCTGAATGATACAGAATATGTATCTGTCATGCTCTATCTCATGAAGTATCTGCCGCAGCACACAAAAGTATACGGCGTACTGGCTCCGGAAGGAAAAACGAAGCTTCTGCCGGAAGATATTACATCCTGTGACCGGATCATCTATCTGGAATATTCGGAAAAACCGGCACTGATTCTCTCCTGCGCGGCATCTTCCTCATATCAATTGACGAAGGACATTCAGAAGACCGATCAGAGATTTGATCTTTCCTACCGGATCAAGATCAAAGGATTAAAGGGAGAAAACATAAACAGCACGGAAGATTCACACCCCAATGCCATTCTGAACATATCGTCCCTTCTTGCAGGCTGTAAGACGAGCGGCCTTTTATATGATCTTTCATATTTCAAGGGCGGCTCAGGCTATGACTCCTATTCCCGGAAGGCTACAGCCATTGTATCCATTTCCAGAAACGATCAGGAGAAGTTTGAAAAGAAACTGGATAAGGCCATTGAAAAGTTCGATAAAAAATGGAAGGATCAGGAACCTAACGCACAGTACACTTATGAAATTGTGGATACTCCGAAGAAGGTATTCGCCCAGGAGGACACTGACCAGATGATTTCTCTTCTATATACCATGATAACAGGCTCCTATGCAGAGCATGAACAGACCGGTGAATGCCTGGCCTATTCAAATATTGCGGGCATCAATATACAGGATGGCACCTGCACGGTCAGAATGAAGACATTCAGTAAAGAAGATTCCATTCTTGCAGAAATGGATGATTCGGTCCGTACACTGTCGAAGATTTCCGGTTTCAGCTACCATAAGATCCAGGACAACCAGCAGTGGAATGAACCGGAAGATTCGGATTTCCTTGCTTCACTAAATCAGGCTGCCGAATCTGCAGGGACCAAACTTCCGGATGCGTCATCTGTTTTCCGGACCCATGAATGCAGCATCCTAAAGGAAATCAATCCAGACGCGCATGCCGTTTCCATTAGCGTATCCATCGAAAACTGGGAAGATGTTTCCAACACTCTGACAGAATATGTGAAACAGAAATAAAAGCCGCATCCTGCGGCTTAAAATTTATCCATTTCCTCCTGCAGTCTTTGAAGAAACAGCTGTACGTGATATCCGTCGGCAGCGGCATGATGGCAGGTGATGGAAAGCGGCATCAGAAGGCGCTCCCCTTCTGCTCTGAATTTTCCAGCTTCTACGGATGGAAAGAAATACTTTTTATTCTCATAGCTGTGAACAGCAAAGTGAGAAAAGCTGATCCACGGAACGCAGGATACCGTATATGCATTGGGCGGCGGAGGTGTCTTAGGCTGAGAAAGAATGCCGTGATTCGCTCCAAAGCTATCCTGATTCTTAAGATATGAAGCATGAAATGTTTCAAAATCCTCATCATATTCTGTCCACATGAGAGAAAAGGTATGATCATCCTCATGATAGGCCGCATAAAGCGGAGTCAATGTATCATAGTAGCCAAGAACCTCATCTTCATAAGCCAGCTTGAATTCCTCCTGCTCCATCAGACATTTCGTTACCAGCCAGAGATATGCAGGGAAAAATCTGCATTCTTTTTCTTTTACTCTTTTCCTGAATTCTGTAATGTCAAGGTCTACTGTAAGCGAATATCCGGTTGGCGCCATCTCGCTGAAATAATAGAAGATTTCTCTTCTGTTCCATGTTTTGAAATCTATGGGTGTAAACATTTTTTCACCTTCCTTTCTCCCCAAGTGTATCTTTCCAAAAGAAAAAACTCCACCTACGTAAGGTAGAGTCTTGATTATTTCAATGGTTCCAGCAGTTTCTGCAGGTTCTCTGCAGATACCATGTACGAGCAGCGAAAATGACCGAGAATGGTTTCTCCTCCTCCAACATTCATGCCGACAACCTCTCCTTTGTCATTGATGACAGGTCCGCCGCTGGAGCCGTTATCCGTAAATGCATCATGAATCAGGACCTTCTGGGATTCCCGTCCGCCAAAGGTGATATCCTTTTCTTCATCACTTTTCATTCTGCCGCTATAGCAGGTAAAATGCTTCAGATCAGCATTAACCGGATGTCCGATGGAGCGGACAGATTCTCCTTTCTGAGCGCCGGAAGGTGAAATGGAAAGCATGTCAAATCTGTAATCAGAGACGAAGGACACCAGTGCCAGATCATTTTCTTCATCTCTCTGGATGACAGAAAGTTCCGGAAAAAGATCATAATACTCTGCTGCCGAAAGATGCACATCCTCTTCCCCGTTATATTCCCTGTATCCGGGAGTCCCGTAGGAGATTGCCAGGTTTCTGTCATTTCCGTCCACCACATGACATGCTGTTACCGCATAATATGTATTTCCGCTTTTCTTCACAACAAAACCGGACGCTCCTGCGCTATATGATACTAATCCATCGGCTGATGCATTCTCTCCGACAATGAGAAGGACTGCATTGAGGAAATGTTCGTCCACATCATCACAGATTCTGCCTTTACACTGATTCTCATGAACCTGCGGAACCAGGAAGATGACGGCGGAAAGTACCAGGACTGCTGCAGCGATCAGGATGGAGCATCTGACGGTTCTACTCATTTCAGCACCTTTACCGTAACTCTGGCATTGGTAAGAAATGCTTCAATGGGCTGCTCTTTTTCCCGCTCACTGGTCCAGTTTCTTTCGGTATATTTTTCAAGAACTTCTTCTTCCGAAAGACCTTTTGCATACCAGCTCTGAACAAAATCTTTTTCTGCTTTGATTTCTTCCAGAAATCTGCTGAAATATGTTTCATTTGCTTCGGAAGGAATATATCCATAATGCGGAATGATCAGATGGACAGCATGAAGGTCTCTGCATTTTTCTGCAGATGCCACGCAGTCATCATAAGATTTGAGAATTGCAGAAGTTACGGTGAACCGGTCCTGAACGACGCCTGTACTCTCTGATGTAAAAAGAACGCTGATTGGTTCCACCAGATAGGAAAGACAGCAGTCCGTATGCCCTTTTGTTTCATAGACCTTTACTTCTGCTCCGCCAAGGTCGACGATGTCTCCTTCTCCACAGATGAGATCCACATGCATGTCTCCAATGACAACTTCATCTTTTCGATCGGAATAAAGCTCTCTTGCTTCATTGGAAAGCGCATTCATGACGCTTCTTGCTGTTGCAGAGGAAAATACCTTGGCGGCTTTTGCAGAAGCAGCAACTTTCGCCTCCGGAAATTCCTTCTGCACATGGGATAAAGCTCCCATGTGATCATAATGGCTGTGGGAGATGAAGATGTAATCGAGAGGTCTTCCGTTCA
This sequence comes from Anaerovoracaceae bacterium, assembly GCA_045599945.1. Classification (GTDB taxonomy): domain Bacteria; phylum Bacillota; class Clostridia; order Peptostreptococcales; family Anaerovoracaceae; genus UMGS973. Next base: position 5,296 of record JAZRWY010000035.1, on the reverse strand, counting down.
GTGCCTTTCTGAGATTCTGACACATCTCCCCGGCGCAGTATGCCATGCCGGTATCAAAGAGCGCCGTCTTTTCAAAAGTATCAAGAAGGATGGCTTCTCCTCCTGTTCCTGCTGTTACACGGATCAGATTTTCAGGAAAAGAAAATCTGTCATAGCCTTCACGTTCTTCAAATATTGCTTTCTTTAATTCTGTCATTTTGCATTTCTCCTTTTGTAAAGAATATAAGTCCGATCCAGATAATGATAAAAGATATGAGCTGAATCCTGTCAAATGGTTCTCCCATTACAAAAATGCCAAGAAGCAGTGTAATGGATGGTGAAACATATTCAATGAGCCCCAGTACAGACAGCGGACACCGCTGGGTACTGAATCCAAACAGTCCAAGCGGTATGGCTGTGAGAAGTCCGCAAAGAAGCATGAGACCATATTGGTATGGCTCTCCTGCTCCAAGTGCGCCTACTCCTGTAGCTTCCAGATATAGAATGATACCTAGTGCAATGGGCATCAGAAAAACCGTCTCATAAAACAATGAGATCAGAGGCGGCATGTGATTGGTCTTCTTCAAAGCCGCATAGACTGCAAAAGATACGGAAAGCCCCAGTGCTATGGATGGAAACTGTCCGAAATGAATCAATATGACAATGAGTCCCATGGCGGCAAAAGAAAGTGCAATGGCAACATGCTTTTCCAATTCTTCCTTGAATATGATAAAGCCGAACAGGCAGACAACCAGCGGCTCGATGTAGTAGCCGATTGCCGTCTGGATGACGAAATCTGCATTGATGGCCCAGATATACAGAGACCAGTTAAAAGTTACAACCAGTCCAGCAAAAGCTGTTCTTAGGATCAATTTTTTATCCTTGAATGGCGCGATGATCTCTTTCCATCCATAGATTCCAAGGGAAGCCAGGAAACAGACCAGACCTACAAGGAAAATTCTGTAATAGATGATGACATCGGAAGGTATGGGCCGGAGACTCTGCCAGTACAGGGGCAGAACACCCCATAAGACGGCGCAGGAAAGCGCTGCCAGAATCCCTTTTCTGTAACTACTGCTCATCTCTATATTCATCATCATAAAGGAAGTCGCTTTCCAGAAGTGCTTCCTCCTCCCTGCCTGAAGTATAGTCATAGCTGTCGTACTCTTCAGGGGCTCCCAGAGAGATCACATATTCATCCAGTTCATAGTTCAGGCAGTCAGAAAAATCATAGAAACACCTTGCCTGTCTGAGTTTTTCCATCCGGTAGACAATCAGTGCGTCTTTGATCCTTAAAATCTGTTTATCACCATTCTTCTGATTGGTACATATGACATCCGTATCAAAATTGTACCAGTTTCTGAACTTGCAGATCTCTTCTGTCAGATGCACCAGCTGGTTTTCATCCTCCGGATTTGCACATATGCCAAGAAGTGCTCTCTGAATGTTATCCACAAGCATGAAAAGCTCTGTTTCATCATCGGGTATGCCGCTCATCATATCTTCAAAATAATCTTTGATCAGTCCCGAAAGGCTCTCCAGATCCACCTGGCTGATCAGCTGATAGATCTCCTCAAACTCCAGATCTTCTTCTGTTTCCAGAAGCGCTGCAAGATTATCGAAATATTTAAAGTCTTCGATTTCTTCGATATCTAGTATTTCAAATAAGTGACTGAATTCCATTATTGTTTCTCCTGCCATGATATTTATGATATAATATGTTGTCAGTATAATGGAAAATCGGACAATATTCAACTACGGAGGCTAAAAATGACAAAGAGAATAGATATAGATGACAGATACAAATGGAACATTGAAGCCATGTATCCGGATGAAAATCTCTGGGAGGAAGACCTGAAAAAAGCACAAAACCTCTCAGAAGAGTTTCTCGGATATGCCGGAAGGCTCACGGAAAGCGCGTCCATTCTACTGGAAGCACTTCAGAAAAAGGATGAAATGTGGCTGGCTCTTGAAAAAGCCTATGTATATGCCAGGATGAGAAGAGACGAAGACAATTCGGTCTCCAGATACCAGGGCATGACAGACCGGTGCCATGCTGCCATTGCAAAGGTGCAGGCTACCTCCGCTTTTTTTACACCGGAACTTCTGGCAGCCGATGAAGCGAAGATTCTTTTGTTTCTTGAAGAGGAAGAAGGTCTAAAACTCTACGAATTCTACCTAAAGGAGGTATTACGGCAGAAACAGCATATTCTGACCGCGGCAGAAGAAAACATTCTCGCACAGCTTGGAGAAGTGCTGGGCGGACCGCAGGACATCTTTACCATGCTGAACAATGCAGACCTTACATTCGGCACCATTACAGATGAAGACGGAAAGCAGGTGGAACTGACCCATGGAAACTATATCCGTTACATGGAATCTCATGACAGGAATGTCAGAAAAGAAGCATTCACTCATATGTATGAGACCTTTAAGAATCATATCAATACCATATCATCCGCCTATTCCTACAATGTGAAGACGGATGTGGTCGGTGCTAGACTCAGAAAGTTTGACAGTGCAAGAGCTGCAGCACTTTCCGGCGATAACATTCCGGGAGAAGTCTACGACCATCTGATTCAGGTCGTAAACAGCTATCTGCCGGTGCTCCACAGATATCTGGAACTGAGAAAAAAGATTCTGGAGCTTGATGAACTGAAAATGCATGATGTCTATGTTCCTCTTGTGAAGCTGCCAAAACAGGAAATGACATTTGAAGAAACGGTTGAATTGGCAAACAAGGCGCTGGCGCCGCTAGGAGAAGAATATCTGGAACGGATGAACCGGGGAATCTCCGCGGGATGGATTGATGTCTTTGAAAATGAAGGCAAGACAAGCGGTGCATACAGCTTCGGTTCCTATGACTCCATGCCGTATATCCTGATGAATTTTGCAGGAACATTAAAAGATGCATTTACTCTGGTCCACGAGATGGGTCACTCCATGCATTCGAGCTATACCAGAGAAGTTCAGCCCTTTATCTATGGTTCACATTCCATTTTTACCGCTGAGGTGGCATCGACTGTCAATGAATCTCTATTGATGCATTATCTTATGGACCATACGGATGATCCTGAGATGAAGAAGTATCTCATCAACATGCACATCGAAGAATTCAGAACCACACTGTTCCGTCAGACCATGTTCGCAGAATTTGAAGATCTGACCCATAAGCATGTGGAGGCTGGAAATCCTCTGACGGCAGATTATCTGAATGATACCTACGAAGAACTGAACAGAAAATATTTCGGGGATGCTGTTTCTGACGATGAATACATCCGTTATGAGTGGTCAAGAATTCCCCATTTCTATAACGCCTTCTATGTCTACCAGTATGCAACCGGCTATTCTGCAGCAACTGCAATATCTGAAATGATTCTGAAGGACAGTCCGGAGAAATATAAAGAGTTTCTGACCACCGGAGACAGCAATCATCCGATTGAACTTCTGAAGATTGCCGGCGTGGACATGGCAGAAACAAAACCAATTGAAGATGCAATGAAAGTATTTGAGAAACTCGTTGACGAGTTTGAGGAACTGTTATGGCAAGAGTGATTAATATCATAAAAAACAATAACTCATATTCTGCAGAAGTCGCCGGACTTCTGAAAAAAGAACTGGAAAACGCGGGGTTCATCCTTCCGGAAACTTATGATAAAACCGCTGAGCTCAATATTACCATCGGCGGAGACGGAAGGCTTCTGAAAGCAATCCAGGAACACAACTTCCCTACCATTCCTTTTATCGGAATTAATACAGGGCATCTTGGATTCTTCCAGGAAGTGGATCCGGATGATATCGGATTCTTTGTAGAATCATATGTCCGGGGAGATTATACAATCCAGGAGCTTTCCACAGTAAAAGCTACCATTCAGACGGAGACAGATGAATATGTCCATAGAGGTCTCAATGAAATTGTAATCCGCGGTGCACATGTCAACCATACAACACATCTGGATATCTGCATCGGTGATTCGTTCATGGAAAAATTCTCCGGTGACGGTGTTCTGATTTCAACGCCAGCAGGATCTACAGCATACAACTATTCCCTTCATGGGAGCATCGTGGATCCACGCATCCGCGCCCTTCAGGTTACACCGATTTCGCCGATGAATACCAATGCCTATCGTTCCTTTACATCGAGCATGATTGTTCCCATGGATATCCCGATTATTATTACACCAAGAAATTACAGGGATAAAAGAACCCTTCTCATTACAAACGACAGCTGCGAATCCTATTATGAGAATATCACGGAAATCCGTGTGGAGCTTTCCAGCAAAACAGTCAATGTTCTCCGATTCGAAGGCTACGACTTCTGGAATAAGGTTATGGAAAAATTCCTATAGGAGCAGTTTGAAATGAAAACATTCAGATATATCATTACCGAGGAAGATATCGATACTCCCATCCGGAATATTGTAAAAAGAGAGTTTCATTTTTCTTCCAGGCTCATGACAAAAGTAAAGAAGAATCAGGCAACCTATCTGAACGGCATATCCTACCCCGGCTGGGTAAAAGGCGCAATCGGAGATGAACTCACGGTTGTCCTTCCCGATGAAAAGTCAGACTTTGAGCCGGACCCGACAATTCCGGTATATCCGGTATATGAAGATGATGATGTGCTTGTGGTCAATAAGCAGCCCGGAATCATCGTTCATCCGACCAGAGGACATCCGACCCATACCATGGCCAACGGCATTCAGCACTACATGGAGGAGACCGGACAGGTCTTCAAAGTGAGATTTGCCAACCGGCTGGACATGGACACCTCCGGACTTCTGGTGGTTGCCAAAAGATCACACACGCAGGACAGCTTCATGAAGCAGATGAAGGCAAATACCGTAAGAAAAAGATATGTCGCCATTGTAAAGGGTATTGTAGCGGAAGATCATGGAACCATTGATGTTCCAATCGGAAGGCCGGACCCGGAACATGTGGAACGTGGTGTCATGCTGGAAGGAGGATATCCTTCTGTCACCCACTATACTGTCCTTGAGAGGTACAAAAAACACTCTCTCGTCGAGTTACTCCTCGAAACCGGACGAACACATCAGATCAGGGTTCACATGGCTCATATCGGATATCCTGTCCTTGGAGACATCCTCTATGGAGGTGAGGATCCTTTCCTTGCTTCCCGGCAGATGCTTCATTCCAGATATCTGGAATTTAATCATCCCGTTACAGATGAAAGAATATGCCTTGAGGGGCCACTCTTCGAGGACATGGAGAGGCTCATTGAAAAACTTAGAAAATAATAGTAACAAAGCATCACAGAAAAACAGGCGTTACCGATTCAGGTCCGGTAACGCCTGTT
>JAZRWY010000034.1:0-2039 GCA_045599945.1 Anaerovoracaceae bacterium | reverse complement strand
TCCGTCGAATCAATAAAGAAATCCTCGCAAGGCGAGGACTTCTCAGTTGTCTAGATTATTATTTAAGTTGAACCGCGGAGTGCCGAACGGCACGCTCCGTGGTGTGAGAGGGACTATGGAAAAGTAGTCCCTACTCGATTTTCCTGTTCTTAATGTTAAGGACTATGTGCTAGAGAATGTAAAGCGAGCGGCGTATCCGTATGCAGCGCTGCTGAAAAATATTGAGGAAAGAGAAAGAATCCAAAGAAGTCTGCAGGACAAAAACATTCCATCTGTGGTATACTATCTTAAAGCCATGCGTTTGCAGCAGGCGTTTGAAGAAAAACGGGACATGTTCCATGAACCATGAGGAAGTGTAATCTGAGAAAAAATGAAGAAGATTGTAATATTCGGCGGAGGAACCGGTCTTTCCGCCATACTGGGCGGACTGAAGCAGTTCCCGGTTGATGTGACTGCAGTCATTGCAGTCAGTGATAACGGAAGCAGCACAGGAGTGCTCAAGGAAGAACTCAATATACCGGCAGTAGGAGACCTGGGAAAGGTTCTTCTATCCATGTCCAATGTGGATGAGGAACTGGTAAATCTGCTGTCATACAGATTTCAGAAGGATGGAACCCTATACAACCATCCGGTAAGAAACATACTGCTTGCAGCATTGATTGATCTGAAAGGGGATCTTTCGGAGGCAACCAGATACATGGCGGATCTTCTGAATATCCGGGGGACGGTTCTGCCGCTGACGGAAGAAAAAGTAGAACTGATCGGACATGGATCAGACTGCCTATATTATGGAGAAGAGGAAGTCGGAAAAAATATCAGGGATATAGAGTATGTTACCTATGACCATGACATACGGGTGACGCCTGAGATTCTGGGCTGCATAGATGAAGCGGATCTGGTCATTTTAAGCCCCGGAAGCCTGTATACGAGTCTGATTCCGCATCTCATTGCGGATGAGGTGCGTGATGCCTTGGATCAGACGGATGCTCCCATATTATACATATCCAACATTGTTACCCAGCCGGGTGAAACTGACGGATATACGGTAGGGGATCACATACGTGAGATCAACAGCTATCTTGGAAGCCATAAGGTTGATGTCGTTCTTGCCAACAATGGAGAGATATGCCAGGCTGTACTGGATGTTTACAGAGAGAAGGAAAACAAGGAGGTTGTTATTCTAGATACGGATTCAGACGACCTTTCGGGAGTTGATATCATATCAGACAGCGTTATAACTTATGAGAATGGAAGTATCATACATGATACCCTAAAGACAGCCTATCTTGTATATTCCTATCTGATTAAGGATGAATGATATGAAAAAGGGGTATATGTTCGAAACATATGCTGACAAAAGAAGCCGGAAGGGATACAATGAATACAGGTCGTATCCGGCCGGGCCACTTGCAGATAGATAGTGCATGAGGATATATGAGAGAAATCTCGTATATCCTTTTTCTTTTGTTACAGGAAAGGAGAACTGTATTACGCGCTCGGTAATGAGGAGACAGAGGAAGAAATCAAGATTCCTACACTTGAATCGGTCAAGAATGATATTGCATTTGGAGTTGGGAACAGATGGCTTGTACTGACAGAGGTGCAGTCTGCTTTCAACCCCAATATGCCGGTAAGAATGCTTGCCCGATAGAATGTAATTGAGACCGCATTATAATATGCATGCTGAAGAGTATAATCTGAAAAGTATGAGCATTTGACTGAAGCACGCGGTAAAGTGTATCCACAATATGATTAAAAGATGAGTAGAAAACTATCTGTCTTGCATATTCATGCCTGATGGATTCTGACAGGAAGTAAGTATCCGAAGGCGGAATTGTATGAAAATTAGAACTTAAAAAACAGAGGGAAATCTTCTTGACAGAGGGTTTCTCTTTTGTTAGTATATAGAAGCTGTCGCAGGACGGCCCTGAGGAATATTCAAATTTGTCCAGAAAGTTTAAAAAACTTATTGACACAGATGCCGAAAGGTGGTATTCTATACAGGCTGTCGCTGATGCGGCATGTACATTGAAAACTGC
>JAZRWY010000033.1:0-2911 GCA_045599945.1 Anaerovoracaceae bacterium | reverse complement strand
GTGAACGGCTACTGTACCGGAAGTATCCGGAACCTGCTTTACACAAACATAAATTCTCATTTGATACTGTCCTCCTTATTTACCACTTAATACTGCTCTGGAAATAACTACCTTATGGATTTCTGAAGTACCTTCATAGATTTCAGTGATCTTAGCATCTCTGTACATTCTTTCAAGAGGGTAATCCTTCATGTATCCATATCCACCGTGGATCTGAAGTGCAAGGTTTGTAACATAACGTGCATTTTCAGCTGCGTTTAACTTACACATTGCACCAACCTTGTTATATGGAAGACCATTGTCTGCAAGATAAGCTGCATAGTATACTAAGCACTTAGCTGCTTCTGTCTTTGTTGCCATGTCAGCAAGGTACCACTGGATACCCTGTAAGTTTGCGATAGGAGCGCCGAACTGCTCTCTTTCGTGGGTGTACTTAACAGCAAGGTTGATAGCGCCTTCTGCAACGCCCATTCCCTGTGCGCCAACACCAACTCTGGCTCCGTCAAGAGCTTCCATGGCGATCTTGAATCCCTTACCTGGCTTGCCAAGGATGTTCTTAGCAGGAACTCTGCAGTCTTCTAAAATAAGTTCTGCAGTTTCTGATCCGCAAAGACCCATCTTGTTTTCGATCTTGCCGTGTGAGAAGCCTTCGAATTCTCTTTCAACGATGAATGCTGTCATTCCTCTGGTCTTCTTTTCCGGTTCTGTAAGAGCGAAGATAACAAGGATGTCTGCTCTTGATCCGCCAGTGATGAAGCACTTTGTTCCGTTCAGGATGTATTCATCTGTTTCAGGATCATATACAGCAACAGTCTTAACTGCAGCGGCATCTGAACCTGCGCCTGGTTCTGTTAATGCGAAAGCACCTAATGTACCGCCCTTTGTAAGTCTAGGAAGATACTTCTGCTTCTGCTCTTCAGTACCATAGTCAACGATTGCATGTGGAGCAATCAGATGAATGGAAAGACATGCTGCTGATGTCATGCATACCTTTGCGAATTCTGATACAGCGATAACCTTTTCCAGCATTCCGCCGCCAACTCCGCCGTATTCTCTTGGAACGCCGATTCCTGTGAAACCAACTTTAGCCATCTTCTGGAAGTTGTCCCAAGGGAATTCATGTGATTCGTCCACTTCTGCTGCTACTGGTTCAAGTTCTTCTTCTGCAAACTGAGCAGCTACTTTTTTAAGTAATTTCTGTTCTTTAGTTAACGAAAAGTCCATACTTTCCACCGCTCCTTAAAAATTTTTTATATTAAATGTTAAAAAGATAACATTGCAATAACGGATGCGCGATGATGAATTTTTTCATCAATTATTGATGCCCATACACCATCATTTTGATTATATCATCTAGCCACAAAAAGTAAAGGAACTTTCCGTCCAATTGAAAAATTCAGAATATTTCCCGAGCCCTTGAAATTTCTTGACTTTCGTGGTTTTGAAGACCAATCTTTGCGTTTGAATACAACATCTTGTGCTCCCATTCTTCCATGCATTCTTCTGTCCATTAGAAACAGTAATGACTCCTTCATAAATGCTGTCTTCTTCTTTTGCCTCCTCTCTGCTATTCTATAAAGAAAAGGAGGTGTTCAGAATGGACGACAGAAAACTTGAAACTCTGCTGACAGCCATCCGCAAGGGAAGCTTCAGCAAAGCTGCAGAAGAACTGTGCTGCACCCAGTCTGCAGTTGCCCAGTCCATGAATGTGGTAGAGGCAGAATTCGGATTTGAACTTTTCAACAGGACCCATAACGGAATCTCCCTGTCGCAGAAGGGCGAAAAACTGCTGCCGTTTATCATACAGGCAGATCAGGCCCTGCGGCTTCTTCAGAAGGAGGCAGACAATATCGCTGCTGGAAAAGAGGCACCCATCCGGATTGGCACTTTTTCCAGCATCGCCAACACCTGGCTTCCGAAAATCATCCGGAACTACCAGCGGGAGCATCCGGAAGCAGATTTTGAAATCTCCATCGGAACAAAAGACATCATGCAATGGATGCTTGACGGAGAGCTGGACATGGCTCTATGCGAAGAATCCATAGTTCCTGCCTTCCGGTGGTACCCGCTCTACTCTGAAAACTATTATGCAGTCCTCCGGGAAGACATGGTTTTCGAAGATCAGACCTCAATCTCTCAGGAGAAACTTCTGGAATACAATCTGCTGCTCGGCACCGTTCTCACCCTTGATGAAAAGCTGCTCCTTCCGGCAAAACGAAAGACTCTGGTCCGGAGCGATGATGACTATATTCTCGTCAACATGGTCTCTCAGGGCATGGGAATTACCATTCTGCCGCAGCAGAGTCTGAAAAGCATGGGTAAACTTCCCGATAATATCGTTCTTCTTGACATGGAACCGTCTCTTAAAAGAACCATCGGGCTTGGCATCATCGGTCATCCATCGGCATCCGTAAAAGCTTTTGCCGATTATCTGAAAAAGCAGATGCCGTGAAGTATTTCTTTCACCCTCTTCATTTTGTCTTTCTTCCCACTTCTCCTCCGGCCTGCTATGATAAAGTTGTCGACAGGAAAGATTCATGAATCATTTTACCAACCTTATAAAAATGATAATGGAGGACAAGAACATGAAGAACTTTATTCATTCAGTAAACGGAGACAGACTTGCTGTTGCAGGCGGCATTGCGGTTATCGCACTTTACGTGATTGCTTTTGTAGCTGTGGGAATCACCATCTCCTGAGTTTCCGTCTCATGGCGGCAGAAACGCATCTAAAATAAAACAGCGCAGGACGTGATTTAGGATTACGCTCTGCGCTCTTATTTTCATTCTGCTCTTACTTCGATTCCCATCTCTTCTGCTCTCAGTTCATCTGTCTCGGAATACAGACCCTGCGGTGCAACCATGATTTTTCTGACATACTTTCCGCCAAAGCGGTCTGCTACAGCTGCAAG
>JAZRWY010000032.1:0-4613 GCA_045599945.1 Anaerovoracaceae bacterium | reverse complement strand
CAATAACTTGTATGACTTAAAAATCAAGAACCTGAAAATTCAAAAACAATTATTCTGTCAAGACATCACGCTTCTTTTTTATGGAAGAATCGTATTGTGTCATTTTTATGTTTTTTTTGCCAAAAAAAACATATGCACCATCCATGCTATCTCTATACTCATTGGATACAATAGGCATACGAAATCAATGGAGGTAGCAAATGTATATTATAAAAAATGCTCAAAGGAACGTACTGCGTTCCAAGGGTCGGAGCATACTGATTGGGCTTATTGTCATGCTGATTGCCTTTTCCGTATGCATCGGCCTATGTATCCGTCAGTCTTCCTCTGATGCAGAGAAATCTGCATTAGAGAATCTGAACATAACAGCTCAAATCATTCCGGACCGGCAGGCTGCAATGGAAAAAGGCGCAAAGCCGGAAGGAAAACCCGAAGAATTCGACAAGGGTGCCATGCGAGATGCCATGAAGGAATCTCTTTCTTTGAACCAACTGAAAGAGTATGCAGAAGCAAAGTCTGTGAAATCCTTCTACTATACTCTTACACTTTCTCTTGATGGAAAGAATCTGGAACCATTTGATACAACATCAGAAGAAGGCTCTGAAGATAACCGCCCAGATAACATGCCCAAAGGGCAAATGAATTCTTCAGATTTTGAAATTACCGGCTATTCTTCCGATGATGCCATGACAGAATTCACCGAAGGCACCTGCAAGATCAACAACGGAGAAGTCTTCGAAGAAGGCACAGAAGATATGGTATGCATCATCTCCGATGAACTGGCAGAGTACAACAGCCTGAAAACCGGTGATACCATCAAACTTGTAAGTCCAGACGACGAAGACAAGACTTGCAGCGTAAAAATCTGCGGTATCTACACCAACAGCAGTTCATCCATGTCATTTGGAGGGCTCCGGGCTGATCCTGCCAACAACATCTTTATGTCCTATGCGGCTGCTGAAAAGCTGTCGAAAAGAATCAGCCAGACCGGTAAAATCAATGGCACCTACGTTCTAGGAGACAAAGATGCATATGACAGTTTCACAAAGGAAGTGAAAGAGATGGGTCTTGAAGACGGCTATGCCGTTTCCTCTTCCGACATCTCTGCATATGAACGAAACGTGGCGCCTCTCACAAATCTCTCCGGATACGCAAAATATTTCCTGATTGTCATCATCGGAATCGGTATTGTTGTTCTTGGTGTACTGAATATCTTCAGTACAAGAGAAAGGAAATATGAGATTGGCGTGCTGACTGCAATTGGAATGAAAAAAAGCAGAGTTGCTACAATGTTCGTCAGTGAAATATTGATGATCGCCATTGTCGGCACAGTCATTGGCGGAGGTCTTGGTGCTGCAGTTTCGGTCCCTGTTACAGAAAAACTCATGGCTGCACAGACTACAATGCAGCAGCAGGATATGAATGAGCGCAACGACGCTTTCGGCAGAGAACCGGGAGGAGAAATGCCGCAACCAGATCAGGAAAATGCTGCTCCTGACCTGCCGGGGTTTGGTCAATATATGTCAGATATTTCATCCTCTGTAGATGTTGTTCTTCTTCTGAAGGTTCTTCTTTGCTGCATCCTTCTTGCCGCCGTTTCCGGTCTGGCATCCGTTACTGCAATCATGAGGTGCGAGCCTCTAGACATTCTGACGAACAGAGATTAAGGAGGTACCATGGAAATATTAATACTAGAGAATATCTGTTTTTCCTATGAAACAAGAGATGTACTGAAAAAACTGTCACTCTCCTTTGAAACCGGAAAACTATATGCTATTACCGGAAGATCGGGAGCAGGCAAGACGACACTGCTTTCCATCTTGTCCGGACTTCGGGAACCGACATCCGGAGAAATTCTTTGCAACGGCAAGCCTCTAAAAGAAAAGAACAAGTACGAATATAGGAGCAGTGATATCGGCGTTGTATTTCAGAACTTCAATCTGCTGAACAAATTGACTGCTGTGGAAAATGTAGAACTCTCCATGGATATCGCGAATGTATCCATCACAGACAGAAGAGAACACGCTTATGCACTTCTCGAACAGACTGGCATATCCAGGGAAGAAGCAGACCGAAGGGTGCTTAAACTCTCCGGCGGGCAGCAGCAGAGAGTAGCAATCGCCAGAGCACTCTCCTACAATCCAAAAATCATTCTGGCAGATGAGCCCACCGGAAATCTGGATGATGCCACGCAGAAGGAAATCATGAAGATATTCCGTTCTCTAGCAAATGAAGGAAAATGCGTCATACTTGTCACCCATTCCTCATACGTTGCCTCCTGTGCAGATGAAATTGTACCTCTTTCTTCCATTTAAAAAACGCTCCTTCAGGAGCGTTTCACTATACTATTTTCCTTCCATTGCATATTCTATCAGGCGGTCCAATAATTCACTGTATCCAATGCCTGTTGCATCCCACATCATCGGATACATGGAAATGCTAGTGAATCCAGGAAGTGTATTAAGTTCATTGAAAATGACCTCGTTATTCTCCGACAGGAAAAAGTCCACTCTGGAAAGCCCTCTGCATCCCATGGCGCGGAATACTGTAACGGCTGCCTCCTGAATCTCTGCCAGCTTTTCTTCCGGCACATCGTCCAGAATCTTTGTTTCTGAACCAACATCATTATATTTTGCTTCATAGTCATAGAACTCATTGGCAGCAAGAACTTCTCCAACTTTCGCAACCTGAGGGTTGTCATTTCCCAATACCGCCGTTTCTATTTCCCTTCCTACGATGGTCTCTTCTACCAGAATCCGGCAGTCATATTCCGCTGCCAGAGCAAGGCCCTTTTCCAGTTCAGATCTGTCGTGCGCCTTAGAGATTCCAACAGAGGAACCTTCATTTGCCGGCTTGATGAAGAATGGATACATGCCGCTGAAATGTTCTTCCACCTTCTCGCATGCCATGGTCAGATTACTGCTTACTTCATCTGCCGATACCAGAACAAAATCTGCCTGTTTGACATCTGTCTGTGAAATGATCAGCTTTGTGATGGATTTATCCATGCTGCATGCGGATGCTGCAACGCCAGGTCCAACATATGGAATGCCGGATAATTCCAGCAGTCCCTGAAGTACGCCGTCCTCACAGTTTCTGCCATGGACCACCGGAAAGATGCAGTCCAGATCATATACGTTGGATGTGTCATCCTTAAAAACAACCAGTCCCCGATTTCCCCGGTCCGGTGATATGAACGCCGGTCTGTTGCTTCTTTTCGCCCAGCTTCCATCAGCAATCTCTTCCGCAGATGCATCTGTCAGAAACCATTTTCCGCTCTTTGTCATTCCGATTTTAAATACTTCATATTTATCTTTGTCCAAATGATTCAGTACCGAGGAAGCAGATACACAAGATACCTCATGTTCCGATGACATTCCTCCAAAAAGTACTGCAAGTCTAATTTTTCTCATAGCCTTCTCCTGTTCCACAAAAGTTAATATTATTTTATCATAAATACCTCTGAAAATATATACGATTTCATTTTATTGATTTGCATATCCAGTCCCGAGGAAGTATAATGATGGTAATCGGAGGTGGTAAAATGCCATTTGTAATAATTTTCATATTTCTTGTTGTCGGATGCACGGCATACATATATTTCAACAAGAATCAGGACAGATATACCAGAAAAAAACCTGAAGAAAATGATCCGTTCAGCGTATCCTATCTGAGCGATATTGTTGACGTAGAAGAAGATAGTGAAAAAGATGCCGAATAGCATTCTAAAAGGAGGTTCCATCGAACCTCCTTTTCATTTCCTATTTTGCAATTCGTACAACTGCGCATACCTTACGAACATACTTTGTCTTGCAATAACATACACCCTTGCGTGGGTTTGCTGCATGAATCATCATGCCGTTTCCAAGATAGATGCCTGTATGGTAGATTCCGCGCGTCTTTCCGGAGCTTGAGAAGAAGAGGATGTCTCCCTTCTTTGCATTCTTCAGACCACCGCGTACTCTATACTTCTTCAGCTGGTTGTACTGGCCCTGTGCTGTCGATCTCTTGAATTTAACCTTGCCGGCGCCTTTTTTACAGAAAACATAATATACAAATCCGGAACAGTCAAACACTCTAGGACCCACACAGCCCAATCTGTATCTGCATCCAAGCTTGGTCTTTGCAAGCTGAATGGCTCTTGCACCTGCCGTATATTTTGTGGTTGCCGATGCGGTAGCTGAAACCTTTCCACATACCTTTCCATTGAAAGCTGCAACTTTATATGTGTATTTTGTTCCTGCCTTCAGTTTTGTATTCTTAAAGGATGTTACATTGCCTGATACAAATGTCTTGATGTGTATATACTTCTTTGTTGCTTTATCATATCTGTAGATTCTGTATCCCTTTGCATTCTTTACCTTCTTCCAGGATACAGTGATTGTCGTAGAATTCTTTGCAACAGCCTTCACGCCCTTCACCTTTTCTACTGTAATCTTCTTTACAGCAGGTGCTGCAGGTTTTGCTGTAGGTTTTGCTGCAGGTTTCGCTGCCGGTGGTGCTGCCAGAGGCTCTTCAGATGCAGGTTCTTCCGGATCTAAGGAAGGCGCACCTAATACTGCCGGTTCTGCTGCGGCTGAAACTTCGTCCTCTTCTGGATCAGCTGCCTCTTC
>JAZRWY010000031.1:0-9809 GCA_045599945.1 Anaerovoracaceae bacterium | reverse complement strand
ATGATATCTTTTCTATTTTCACGCCGCATGTCCGCCTCGATGAGAACACGCTCCGCCATCATGGTTGTGAGTCTTTCGTCCTGCCATTCCACCTTCACATGGGCCATTCCATTGGAACGCATTTTATTCTCCAGACGATTTCTGAATTCGCGCACCTTTAATGTCTGTTCGCTGTCTTCACCGTTCATGCTCCTTGGAAGACCGATGACAACCGTATCACAGTCATATTCCCGGATATAGTCCATGACAGTTCCTGTATCCTTCTTGATTCCTACCCTCTCGATGGTTGTAATTCCCTGCGCCGTAATGTTTAACGCATCAGAAACTGCAACACCGATGGTCTTATCTCCCACATCTAATCCAATCTTTTTCATTTTCTCTCCATATGAAAATACGGGGCGGAAAAACCGCCCCCATGCAATAGCTTCTATTTTTCAATGAATGCACGAAGCATTTCTTCCACTACATCATCCCGATCCAGTTTAGATATGATGTTACGTGCATTATTATGACTTGTAATATATGAAGGGTCTCCTGAAAGAATATAGCCTACCATCTGATCAATTGCATTATATCCTCTTTCGCTCAGAGCATCATATACAACATTCAAAACCTCTTTTGTCGTTTTCTTTTCCAGTTTTTCTGCATTAAAGACGATTGTATTTCTTTCCATAGTTGAACCTCCTTTGTTCATTCCATTATATCATTTCATCCAAGGAATACAACCTTAAAGTAAAGATTCAGCAACCTTGAATGCGTCATCCACCTTGGAACTGTCCTTTGCTCCGGCCTGGGCCATGTCAGCCTTTCCGCCGCCGCCGCCGCCAGCAGCCTTCGCAATCTCTTTGATCATCTTACCAGCATGATATCTATCAAGAAGATCATCTGTAATGGATACCATGAATGTAACCTTTGGCTCATTGACAGCTGCAAATACCATGATAACTCCTCTGTTTTCCGCCTTGATATCGTCGGAAAGACTTCTAAGGTCATTAATATCTGCACCTTCAAATCTTCTGGTAAGAAGCTTCACGCCGTTGATTTCCTTTGCACCGCTAAGAATGTCTCCCAGCTGGTCACCCATGGCCGCTTTCTTCAGCTCTTCCATTTCCTTTTTGAGAGCCTTCACCTCTTCTGCAAGAGATGCTGCCTTATCTGCCATCATCTCCGGCTTGGTCTTCAGTGCAAAAGCCGTTTCCTTCACAGTGTTCAGCGTATCTTCATAGGATGACAATATTCCTGCAGCCGTAACAGCTTCGATTCTTCTGACACCAGCAGCTACGCCGCTTTCTGATACAATTCTGAAAGCGCCGATTTTACCGGTATTGTCTACATGAATACCGCCGCAGAGCTCCTGCGAGAAATCACCGATGGTAACAACTCTTACTTCATCTCCATATTTTTCACCAAACAGTGCGGTTGCCCCTTCTGCAATGGCTTCGTCTACAGATTTTACAGTAGTGACAACAGGAATGAATTCATTGATCTTATCGTTGACGATTGCTTCTATGCTGGCAAGGTCTTCATCTGAAATTGCTTCATAATGGCTGAAATCGAAACGGAGACCTTCCGTTGTCACCTTAGAACCTGCCTGGTTTACATGTTCTCCCAGAACCATCTTAAGTGCCTTGTGAAGAAGATGCGTTGCCGTATGATTTCTTGATGAAAGATTTCTGCCAGGAGCATATACGGTACATGCAACCGTATCGCCCTTTGCCACTGTGCCTTCCATCTGGTCAAGCTTATGTACGAAAATTCCGTTTGACTTCTGAACATCGGTAACAACCGCATGGAAGCTTTCTGAGGAAATAACTCCGGTTTCAGCAGCCTGTCCGCCGCTTTCTGCATAAAACGGTGTTTCATCAAGAACGATGTCTCCATTATCCAGTACTGCAACTACAGTTGCAGCGCCTTCCTTATGTTCATAGCCGGTAAATATCGTTTCTTTCACATCATCGCCAAGGTCCAGCGCTTCCTTCCACGCTTCATCTTCACCGACATGCCTTCCTTCTCTTGCAAGTTCCTTCTGCTTTTCCATGCACGCGGCAAATTCTTCTTCCGATGTGGTGAATCCATATTCATCCAGAATCTCCTGGGTAAGTTCTACCGGGAATCCATAGGTATCATAAAGCTTGAAAGCTTTTTCTCCTTCCAGTATGGACGTTCCGTTCTTTTTCATCTCTTCAATGTATTCGGATAGAATCGCTTCACCCTGGTCAATGGTAGCAGCAAACTTTTCCTCTTCTATGGTAAGAATCTTTCGGATATATGCCTGTTTTTCCACAAGTTCAGGATAAGCATCTCCCGAAACCTTGATTACTCTGTCTGCAAGATCTGCAAGGAAGTATCCTTCAATTCCGATTGTTCTGCCATGTCTTGCTGCCCTTCTAAGCAGTCTTCTGAGTACATATCCCCTGCCTTCGTTGGATGGCATGATGCCGTCAGCAATCATGAATGTAAGGGAACGGATGTGGTCCGTGATGATTCTGATGGAAACATCAGTATCATTTGCTCCGTCTGCATATTCCAGGCCGGATTTTTCCACTACGCCGTCCAGCACGTATTTGATGGTATCGATATCGAAGATGGAATCTACACCCTGCATCAGGCATGCCAGTCTTTCAAGACCCATGCCCGTATCGATGTTCGGATGTGCAAGATCTGTATATGTTCCGTCCTCTTCTCTTGAGAACTGGGTAAATACATGATTCCAGAATTCCATGTATCTGACACAGTCACAGCCCGGCTTGCAGTCAGGGCTTCCGCAGCCGTATTCCGGACCTCTGTCAAAATAGATTTCCGAACATGGGCCGCATGGTCCAAGACCGATTTCCCAGAAATTGTCGTCTTTTCCAAGTCTTACGATTCTTTCTTCCGGCATTCCGATTTCTTTCCAGATTTCAAAGGCCTGGTCATCATCTTCATAGATGGTTGCCCAAAGCTTATCTTCCGGCATTTTCAATACTTCAGTGATGAATTCCCATCCCCAGTGCAGAGATTCATTCTTGAAATAGTCTCCGAAGGAGAAGTTTCCAAGCATCTCAAAGAATGTACCATGTCTGGTTGTATGACCTACATTGTCGATATCTCCGGTCCTGATGCACTTCTGGCATGTAGTCATTCTCTTGCTTGGCGGGATCTCCACACCTGCAAAATATGGCTTGAGCGGTGCCATTCCTGAATTTATGATAAGAAGAGATTTATCTCCCTGTGGAATCAGAGAGAAACTCTTCTGCTTATAATGTCCTTTTGAAATGAAGAAATCCTGAAACATTTCTCGAATTTCGTTTAAACCCAGTTTTTTCATGAATAATTCCTCCGTATTTTACATTTAACCCGTATATTTTACCATATAATGGTGCATCATTCCACCTTTTCAATAAAAATAATCCATATATATGGGTTTTGTGCTATACTTTTATGGGAGCGTGAATGATGAAATATAATAAATTAGGAAAAACAGGACTGATGGTATCTGAAATAGGATTTGGTGTATTGACTGTCGGCAATACCCAGCTGAACCTCTCCATTGAAGAAGGAGCAGAGCTGATCCGCTATGCAATGGACCGGGGCATGAATTTTCTGGATACCGCCCAGTATTATGAAACATATCCATATATACGCGAAGCTTTGAAAGGTACCGGACATGAACCTGTCATTGTTTCAAAATGTCTGGATGCTACATATGCCGACATGGAATATGCCATTGAAGAAGCCAGGCGCAAACTGGATAGAGATGTCATCGAGATCTTCCTCATGCATGAAGTGCGCCATGGCTCAGATCTCAGGGACCGGGACGGCGCCTGGGAATGTCTGAATGATTATAAGGAAAAAGGAATCATCCAGGCAATCGGAATATCCACCCATCATGTGGATGTAGCAGAAAAAGCCTGTGACATTCCGGAGCTTGACGTCCTCTTCCCTCTGATCAACTATGCCGGACTTGGCATACGAAAAGGAAGCGGACCAGGTACACCGGAAGAAATGGCAAAAGCCATCAGAAGAGCATCGGAAAACGGAAAAGGTGTATTTGCCATGAAAGCATTCGGCGGCGGAAATCTCACAGGCACCTACCAGAAATCTCTGGATTATGTGAGGAACCTTCCCGGTGTTGATTCCATGATGATCGGTTTCGGAAAGAAAAAGGAAATCGATGATATCTTCGATTATGCAGAAGGCAGAATGGCACCGGACTACCAGCCGGATATTTCCTTCAAGAAAATCCACATCGACCAGGGAGACTGCGAAGGCTGCGGCGCCTGCATCGATAGATGCCCGAACAAAGCAATCTATTTTAACAGCAGCGGTCTTGCGGATATTCATACGGACATCTGCCTGACCTGCGGATACTGCGCACCAAAATGCCCGGTAAGAGCAATTATCATGTGGTAAAAATTAGCGCCCGATATATTCCATCGGGCGTTATTTTAATCTGCATCATTTCTTGCAAGAATCTGTGCCGGCGTCTTCCGAATGGTTCTAAATACCGGAAGAAGACCGGAGAATATATTGAAGAGGAAAATGCAAGCGGCAATGAGGATTGCAAGAGGAACGGACATGTAATACATGTCTGCAATCATTGGGGCCTTTGTAAGTCCATACATGATATATGCCATAAGACCTACGCCCGGAACAGCAGTAAGTGCCGTCAGTACTAATGCTTCTCCTGCAAACATCCTGTATACGTCCCCTTTCTTGATGCCGATGGCTCTTAACACACCAACCTCCCGTATTCTGGACAGGAATGAGGATCTTAAAATGAGATACATTTCAATGAATGAAATGATCAGTACAACAAGACCTGCTGCAATCACGGCCATTGTCTGTCCTTTATTGCTTTCTTTATATGCTTTCAGGTCCTTTTCATAATCATCCGAAGCATTGTAGCCTTTCTTCTCAAGAAATGCAATCAGCGAAGCTTTATCTGCAGTGCAAAGTTCCACAGTATTCTGGCTGCAGATGAAATCCTTTTTCAGCGTCTCATGGTTTACAAACATTTCCTGCCTTGCATACCTGTCTTTATAGAAACCGGAAACAATGAGCTTATGCCCGTTCACTTTCTGCTTAAGTTCGCTTCCCACCTTTACCTGACCATCTTCTGCTTCCAATGGAAGAAGCACCTGATAATCCTGTTCCGGTGCGGATCCTTTAGTGATCGTGATGCTGTTTTTATGCTTCGCATGATCCCAGTCAGACAAAGGTGATTCCGCTGCCTGCTGTTCTTCATCTTCAGAGGAAGAAGGCTGGAGAAGAAAATCGTCAAATCTTGCGCTATCCGCATAAACAGACGGACTCCCCTGCTCTGTAACGCCGCAGATGGTATATGTTCTGTTTCCTGTTTCCACTTTTCTTCCAATCAGCTTCTCCACTGTATCAATACCGATCATCTGAATGGACTTTTGTTCAAACAGCCTGTCAGTACACATTCTGTCTATGACGATTTCACTTTTTTTAGTAGGCATTGCTCCTGCAATGAGAGATTCCTCATCGATGAGTGATATCCCGGATAAAGCGCCGCAAAAACCAGCATACTGTCCGGTCGTCTGGTAATAGTCATCCATCGGAATTTTCATCTCTACTTCTGCATTTCCCGGAACGGCATATTCTACTCCTTCCATCTGACTAAGCCTGTCATATTCATCCATTGAGATTTTTCCTGTCTTAACCGTTACATAGTTCTGATTCTGCTGTACGAACTCATCGTCCTGTATATCCAGCATTCCCATGATGCTGCTGACGGAGTATGTTAAAATCATGGAGGTTACAATAAAACATAATGCCAGAATCTTCTTCAATGAAGAATAGGAACATATTTTTTCCCATCCTGACTTTAGCATGGCAGACGGGCGATAGACGGAAGCATACTTCACTTTATATTCCTTGCTGACCATCTCTTCCTGATCCAGCACATATGCCTCATGAATTTCGCTGGTCATTGCTCTGTAATGATCGTCTACGATTTCCACACCTTCAAATCCGTCATTTAAAGACTCCGGTGCATCCACATAGATGTTTCCGTTTTTAATGACAATCTTGATTTCCATATGTTCAGGCACGGAGGAATGATCTGCATAATATTTTACAGTAAGGCCGTCTCCTTTGAGTTCCTGCTGATGCGGCAGATCCCGGAGATGGATGGTATCGTCCATGCTGTAATCCAGATTTCCGTCATGTTCATTGATTTCATCACTTACAACTTTTCCATCAACAATGCGGATGATTCTCGATGCATAAAACTCAGCAACCTCTTTCTCATGGGTGACAAGTATTACCAGCCGTTCTCTGGAAACCGCCTTGATGATGTTCATAATTTCTATGGTATTTTTACGGTCCAGATTTCCTGTCGGTTCGTCCGCAATGATCACCTTCGGATTCTTTACAAGAGCTCTTGCAATGCCGACCCTTTGACGCTCTCCTCCGGAAAGCATTCTAGCCGGACGGTTTTTGTATCTTTCTAGTCCTACTTTATTCAGAATATATAGGACGCGTCTTTCTATTTCCTCCTTATCCTTAAAACCAATCATTTTTAGCGCAATGGCAACATTTTCAAATACAGACGCATCATCCATCAGATTGAAGTTCTGAAAGACATATCCAATGTTTTCATTTCGGATCCGGTCTCTTGTGGACTGTCTGCACTTCAGGATGTTCTTGCCATTGACAAAGATATTTCCGCTGTCTGCCTTATCCAGACCTCCGATTACATTCAGAAGAGTGGTCTTTCCGCATCCGGAATTGCCAAGTAGCGCCACAAGTCCTGTATCTTCCATTTCAAGAGACGTATGGTTGATGACATGAATCTCATTGGATTTTCTTTTGTTAAAATATTTTTCAACGTTTTCTATTCTGATCATCTTATGCCACCTCCCTGTAAGTATTCATTGCACTTTCTCTGAACAGCTGCTTTGAATATCTTCCTGCAAGCAGAAGGCAGACGACAAGCAGCAGTACATATAAAATGATAAAGTCGCCTGTATCAAGGAAGAACAATGTTTTAGAAAGATATGTTCCTTCCAGTATCACTTTCTGCCGGATCAGAATGCAGACAGCAAGTGATAATGCATAAGAGATGTTGAATACGGCAAACAGATCCGTTTTCAAAAGCGCTCTGCAGTTTTCCCTCGTGCCGCCAAGGATTCTAACGGTAGAGAAATAGATATTTCTGGATTTCATGATCATCCTAATGATGAAATAGGAAATAAAAAACATTACTACAAGTCCGCCAATCAGAACCACCAGGCGAATGACCTTTGTAACTGTATCAAAGCCTTCTGAATAGCTGACCATCCCGTCCGAAACCTTGAAAACTTCAAATCCTGCTTTTTTAATTTCAGCAGCGGTTTCATCGGCAAGCTGTTTATCCTCTACCATGACGGAAGACTGGAAGTTACCTTTGTCATATAGTTTTTTATAATCGTCCGGATTGAGATATAGTTTACCTTCTGTTTCGTCTAGATTATCAATGTCCAGAAGCTGTTTCACATTATCTTTTTTGTATACGGCACCGACGGTAAATGTATAGCTGTCTTTAAAATACATGCTTTTGTTCTTCACCTTCAGTTCCTGTCCGACCGGCCATTTGTCCGTCATCATGCTGATTTCTTCCGGTATGAATATTTTCCCTTCCGGCACTTTATCCGATGGGGCAAAGGCATTGATTGAAATGTCACCGGTAACAATGCTTCCACCGAATTCTATTTCATGGCTGCAGTATGCCTGCATCTGGGCAAATTCCATTTCTTTCTGGGTTTTTTCACTCAAACAGATATAAGCATCCGCCCAATAAGAAGAAATATGAAGCTTTTCCGCCTGCTCTTTGCTGCATGTTCCATAACCTGTTATTTTAAGTTTTCCTTTGACCGCATCAAAACCTGTCGAATTGTTATACATGCTGGTTTTTTTGCCTGCAAACGCCTGGATTATCTCCCCGAGATTCTCGTCATCCGATGGATAAATCAGGATGGCTTCATTTCTTTTTTCCGGAAGTTTTCCTTCTTTCAGGTCCTCCCGATACTTTTCACAGTCGTCAATCCTCACGTCCAAATAGAAGTTTTCATTTTCGATATTGTATGAAGAATCCAGAGATAGATCATTTTTTACGATTTCCTTTACATTCGGAATCTGTTTCAGTTTTTCGTAATCCGTCTCCGTGAATTCACTTCTGTCTTCTTTTGTCAGAAGCAGCCGCTCTTCAGAGCTGTCATGAAAGAAATTGTTATATCCGTTTGCCGATTCACTTCCCATGTTCTGTACAGATGCATAAAGACCGACTGTACCAAAACATAAAAATAGAAAAACGCACAGAAGGAGAACAAACTTTGCAGGTATATTAAAGGTATTGCGGATGCCAAGCCTTAGAAGGCTCCGGATATCTGCTGCGCCCGAACAAACCCCTTGCCCGTCTGCAATCGTCGGCTCTGGTGTGGAGATTTTCCGGTCTTCCACTACTTTTCCGTCGCTCATGGTGATTTTCCTGGTCACATGCTTTTCCACCTGTTCATAATTATGTGTAACGATAATAACCAGGCGTTCCTTCGATACTTCATGGAGAAGCTCAATGATTTCGGATGCCGAGACGCTGTCAAGATTTCCTGTCGGTTCGTCGGCAATAATGATTGGTGTATCCTTTGCCAGTGCTCTTGCAATGGCCACTCTCTGCTTCTGGCCTCCGGAAAGCTTCGATGTCTTGGTATTTCTGTATTCCTTCAGCCCTACGCGTTCCAGAATTCTGTTAATCTTTTCCCTGACCTCTCCGGGTTTTTCACCATTCATCAGAAGTATCAGCTCAACATTCTGGTAGACGGTATAGCTGCTGATCAGATTGAAGGACTGAAAGATGTTGACCACATACTTCTTTCTGTATTCCTCCATCTCTTCCATGGTATACCCGCTGGTCGGGTGCCCCAGAATCAGCATCTCCCCTTCTTCATATGTATCCAGTCCGGATATGACATTCAGAAGCGTAGATTTTCCGCTCCCGCTTTCTCCTGTAATGGCAACAAATTCCCCTCTTTCAAATTCGAGACTGACTTTGCTGAACCCGGTGGAGACAACGCCGGAGTGAGAATAGTATTTGGATACCTTTTCCAGTCTTAACATTTCACTCTTTTCCTTCCTTTACTATTTTGTTATCCAACAGTATATCTCATTCATATGTTGTTTCTGTGTATAAAATATTATCAAATCATTAAGATATCATTATTAATTTTTTAAAAAAAAGAACCGGAAAAAACTTTCCAATTCTTTCAGATCATCATTTAATATACCCTCCGCCCAGGACTCGGTCCTCAAGGTAAAAGACAATGGACTGCCCCGGTGTTACGGCTCTTTGCGGCTCTTTAAAGACTGCTTTTACAATGCCATTTTCCTGAGAGAGAATGCATTCCGATGGCCTGGCTGCATAACGGATCTTTCCCTGCAGGGGCTTTCCTTCATATTCAGCAGGAAGCAGATTTCCGCCGGAAAGAACAAAGAAATTGTCTGTTGAATAGACCTCGGTTCTGAACAGATCACTGTTATCTCCGAGGATGACAGCATTTTTCTCCGCATCCAGTTCCACTACATACATGGGTCTTCCAAAGGTCTGCCCCAGTCCTTTTCTCTGTCCTATGGTATATCTGGCAATTCCCTGATGCTCCCCTATGACATGGCCTTCCAGATCAAGGAATGGTCCGGGAACAAATCCATGGACATATCCATGTTCCGAAAGATACTCCATGTAACTGGAATCTTCATCAATGAAGCAGATTTCCTGACTGTCTTTTGCCTTTGCACTGGAAAGTCCTTCTTTTTCGGCCATTTCCCGGATT
>JAZRWY010000030.1:0-18742 GCA_045599945.1 Anaerovoracaceae bacterium | reverse complement strand
GGTGAGGCCTGTTCAGCATTGACCCGGTGCGCTGTCAAGGGTGGCAGCTCCGCTCTGAAAGCTCTACTATTTACTATTCAAAGTACAATTCAGGGCATTTTTCTTTGCCCGGTGTTTTCATAACCTATTTGACACTACCTTAGATTTGGTTAATTATATCTAAAATGGCAATATTTGTCAACTATATGTAAAAACATACCTCCCGTACCATAGCGGAAGGCTGTTCATACCAATGCTGTTACGCCATATGTAATTGAAAATACGATGATTCCCGCTGCTACGACTCCCAGAAAAATGGCAGGAAAACATCTTTTCAGACGCATATCCAGAAATGCAGCTACCAGGGCACCTGTCCAGGCACCTGTTCCCGGAAGGGGAATGGCAACCAGAAGGAACAGTCCGACATTTTCATATTTATGGACTTTTTCTGAATTCTTTTCTGCCTTTTCTTCCATTTTGGAAACAATTCGATTCCAGAAGTCACTTTTTGAACGGAGCCAGACAAAAATCTTTCGAATGAAGATTATAATAAACGGAACCGGAACCAGATTTCCCAGTATGGATACCAGTAAGGCCAGTTTTGGATCCATTCCTGCCGCAACTCCTATGGGAAGTGCACCTCTTAGTTCAAGAACCGGAACCATTGCTATGAAAAATGTCATCCATATGTTTCTCATGCCAGATTCATCCTTTCAATCACGACCATTATAGCAGAAGCAGAAGCCCTATTCAATGTCAATGTCGTCCGGATCAAGCCCGGCTTCTTCCAATACTTCCCGGATTTCATCTTCGTCGGTACATCTCTGCAGTTTTTCCTTCAGTTCGTTTTTCATGGCTTCATCAAGAAAACCTAGTTCAGCTCCCAGTTCCATGCCGCCCAGCTGACCGTCATGGTCAAAATCGAAACAATCATCAAATGGTCCAAACATTATTCTTTTCCCCCTATTCTGCAAACGGATTATCTTCCGCAGGATTATTGAACCTTCTGCACAGATCCTGCCATTCTTCGATATGCATTTCCGCAGCATCTCTCAAAATATCAAGCGATTCCTTTTTTACGATATCTCTTTTCGCCATGGACGCATAAAACAGCTCCACGCTGGAGAGATCCGCTTTTAAAGTCTCCGGCGTTGACCAGAGATATCCAACGATATAATCATAGCCAAAATACTCACCAATCTTTTCCGGTCCCGCTTCCATGGAGACGCCCAGTCCTCTCAGCAGAAAATCATTGATGAAACCATCTGCCGCAAGCAGGTGACTTCCGATTTCCTGCAGCGGAAGACCTGCAAGGTCCAGCCGGAACATCTCAAGATAGGAATCGTTCAGATCATGGATCTGGCTCATCATATATTCATCATTTTTATCAATCAACAGAATGTCTTCCATATGCTTTGCTCCTTCATTTAAGACTTCAGGCAGTACATTTCCCCGTCTTCGCTTCCCGTTGCGGTAACAATGTCCTCCTCGATGAGCCTTTTCATTGCATCTTCTGCCGCATCTTGTGAAATCCCCATGTACCGGCAGATTTCATCGATGCCGCACCGGATGTGCTCCATGAGATAATCGACAATTCCATCCCGGATTTCCGGTAGAGCAATTTCTCCATTTGGCGGAGATTTTCTTTTCTCTTTTTCGAAAGACAGATATAATACGATTTCATCCGGATTGAAATTCTCTGTAAATTCCGGTTCTTTCCACCCTCTCTCCTTCCATGCATGAAGGATGTGCGGAATGCCTCTGCCTGCAGATTCCCGTT
The DNA here is from genome assembly GCA_045599945.1 of Anaerovoracaceae bacterium. Lineage (GTDB taxonomy): Bacteria > Bacillota > Clostridia > Peptostreptococcales > Anaerovoracaceae > UMGS973. The sequence continues at coordinate 16,983 of JAZRWY010000030.1, read as the reverse complement.
CTCTGACGAGATTGAACATGTGAAGCATTTCCATGTTACGAACATCAGATCTGCCGCCGCTCAAGGCGGAATCCAGCCCGATTCTGAAACTTCCCGGATTGGACAAAACGATTCCTTTCCGGCTAAGGGATACTGCTATTCCGCAGTTTCCGGGATAATCTGCATTGACCAGACAGTTGAGGAAGGCCTCTTTTGCACACTCTCTCACTTCTTCATCCTCGATGCTTTCAAATCTCTCACAGACTCTGAAATGAAAATTCCAGACATTGATGATGTTTCCATCATCAGAATTCATATAGAAACCGCCATCCGGCTCAAGATATGTCAGATGAAAATCCTCGAACCAAACGGAAATATATTCCCGTTTTCCAAACATGAGAAGACCTGCAAAAGTCGGCCGGTTTCTTCCGTTCCGGTCCGGTGCCAGGGCTCCTGCTTTCAGCAGAAATTCCGGCAAAGAAAGCTGCTCCCAGATCTGTCCCGGTCTGTTCCGGATTACAGATTCCCGGAAGGCTTTTATCGATTCCATGTTCAGAGCATTCATATCCATGTTATCTGCCAGCCGCATGTCATAGGACTTTCTGGATGCGTCACGCACCATTGCCTCATACTCCTCGCGGGAACATTTGTAGTCACCTTCCCCATTGCGGCGGTATGTATATGCAATGTCTCCGCCCACATAAACAGGCTTATCCAGTCTTCCTGCTCTTGGAACATTGATTACAATGAAATGCTTTCCTTCCGCCGTCTGTATGAAAACATCATCCTTGGAAAGGATATTTACACTCACCTTATCAGGGTCATTTGCTATCTCCCAGAATTCTTTCACCATTTTTTCCGGGTCAGGAAGATCTACCACATGAAATGATTTATCCTTGTATTCCTCGACACCAAGAAGTATCACTCCGCCAAGAGCATTGGCAAACGCAGAATATGTCTCCCAGATGCTCTTAGGAAGGCCTCCAAGGGCCTTTTTCGCCTCTATGCGATTGTTTTCCTTGTATTTTTCAACATTATTCAGGTCAATCATATCCAAACCTCAAATCACCAGTTTCCGGTCAGCATGGCAACAGCAAGAATAAGACCGCCGATTCCGCATAAAGCTCCAGCCAACGCATAAAGCGTATTATGATCACTTCCTGCTCGAACCTTTTTTATTGAATCCAGTACAATGTAAAGTGTAATTCCAATTACGATTGCACCTTTTAATAAATTCCATTGCATGCTGCACCTCCATACAAATGTATTATATACTACTGTAAGACATTTTTCCATATGACAAAAGAGGCGCCGGTCCGGCGCCTCCATGAAAACAATGCTGTTTCCTATTTTGCTTCGTTATTTACAACTGCCTGTATCGCTCGGAAGAAAAGAAGGATTCACCTGCAGTATTCCGCAATGGCTTTCGCCGCAAACTCTGCAGTACCCTTTCCGCCGGCAGTATCGATATTATCGGTCATCTCTCCGCCGGCGGCATACATCTGCCCGAGACCTGCCAAAATATCCTTTGTACAAGTATAGTAATTCGCTGTAATATACTTCTGTAATTTTACCACAAGCGCCTGCGCCTCGGTGTCTTTTGGAGATTTCTCCGTCTTTTGTCCGAATTCCCTGAAAATATCCATCAGCCCCTTTGCGAGTGTCTGCTCTTTTTCTTCGGTATAGTCGGCAGATTTTGTTTCATATTCACGGTACGCTTCCGTGTCACCCCATCTTCTTTTTGCTTCCGCCTTATAGGTCTCGATTTTTTCGGTATTAAATGCTTTGAAATCCATATCATATTCTCCTTTTGATTTAATTTGTTGCGCATAGGATATTAAGGTTTCAAAATGCTCCTTTTTCAGAGTAAGGAGTTCAATTTGTTCCGACAGTACTTTTCTTCTATCGAATCCGGGACTGTCAATCATCTTCTTAATATCCTTCAAGGAAAACTCAAGCTCTCTGAACAGTAAAATCTGCTGTAGGCGTTCAAGGCTTGTATCGTCATACAGCCTGTATCCCGCTTCTGTCGTCACAGCCGGAGTCAGTAGACCTATTTCGTCATAGTAGTGAAGCGTGCGCACACTCACTCCCGTTAATTTGCTTACTTCATTCACTGTCATCATAGCTTATTTCCTCCTTGTGCTTTCATTGTAAACTATTACGCTACGTCAGAGTCAAGAGAAAATATAAAAATCCCCGCATTTTTTCAAATGCGGGGATTCATTGTGCAATCAGAAGCCTTGATAGTTCAAGGGTTTCCGGCTATTATTTGCCTTCCTTAATAGCTGCCTGAGCTGCTGCAAGTCTAGCGATAGGTACTCTAAATGGTGAGCATGAAACATAATTCAGTCCTGTTCTGTAACAGAAATCGATGGTCTTAGGATCTCCGCCGTGTTCGCCGCAGATTCCAAGCTTGATGTTCGGTCTTGTTGCCTTACCCATCTCAACTGCCATCTTAACAAGCTTACCAACGCCAACCTGGTCCAGTGACTGGAATGGGTCGTCTTCAAAGATGTTCTTGTTTCTGTATTCCTTGATGATGGCACCTGTATCGTCTCTTGAGAATCCGAATGTCATCTGTGTCAGGTCGTTTGTTCCGAATGAGAAGAATTCAGCTTCTTCAGCGATTTCATCAGCAGTAAGAGCTGCTCTAGGAATTTCAATCATGGTACCAACCATATATTTGAATTCAATGCCTTCTCTTGCAAATACTTCATCGATTTTCTGAACTACATTCTTCTTGACATCTGCAAGTTCCTTCCTGGATCCTACTAATGGAATCATGATTTCAGGAATGATGTCATATCCCTTTTCTTCTCTGACTTCCTTTGCAGCCATGATGATTGCTTCTGCCTGCATTTCAGCGATTTCAGGATATGTAATTGCAAGTCTGCAGCCTCTATGACCAAGCATAGGATTGAATTCATGAAGGTCTGCTGCTTTCTTTGCAATCTTTTCATACGGTACATCAATCTGTGCGGACAGTTCATGTAACTCTTCGTCTGTATGCGGAATGAATTCATGAAGAGGAGGGTCCAGTAATCTGATGGTTACCGGTCTTTCTCCCATTACTTCATAGATTCCCTTGAAGTCTGCCTTCTGGTAGTCCAGAATAGCGCCGAGAGCATCAATTCTTTCTTCTACTGTTTCAGCAAGAATCATCTTTCTGAAGTTCGGAATTCTTTCCTCGTCGAAGAACATGTGCTCCGTTCTGCAAAGGCCGATACCTTCTGCACCAAATTCTACAGCCTGCCTGGCATCTCTCGGATTGTCTGCATTTGTTCTAACCTTTAATGTTCTGATTTCATCCGCCCACTTCATGATGGTTCCAAAGTTTCCGGAAAGTTCAGGAGCCTTGGTTGCAACCAGTCCCTTGTATACGTTACCATCCGTACCGTTTAATGAGATTTCATCTCCTTCACGGAATGTATATCCAGCAACTTCCAGAGTTTTTGCTTCTTCATTTACTTTGATTTCCTGACAGCCGGATACACAGCACTTACCCATTCCTCTTGCTACTACTGCAGCGTGAGATGTCATGCCGCCTCTTGCCGTAAGGATACCTTCAGCAACTACCATGCCTGCCAGGTCTTCCGGTGATGTTTCAAGTCTTACAAGGATTGCCTTCTTGCCATTTGCCACTGCTTCTTCAGCATCTGCTGCTGAGAAGAAGATCTGTCCGGCAGCTGCTCCTGGTGAAGCTGCAAGACCTTTTGTCAATACTTCTGCTTCTTTCAGTTCATCTGCATCAAATGCCGGATGAAGAAGTTGATCGATCTGACCGGGCTCCAGTCTTGTAACTGCTGTCTTCTTATCTATGAGACCTTCTGCTTCCATGTCAACAGCAATCTTAACTGCAGCTGCAGCTGTTCTCTTGCCGTTTCTAGTCTGAAGCATGAATAATTTGTTTCTTTCCACTGTGAATTCCATGTCCTGCATGTCATGATAGTGATTTTCCAGGATTTCTGCAATTCTTACAAAGTCTTTATATACTTCCGGGAATGCATTTGCCATTTCAGCAATCGGCTGCGGCGTTCTGATACCAGCAACTACATCTTCACCCTGTGCATTAACAAGGAATTCTCCAAAGATATTATTGTCTCCATTGGCCGGATTTCTTGTAAATGCTACGCCGGTTCCTGATGTTTCACCCATGTTTCCGAATACCATGGACTGAACATTTACTGCAGTTCCCAGATCTCCCGGGATGGAATTCAGCTGTCTGTAAAGGATGGCTCTTTCATTGTTCCACGATCTGAATACTGCCATGACAGCTTCCATCAGCTGATCTTTTGGTTCCTGCGGGAATTCTCTTCCCATTTCATTCTTAACAAGAATCTTGTAGTCTGCAATGATTGCCTTCAGGTCCTCTGTCGTAAGATCCACATCATACTTGCATCCCTTTTCGTCTTTCTTTGCATCAAAGATTGCATCGAACCTGGACTTCGGGATTTCCATTACAACGTCACCGAACATCTGGATGAATCTTCTGTAGCTGTCATAAGCAAATCTTTCATTTTCTGTAAGGTTTGCAAGACCAACAACCGCTTCATCATTAAGACCAAGATTCAGAATTGTATCCATCATGCCGGGCATTGAGAATACAGCACCTGATCTTACTGAAACAAGAAGAGGATTCTCTACACTGCCGAATTTCTTCCCTGTCACATTTTCCAGTTCCGCAAGATGTTCATAGATCTCTGCAACGATTTCTTCACTGATGGTCTTACCTTCGTCATAATACTTATTGCATGCTTCAGTTGTTACTGTAAAACCAAAAGGCACCGGAAGTCCAATCTTTGTCATTTCTGCAAGATTGGCACCTTTTCCGCCGAGAAGGCTTCTCATGTCTTTTGAACCTTCGTTGAATGAGTAAACAAATTTCTGTGATGACATAAATATCTTTTTTTCTCCTTTAAAATGTTAATTTAGCGTCTATGTATTCTTTAACCTGCTCTACAGGTATGCGAATCTGTTCCATGGTATCTCTGTCACGAATTGTAACACAGCCGTCTGTTTCTGTTTCGAAGTCAACGCAGATACAGAAAGGCGTTCCTATTTCATCCTCTCTTCTATATCTCTTGCCGATGGAACCGGCAGTATCATAGTCAACCATGAAATACCTGGAAAGTTCCTCGTGAATCGGTTCCGCAACAGGGCTCAGCTTCTTTGCAAGCGGAAGTACCGCCGCCTTAAACGGAGCAAGTGCAGGATGGAATCTCATGACTACTCTGGTATCCTCATTGCCCTTGGCATCTGTTACAGTCTCTTCATCATAAGCTTCTACAAGGAATGCAAGTGCTACTCTGTCTGCACCAAGTGATGGTTCCACGCAATATGGAACGAACTTGTTTCCGTTTTCTGAGTCCACATACTGAAGATCCTGACCGGAATACTCCATGTGCTGTGAAAGGTCGAAATCTGTACGGTCAGCAATGCCCCATAATTCACCCCATCCAAACGGGAACAGGTATTCAATGTCCGTTGTCGCATTGGAATAGTGACATAATTCTTCCGGATCATGGTCTCTCATCTTGAAGTGTTCTTCTTTCATGCCCAGCGACTTCAGCCAGCCTGCACAATAATCCTTCCAGTAGCCAAACCATTCCAGATCGGTTCCCGGTTCACAGAAGAATTCCAGTTCCATCTGCTCGAATTCTCTTGTTCTGAATGTGAAATTACCAGGAGTGATTTCATTTCTGAATGATTTTCCGATCTGCGCAATGCCAAATGGCAGTTTTTTTCTTGCAGAACGCTGAACATTCTTGAAGTTAACGAAAATCCCCTGTGCTGTTTCCGGTCTCAGGAAAATCTCGGATTTTGAATCTTCCGTTACTCCCTGGAATGTCTTGAACATCAGGTTAAACTGTCTGATTCCTGTGAAATCTGCCTTGCCGCATTCCGGACAGACAATTCCTTTTTCTGCTATGAACTTCTCCAGTTCCTCATTGGACCATCCATCAACTGAGGACACTTCTTCGCCCTGTGCCTTGAAATAGTCTTCAATGAGATTGTCTGCTCTGAATCTTGCCTTACATGCCTTGCAGTCAATCAGTGGATCCGCAAATCCGCCAACGTGTCCGGATGCCACCCATGTCTGTGGATTCATGAGAATTGCTGCATCCAGGCCCACATTATATTTGGATTCCTGAACAAACTTCTTCCACCATGCTTTCTTGACATTGTTCTTGAATTCAACGCCAAGCGGACCATAATCCCATGTGTTGGCCAGACCGCCGTATATGTCAGAACCAGGGAATATGAACCCTCTGTTCTTACATAAAGCAACAATCTTCTCCATAGTTACGGCTCTTTCTTCCATTTTCTAATAGTCCCCCTATATTTATTTATCTGTAAGATCAACAATCTTAATCTTTCCAAGTTCTTCAGCCATTTCCTCTTCGATTGCCTCTGCAACGTCTTCAAAGTCCTCCGAAATGTTCAGAATAAAATCGTCGTCTTTTTTAACTGCATCAATTCTAGTTTTAGCTGCTTCCGTGAAGTCATGGTATTTGTCCTTTACATTTTCATATACCTCATCGATGTTTGTTTCCTTTGCCTTATCCATCACAGCATCACCCATGTCTTTGGCTTTGTCTACAAAATCTTCAAACTTTTCTTCGATGTTTCCGTTTGCAACTTTTTCCTTCAGGTTTCCTACGTAATCTGTTCCTTTGCTTTTCACGCCTTCAAACAGTGCAGCTCCCTTTTCCACAACTTCATCTCTTTTTTCATTGACGCGTTCACTGACATCAAGAACGCTTCCGTCATCCTTGACCACTTCGATTTCACATCTGAAACCGAATGCTGCTGCCACTGCAACTACCATTGCAATCGGTGTAAACAGTGCTCCTACAACGCCAACATTTACCGGAACATTGATCAATGTTTCCCCATTCTTTCTGACGCGGATCTTGGAAACATTGCCCTTCCTGACCAGTTCCTTGATCTTTGCAAATACTGCTGCACCCTGTTCTCCAAAGCCTGCGCTGGCGCCAGATTCAATTCCTTCCTCAATGGAAATGATTGCATCCACAACACTTCCGTCAGCCTTCTCCAGAGCCTCTTTTGCTTCTTTATAGCTGATACCTGTTCTATCCTTTACCAGTTCAATCTTTTCTAATGTTATTTCCATGATTTCCTCCTTCATATCTTCAGTTTTAACAACTCCTCGCTCTTCAGCGAGCCAATCTCCAGATGATATGCCATGTATTTTTTAATGAGTTCCTGAGTCCCATCTGAAATCTGTTCATTAAGTGCCAGTCTCCGCAGTTCAGAGAGTGGCTTCACTGCTAGGAATTTTAACACTTCTAATATATCAAAAGAGAGCGTATAAATCAATGACTCTTTCGGCTCAAATCCCTCTTTTATCTTGCATTTTTCGCATATTACCCTTCCATCGGGCACATGAAGATAAAACGGACCGTCTTTTTCTGTTTTTCCTTTACATGCAGACAGGTCCGGCATGATGCCCAGCACCTTGAGAAGCTTTACTTCATAACCGATGACCAGCGTATCGAATTTCTTGGTGCGAAGCTCCATTTCGAACAGAAAATCCATCAGAAGCGAATAGACCCCGGGCGCCGGTTCTCCTTCTGCAAGAATCTTCTCCGTAAGCTCCAGCACATAGGAACCGTAGATATACCGGTCAATGTCTTCTCCCAGTCCGTAATATGATTTTTTGAATTCTGCAGATGAAATGTTATAGCTCTCTCTATTTTTGTAGATGGAATACTCTGCGACAGTAAAAGGCTTGAGCGCCAGTGCGGATTTTGACTTTCCCTTTTCGCTGATGCTCGTGCCTGCACAGATCTTCCCTTCTTTTCTGGTGAAAAGGTGGATGATTCTTCTTCCATCGGAAAGCTTCACTTCTTTCAGAACAATTCCTTCAGTATCAAATCTCATTCCTATTCCTTATATCCAAAGTTTGAGATTGCAAAGTCGGAATCTCTCCAGTTTTCCTTCACCTTGACCCAGAGTTCCAGATATACCTTGGTTCCGGTCAAAGCTTCAATCTCTTCTCTTGCACTCTTTCCGATCCCCTTCAGTTTCTTTCCCTGCTTTCCGATGATAATCCCCTTATGGGATTTCTTTTCACAATAGATGCAGGCATTGATTCTGGTAAGTTTCGGTGTCTCTTCATATTTCTCTATTTCAACGGCAACGCCATGAGGCACTTCATCATTCAGATAAAGCAGCATTTTTTCTCTGATGATTTCAGAAACAATGAAGCGATAAGGATGATCGGTAACCATGTCATCCGGAAAATACATGGGGCCGTCTCCAATCATTCCGGAAAGTTTCTCCAGCAGTTCATCGACATTGGTATTCTTCAGTGCGGAGGTTCCGGTGATATAGTCGAAGATGCCCAGCTGATCATATTCGTTATAGATATGTTCAAACTGTTCCGGTCCCATTTTGTCAATTTTGTTGATTACCAGAACCTTCGGCGTATCGATGTCTTTGATCATGTCCAGAATGAATCTGTCTCCGGGACCTTTTTCCAGTTCATCTTCTACCAGAAACAGAATGACATCCACTTCTTTGAAGGTGTTGATTGCCATGTCATCCATGGCCTGCCCCAGCTTATTTCTTGCCTTATGGATTCCCGGCGTATCGATGAAAACAATCTGTACACCGTCATCTCCGTATTCGTAGTTGGTATAGATTCCTCTGATGCTGTTTCTTGTGGTCTGCGGCTTATCTGTTGTAATGGCAATCTTCTCTCCGAGAATGGTATTCAGCAGTGTAGATTTTCCAACATTTGGTCTGCCGATTATTCCTATGAATCCTGATTTCAAATTAATCCTCCAGTCTGAATCCCCTGACCAGCAGTTCGCTCAGGGAATAGCACTCCAATGTATTTTCGTCTTCTCCTGCAACAACTTTCAGTTCCGGTGCAAATTCGAACATGAACTGCCTGCATATTCCGCACGGCCAGCCGGTTCCTTCTTTTGTCGCAATGACAATGCGGTCAAAATCTCTTTCACCTTCCGATATAGCTTTTGACATGGCAGTCCTTTCTGCGCAGATACCTGCCGGATATGATGCGTTTTCAATATTCACACCGGAATATACCTTGCCGCTTTTTCCAACCAGCATGGCACTTACAAAGAAGCCGGAGTATGGAGCGTAAGCCTTCTCCAGATTCTCCTTCGCCATTCTGAAAAGCTCCCGGTCGTATGCTTCTATTTTCATCTTGCCAGTCCTATCCTTTCCATTACCTGCTCTTCGCAGGCTCTCATTTCACTTTTTTCATCTTCTTCCATGTGATCATATCCAAGAAGATGAAAAATGCTGTGCGTAAATAGATATACCAGTTCCCGTTCCAGACTGTGTCCGTATTCTTTCGCCTGCTCTCCTGCTCTTTCCGTGCAGATGACCACATCTCCTATGAATATTTCCCCAGCGCCTTCAAAAGGCTCATCCGGCTCAAATTGCGGAAATGAAAGGACGTCTGTTACAGAATCGTTATTTCTGTAATCTCTGTTCATTCCCCGCATTTCCTCGGAAGAGACAAATGTCAGGCTGACTTCCAGATCGGAATCATCGACTCCTTCCAGTTCAAATGCTGCAGCAGCTGCTGCTTTCATCTGATCCAGAACCTTCTGTGCGGGCATGTTTTCACTGTCAAAGACTATGTTCATTTCTGCTCCTCCTGTTTTTTGCCATAATATCTGTCATATGCACCAATAATCTTCTTTACCAGTTCATGTCTCACCACATCTGTATCCTTCAGATAGCAGAAGTCGATGCCGTCCACATCACGAAGAATCTTTGCCGCCTCCTTAAGCCCGGACATCTTTCCGTCAGGAAGGTCGATCTGCGTAATATCTCCGGTAATGACCATCCGGGAGCCGAATCCCATTCTGGTCAGAAACATTTTCATCTGTTCCTTCGTTGTATTCTGCGCCTCATCTAAAATGATGAATGCATTATCCAGCGTTCTGCCTCTCATGTATGCAAGAGGCACTACCTCAATGACTTCCTTTTCCTTCAGTCTTAATGCTGCATCTCTTCCGAGCACATCATAAAGCGCATCATATAGCGGACGAAGGTAAGGGTCCACCTTGTCCTGCAGATCTCCGGGAAGAAAGCCGAGTCTTTCGCCTGCTTCCACTGCAGGTCTTGTCAATATGATTTTCGTGACTTCCTTCTTTTTGAAAGCGGTTACTGCCATGGCAACTGCCAGATAGGTTTTCCCTGTTCCTGCCGGCCCGATGCCAAAGACAATCTCGCTGTTTTTCATGGACTTCACATAATACTTCTGTCCTATGGTCTTCGGCTTGATCGGCTTTCCCATATGCGTATATGCAACCACATCCTTATCTACCTGAGATTCCGCATAGGAAACTCCCTTCTCCACAAGATCGAGAATGTAGGATACTTTCTGCTGATCCAGCTTCCCTTCCTTTTTCAAAACATAGATCAGTTCATTTACAGCCATCTCTGCTTCTGAAAGTTTTTCTCCTCTGATTGTGATCATTCCGTCCCTTTGAACGATTACTACGCCCAGCCGTTCCTCAATCTGGGAAAGATTGCTGTCCATGTTGCCGAAAAGTTCCACCCGGTCTATGGTTTCATCCACCATGATAACTTTTGCTGTTTCTGTCAATGTTTATTCTTCCCTTCTTACAACATTTTTTCATTTCATTATACAACAGAAAGCGCCCATCTTTCCACAAATATCAACAAAAAAACGAGACAGAATTCATTCTGTCCCGTGATTATCTTAATCTAAAAATGCCATAACAGCTTTTTTCACTTCATTGCCGTCTGCCTTGCCCTTCAGCTGTCCCATCAGCGGTCCCATGAGTTTTCCCATGTTCTGCTTTCCGCCTTCTATGCCGAGGTCTGCAGCTACTTTTTTGACAACTTCCATGATCTCCGCAGCATCCATCTGCTTTGGTAAATACTTTTCCAGTACTGCTATTTCACTTTTATATGCATCTGCCAGGTCACTTCTTCCGGCTTTCTCAAAATCAGAAAGCGCATCTTTTCTCATCTTTACCTGCTTGGCAAGTATCGTGATTATGCCTTCATCATCAAGTTCTTCTCTATTGTCCACTTCGTACTGCTTAATGGCTGCACGAGCAAGACTGATTGTATTCTTTGCAACTGCATCCTTTGCCTTCATGGCATCCTTGAAGTCGCTTGTCAACTGTTCCTTTAAGGTCACTTCCGTTCACCTCGCATCTGGAATTAATACTTCTTAGCCTTTTTTCTAGCTGCTTCAGACTTTTTCTTTCTCTTTACGCTTGGCTTTTCATAGTGTTCTCTTTTTCTTACTTCAGCCATGACGCCGTCTCTAGCGCATGATCTCTTGAATCTCTTAAGAGCACTTTCTAAGCTTTCATTTTCTCTTACGATTACCTGTGCCATTCCTGTTTCACCTCCTGTCCTAGTGAAATATTTGCCTTCTGTGACCAGCACTAGAATATTATACAATAGATGTACATATATTTCAAGTTTTATTTTTCACTGCTTTCCGTTTCTGAAAGGCAGTAATAGGAATAATTGCCCTCTGCAAGAAGATGGTTCTCCTCGTCGTAGATTTCCACCCGGATGACGCTGGTCTTTCTCCCCTTGTGAAGGAATGTTCCTTTGGCATAGACAAATCCTCCGGATACCGCTTTCATCAGATTCAGTCCTCCTGACTGTGTGACATGGGCTCTTCCGTCCAGATGTACATGATGGCCGGATACAATATCTGCAAGCGCATAGTACACCGCACCATGAAGATGACCCGAATAATTTCTGTTCTTTTCCGTAACCGGCATTCGGATGACCGTACAATTCTCACTTTCCTCAAGAATCTCCATTTCATAATGAAGATATACCGGATCTTCTATTCTTTCTCCATTGATTTCTACAGCCATTACAGATCCTCTCTGATGAAATTGGTCTTCTCCCATCTCATCTTTGGTCTTGTGACGCCTGCTTCCTTTCCTGCCTGCATGTTCTTCAGCTGCCATGCCATGTTCTTTGCAAGATTTTCAAGAGTAGCAACGCCTTCTACATCCTTGTAGACCTCTTCCGGTGTCTTTCCATGAACCATGTTCCAGTATGTGGATGAAACAACCGGCATGCATGAAATGGTAAAATATTTGTTGATGGTATCAAAACTGCATCCGTTTCCTGCTCTTCTGGCAGAAAGAACTGCTGCGCCGGGTTTGAACATGAAATATTTCAGCCCGGAATAGAATGCTCTGTCAAGAACGGAAAGAAGTTTTCCTGTCGGGTGAGCATAATAGACCGGAGAACCAAAGATAAAGCCATCTGCTTCCTTTGCTTTTTCTACGATCTCATTGACGCTGTCATCCATGCAGCATTTCTTTAATTCCAGACATTTGTTGCATGCCAGGCAGTCACAGACCGGTGTATTGGGAATCCAGTAGAAATCCGTTTCAATGCCTTCTGCATTCAGTGTCTTTGCCACAATGTCCAGCGCTGCATTGGTGCAGCCGTTTTCTCTTAAACTTCCGCTAACTAATAATACTTTCATCTTATTCGTCCTCCATGCTTAATTGTTCCGGAACCGGAATCCCCAGGTGATGATATGCCTTTTCCGATGCCATTCTGCCTTTCTGCGTCCGGTAAAGAAATCCGGCCTGAATCAGATATGGCTCATGGGCCTCTTCCAATGTAATTCTTTCTTCTCCAAGAGAGGCTGCAATGGTATCGATGCCAACCGGTCCTCCCGAAAATCTTGTAATGATTGTCCTCAGTATATCTCTGTCCAGGCTCTCCAGACCATATTCATCTACTCCAAGAGCTGTCAATGCTTCTTTTGTGATTTCTTCATCAATCACATTCTTTTCCCGGATCATGGCAAAGTCTCTCACTCTCTTAAAGATCCGGTTGGCAACTCTAGGTGTTCCTCTTGATCTGGATGCCATTTCATAAAGGGAATTGCCATCTGCCGGTGCGCCGAGAACTCTTGATGTGCGATCCAGAATCTTCACAAGGTCTTCCGGCGTATAAAGCTCAAACTTGCTGAGAACCCCAAAACGGTCTCTCAGAGGTGCGGAAAGGCTTCCGGCTCTTGTCGTTGCTCCAATCAGTGTGAACTTTGCCAGGTCCAGACGGATGGATCTGGCCGAAGGACCCTTCCCGATGATGATATCCAGGGCATAATCCTCCATGGCAGAGTATAGGACTTCTTCCACCGAACGACTCATCCTATGGATCTCATCAATAAACAGAACATCATTTTCATTCAGATTCGTCAGAATTGCTGCCAGGTCTCCTGCTCTTCCAATGGCCGGACCGGAAGTAATCTTGATGTCTACTCCCAGCTCATTGGCAATGATTCCTGCAAGAGTCGTCTTTCCAAGCCCTGGAGGGCCATAAAACAGCACATGGTCCAGCGGCTCTCCTCTCAGCTTTGCTGCCTCAATGAAAATCTTCAGATTATCCGTCGCCGTCTTCTGTCCAATATATTCATCAATTGACTGCGGACGGAGCGAGCTTTCAGACATCACTTCGTTCATGTTTGCTCCTGCCGCTGTAATTCTATTTTCCATTGCATTCTCCTAAAACAGTTTTTTCAGTGCTTTCTTGATATATTCTTCCGTAGAATCCGCCTCTATTCCTGTAAGCGCTGCAATCGCTTCGCTTCTTGCATAGCCGAGGGAAACCAGAGCAGCAACGGCTTCATTCTTAACATCCAGAGAAACGGGCGCATCTCCCGTTCTGACATCGGCTGCATCCGGTGTTCCAACCTTGTCCTTCAGTTCAAGAACAATCCTCTGGGCTGTCTTTTTTCCGACGCCGGGCGCCTGAGAGATTGCCTTGTCATCCTCCAGGGAAATCGCCTGCATCAGGCGGATGGTATCCAGTGTGGAAAGGATGGAAACCGCAGCTTTTGCGCCGATTCCGTTCACAGTCAGAAGCATCTTGAACATTTTCAGCGTCTGTCTGTCTGCAAATCCATAAAGGCTAACATCATCTTCTCTTACAGCCATGTATGTATGACAGATGACTTCTTCTCCCTCACCTGCCATGTATACCGGTGAATTGGCCGGAACAATGATTTCATATCCGATTCCGCCGGTCTCAATGATTACGCTTGTTTCCAGCTTATCTGCCAGAATTCCTTTCACATAAGATATCATTTCAGTAAATTCTCCATTCTCTTTCTTGACGATGCCGTATTGCCATGACAGATGGCAGCTGCAAGTGCGTCGGCTGTATCGTCGGGCTTTGGCACTTCTTTCAGGTTCAGGATGGTCTTTACCATCTGCTGAATCTGTTTTTTGTCTGCTCTTCCATAACCGACCAGACCCTGTTTGATCTGAAGCGGCGTATATTCAAAAATAGGAACGCCGGAGTTTGCACATGCAAGAATGGCAACGCCCCTTGCCTGTCCTACCTTAATTGCCGTGGTCGTATTTGTATTAAAGAACAGTTCTTCAATGGCTGCCTCTTCCGGCTCATATTCTGCAATGACATCCATCAGTCCGTTATACAGGATTTTCAGTCTGTCCGGCATGTCCTCATGTGCCTCTGTCAATATGCTGTCATAATCAACCGGCTTGAAGCTGTTCCCATTCACATCAATGATGCCGTAACCCATGATGGCATAGCCTGGATCGATTCCTAATATTCTCATAAGTCCCTTCTTTCTACCGTTTCATTCTAACACGCAAACATTTGTTTGTCCATACTTTCCGTGCCGTTTGTAAAAAATTTCTAATTTATACATTGTTCGAATATTTATACTTTATTCATCCATGCTTTGTGGTATAATATGCATAAGAATATGAATGGGAGAAATACGAATGCGTTACGCCAGACAAAATAAAATCATTGAGATTATCAAGGAAAACGATATTGAAACTCAGGAAAAGCTTGTTTCCATGCTTCGTGAAAGCGGTTTTAATGTTACACAGGCTACCATATCAAGAGATATCAAGGAACTGCATCTTGTCAAGAATCTGACTGCAGACGGAAAGTATAAATATTCCATTGCTGTTGCCGAAGACAATAACATGACCAACAGATATCTGAACATCTTAAGAGACATCGTAAAAAAAGTGGATGCCTCTCAGAACCTGATTGTTGTAAAAACCCTTCCCGGCTGTGCAAGCGCAGCTGCAGAACCCATCGACTGCCTTGAATTTCCACATGTCATAGGTACAATTGCAGGAGACAATACCCTGCTCATGGTCATCGATGACCCGGATAATGTACCAGCGCTCCTCGCAAGATTCCACGAATTATTGAAATAGAGGGAGACCAATGATTCTACATTTAAGAATTCAAGATTTTGCCATCATTGAAAATCTGGAAGTGGATTTTCATGATGGGCTGAATATTATCACCGGTGAAACCGGTGCAGGTAAATCAATCATCATTGAAGCTGTCAGCCTTGCTCTCGGTGCAAGAGCTGATTCTTCTTATGTGCGTACCGGAAAGGACAAAGCGGTCATCCAGCTCATTGCCGACCATGAAAACGAAGAAGTGATTATTACCAGGGAAATCTCTGCAGAAGGCAGAAACATCTGCCGCATCAACGGGCAGATTGTCACTCTGGGAGAAGTGCAGGCTCTCTGCCACGAAATTGCAGACATTCACGGACAATATGATCACCAGTCTCTTCTGAATCCGGATTACCACATCCAGCTGGTAGATACCTTTGGAAAAGAAGAAATCCGTCCGGCAAAAGCAGCCGTTTCGGATTGTTATTCTGCATATGCTTCTGTATCCTCGGAGTTATCTTCACTTTTGAAAAATTTCCGTGACATGCAGCGGCAAAAGGACTTCATGGCCTTTGAACTGAATGAGCTTTCATCCGCAGGTCTTCGGCCGGGCGAAGATGAAGAACTGGAAGAAAAAATTTCGCTTCTCCAGAACAGCGAGAAAATATTTTCAGCCCTGGAAAATGCCTACGCCCTTCTCTATGGCGGAGAGATGAATGCCGCATCCGCACTGGACCGTTCCGTCCATCTTCTCAATACTGTCTCTTCCTACTCCAGAGAGGTAAAGGATGCAGAAGACATTCTGACAGAACTTTCCTATTCCATGGAAGATGCGGTTGAAATCATCAGAGATGTAAAGGAAAAAGCCCAGTTTGACCCCGGTGAACTGGACATCGCCATGGAAAGACTGGACCTGATTGACGGACTGAAAAGAAAGCATGGCATGACCATCGAAGAAATGCTGGAATATATGGAGCGCCTGACAAAAGATCTTGCAGTCGTAGAGAATATCGATGATGAGAAATTACGGCTGGAAAAAGAAAAGCAGGCGCTGGAAATGGAACTGAAGGAAAAAAGCGGCGTTCTTTCCTCATTGAGAAAGGAAGCCGCACAAAAGCTTCAGAAACAGATTCTCAGCGAACTGAAGGAGCTGAATTTCAAGGATGCAGAGCTTCTGATTGATTTCAGGGATTCCGAAAACTATACTTCCGATGGTACAGACATTGTCGAGTTCATGATGACAACAAACAAGGGAGAAGCCCTGAAGCCTCTCGCAAAAATAGCATCCGGGGGTGAAATGTCCAGAATCATGCTGGCCTTCAAAAAAATCGTCGGAGATTATGATCAGATTCCTACCATGATCTTTGATGAAATCGATACCGGAATCTCCGGCATTACTGCCAGCATTGTCGGAAAGAAGCTTTCAAAGATCGCACAAAACCATCAGATCATCTGTATCACCCACCTGCCGCAGATTGCTGCAGCAGGCATGCATCATTTCCTGATTCAGAAAAATGTCTCGGAAGACAAGACCTATACGGATGTCATTCCGCTGGATGAGCAGGGAAAGATCCAGGAGATTGCAAGACTTCTGGGCGGCGCAAACATTACAGAAACCACGCTCAGATCTGCAGAAGAGCTGATTCAATCATCCAAGGAAATCGAGTAGGGACTACTTTTCCATAGTCCCTCTCACACCACGGAGCGTGCCGTTCGGCACTCCGCGGTTCAACTTAAATAATAATCTAGACAACTGAGAAGTCCTCGCCTTGCGAGGATTTCTTTATTGATTCGACGG
>JAZRWY010000029.1:0-64708 GCA_045599945.1 Anaerovoracaceae bacterium | reverse complement strand
TGTCTTACCCATATCCACCTCCGAATTGTATTTAAATTGTATTTCGTGTGCTATTATACAACTTTTGAGCGAAAAAAGCAATAGTATACATATACTATTGAAAGAAAAAACTGCATCATTCTGATGCAGCCGGGTGGGTCTGTTCTCCATGGTATCTGCAGTAATTGGCAATCGGACATCTGTCGCAGGACGGTTTTCTTGCATGGCAGGTATTCCGTCCGTGAAAGATGAGACTGTGATGGGTTTTGGACCACCGTTCTTCCGGGATGGCCGCCATCAGCTGCTTTTCTGTATCCAGGACATTGTCGGCATGGGCAAGCCCAATCCGGTTGGATACGCGGAATACATGGGTATCCACGGCAATGGCAGGATGACCGAAGCCGACGGAGCGTACTACATTTGCGGTTTTGCGTCCTACACCGGGTAGCGCCACGAGTGCATCATAATCATCCGGAACCTGACCGTCATACTGCTCGGCAAGTATCCGGGAGAGGTTTCGGATATTCTTTGCCTTCTGGCGGAACATGCCGATTCTGCGGATGCTTTCTTCTATGTCCTCCAGAGGCGCTTCAGAGAGGGATTTTGCATCGGGATATTTAGCAAAAAGTGCCGGAGTCAGGAGATTGACGCTCTTGTCTGTGGTCTGTGCGGAAAGAACCACACAGATCAGCAGCTCAAAGGTGTTTTTATGAACCAGCGCGCAGTCTGCGTCCGGGTATTCTGCTTCTAAAAGATCCAGTATTTCTTCTGTCATATTTCATATCCTTTCTTATGGGATAATCTAATTATACAACAGAATGTAATCGGTTACATCTTTTTTTAAAAAGCAAAGAAAGTAATAAATCCGTCAAAAATTCTATAAAAATTATCACTATCTTGCTTATAGAATAATCGATTTAATAAAGGTAAAGAAAAGTTTAAATACGGGGAAAATGTTGAAATTTCAGCGATGCAAGCAGTTACAGATGGAAAATGGGATGGATTTAGGTTAAAAAAAATTAAAAAAAAGACTACAAAAGGGTAAAAAAGGTGTATAATTTTAAAGGTAATAATACACATTATACAAAACTAAATAGGAGGTATATTATGTCTACTTACACACAGGTACAGCGCAACGGATTATTTGAATTATCCGAAGCGACTTTACAGGAACTGATGGCATCAAAATACTATAATGATGACTTAGCTCCTACATCTGTTGCTGAGAGAACATGGACTACATACACAATCACAATGCTTTGGGTTGGACTTTCCATTTGTATTCCATCACTTGCTCTTGCATCAGGTCTGATTGGCATGGGTGTATCACCTTGGCTTGGCGTATTCAACGTAGCTTTAGGTAACTTGATCATCCTGATACCAATTCAGTTAAACTCAACAATCGGTACTACTTATGGTGTTCCGTTCCCACTGTTTGCCAGACTGACATTTGGTATCAAGGGCGCACACCTTCCAGCATTGCTGAGAGCATTTACAGCCATGGGATGGTGTTCCGTACAGTCATGGGTAGGCGGCGGCGCATTCGCAGCTATCATCGGATGCTTTGCTCCTAGATTCTTAGACCCAACCTGGACAATCAACCTTCCTTCATGGGGCGGAATGCAGACTGCATCAGCAGGTACTTTCTACGGATTCATCCTGTTCATGTTCTTAATTTTCTTCGTTGCTTACAATGGTATTGAAAACATCAAGTGGGTTCAGAACATCGGCGGACCAATCCTTGTAGTAGTAATGATCGGCTTACTGATCTGGGCTGGAAATTATGCCGGAGATGCCGGCTATGGTTTCTGGGAAGTTATGAAGCAGCCAAACGACGCAGCTCTGATTGAACAGTCCGGCGGAATGGCATTCGTATTCTTAACAGGTCTGATGGGTAACATCGCATTCTGGGCTACTGTAGCACTGAATATTCCTGACTTCTCAAGATATGCGAAGTCAAATAAGTCACAGTTCTGGGGCCAGATGCTTGGTATGCCTATTCCAATGGCATTCTGCGCATTCGTAGGTGCATACTTTGCTCAGGCTACAAAGCTTGTAGATGGCGTTGCTCAGTTCGACCCAACTGCAGTATTCTACTATCTTGACAACAAGATTGTTGTATTCGTAGCTGCAATCGGCGTAGTAATGGCTACAATCACTACTTGCTGTGCTGCTAACGTAGTAGCTCCTGCAAACGGAATTTCAAACATCAACCCTAAGAAGATCTCATACAGAATGGGCGTACTGATCACTTGCTTAATGGCATTCTTCGTACTTCAGGCTTGGTGGATCTACGGTTCAGGTGGTGCTTACTTCAACTGGCTGAACGCTTATGGTACAATCCTTGCTCCTATCGCTGCACTTCTTGTAGCTGACTACTGGATTGTTAAGCAGAAGAGAATCGACATCAGAGAACTGTTCTTACCAGATGGAAGATATCAGTATTCAAACGGATTCAACGTTGCAGCTATCATTTCATGGGTAGTAGCATTCATCCTTCCACTGATGGCTTACTTCGTAGATACATCCGGAAGCGCATTCTGGAACTTCCTTGCAGAGTGGAACTACATAGTTTCATTCGCAATCGGTTTCGTAGTATACATCGCTCTTATGAAGACTTCACTTGCTGGAAAGTCATACATCTCAGAAGAAGAGTATGCTCAGATTACAGAAGTAGAATAATCGGACAGACGATTCTAAATACGGAAACTTACGCAATGGCGTAAAGATAATGTTAAGGGCCTTGTATCAAGGTCCTTAATATTTTAAAAAGATTATTATCAGCAAATTCTGTGTTTTCAGTAAACAAACAAAGCATTTGGTGATATAATATATGTGCAGAAACTATTGTACGTAAATATAAAAAATATATAGGAGGTAATTCATGGATTTATTATTCAAAGGCGGAAAAGTCGTAACACCTAAGAGCATCTATAAAGCAGACGTTGCTGTTAAAGGTGAAAAGATTGTTGCCATCGGAGCAAACTTAAAGCCGGAAGCTAAGACAGAAGTCATTGACTGCAAGGGCAAGCTGATTCTTCCAGGTGCCATTGATGGACATACACATCTTGCAATGCCTTTTGGCGGAACAATTGCAACAGATGACTATTACACAGGAACAAGAGCTGCAGCATGCGGCGGTACTACTACAGTATTTGACTTTGTACTGCAGGCTGCAGATGACGAAGGCATGTGGGATGCAGTAGTGAGAAGAGATGCCATCTGTAAGGAACAGGGTCCGGCTATCGACTACTCATATCACGTAGGTGTTGGTAATGCAAGAACTCCTGAAATGATCGCTACAATGGACGAATGCGTAGCAAACGGCGTAGTATCATTCAAGGTATTCATGGTATATGACTTTGGTGTAGATGATGGACAGTTCTACAATGTACTGATGCATTCAACTGAAATCGGCGCTATCGTTGGTGTACATGCTGAAAACAATGATGTTAACAAGTGCCTGAACGCTAAGTATCTTGGCGAAGGCAAGACTTCAGCATGGTGGCATTACATGTCAAAGAACGAAGCTGTTGCAGGTGAAGCAGACGTAAGAGCAATCAACCTTGCAAAGATGTCAGGCGCAGCTCTTTATATCGTTCATCTTGACAACAAGCAGGGTGTTGATGCAGTAGCAGCAGCTAGAGCAGAAGGATTCCCAATCTTCGCTGAAACATGTCCTCAGTACTTAGCATTAACCAGCGATGTATACAAGGATGAAGACAAGGGATTCCCTAAGAAGTATGCAGATTTAGGTCTGAGACCTAGAGATTTCGTATGCTCACCTCCAATGAAGGGCAAGGATTCACAGGATGCTCTTTGGAATGGTATCAAGACTGGCTCAGTATCCACTCTTGCTACTGACCACTGTCCGTTCTTACAGTCAGAAAAAGACTGGGGAATCATCCAGAAGGATGGAAAGACTCCTGGTAACTATACAACAATTCCTAACGGCTGTGCAGGCATCGAAAACATGTATCCTTACATCTTATCCGAAGCAAACAAGGGCAGAATCTCATTTGAAAAGGCTGTAGAGATTTCCTGTGCAAATCCTGCTAAGCTGTTCGGTATCGACTATTGCAAGGGCGCTATCGAAATCGGTCTTGACGCAGATATCGTAGTTTACGATCCTAAGATCAAATTTGTTGTTAAGAACGCTGAAAACCAGCATGGTGCTTTAGACCATACAGTTTGGGAATCTGCTGAATTCAAGGGCTATCCTGCAGCAGTATACTCAAGAGGTCAGCTTGTATTTGATGGTAAGGACTTCGTAGGCGAAAAGGGCTATGGCAAGTTCATCAAGCAGAAGAAGGTTAAATTCACAGGTCCTGAATTTTAATTGACTTCCAATGAAATCAATGCATGATAATACCGTATCGGGAAACCGATACGGTATTTTTCTTCAAAAGAAAACCCCGCCAATGACGAGGTCTTCATGTCTTATGCGTTCTTTCCGCAGCACTTCTTGTATTTTTTTCCTGAGCCGCAAGGGCAGGGATCGTTTCTTCCGACCTTCGCTTCCTTGATGACAGTTCTGGATTTTTTGAAGTCCTTTACGATTTCCAGTTTTCTTTCATCAGAAAGGATGCCGTCCCATTCATCAAGGGAATACAGATAGTCCGCTTCTGCCTTCAGCATGTTGTAGAACAGCTTTTCGTAGTCAATGTCCAGCCTGATTTCCGATTCTTCATCAAAGTTTTCAAAGTCGTTGGATTCCTTCAGAGATGAATCGATGCCATCCAGAAAGCCCATGAAGATGACAGGGTCTGCTTCATATTTGTCTGCAAGCTCCTGGAATTTTCCGGTAGCGATTATTTCGCTGTTTGCAAGAAGATCCTTATAGATTCTTGTTTCCGTTTCGGAATATTCTTTCCAGAATGCTTCAAATGTATCTTCTGTCTGGTTTTCAATCAGATCTTTCCACTGTTCAAATAAAGTTGCCATTCATATCCTCCTAGATTCTTTTTGCGATTTCAATTACATCTCCCATGACAGCGCTGCCTGTTGGAAGAGGGCCTGCGCCCTTGCCGTAGAACATCAATTCTCCCACTGCATTTCCGGTAACGAATACGGCATTGAATTCGTTGGAAACAGATGCAAGCGGATGCTCGTTTGGAAGCTTCATCGGTCCGATATTGTATTCCAGACCGTTTTCTCCCATGGCCGCTCTGCAGATCAGCTTGATTCTGCAGTTGTCTTTCTTTGCAGCTTCGATTGCCTCTTTGGTTACGCCTGTAATTCCGATGGTCGGGATATCAGCCGGCGGGACATATGTATCGAAGGCAAGTGCCATCAGAATGGACAGCTTGTTTGCAACGTCGATACCTTCCACATCAGCCGTAGGGTCTGCTTCTGCAAAGCCCTTTGCCTGCGCATCTCTGATTGCCTCTTCATATCCCTGACCTTCTTCGGTCATCTTTGTTAATACATAATTTGTTGTGCCGTTTACGATTCCTAATATTTCAACGAACTGATTTGCACCCAGTACGGTTGTAAGGGCGTTCAGAATTGGGATACCGCCGCCTACGGATGCTTCAATCTTAAGTTCTACATTGTTTGCCTTAGCGGCTGCCTGGAGCTTGTCGAAGTTTGCAGCAACGGCTGCCTTGTTCGCAGTAACCACATGCTTTCCTGCATTTAATGCGCTGAGCATGAATGATGATGCGGGCTCTATTCCTCCCAGTAATTCAATTACGATATCAATATCAGGGTCATTGAAGATTTCGTCCGGATTCTGTGTAAACTGTTCTGGCGATACGGTAATGTCTCTTTTTCTGTCAACATCCTTTTCTAAGATTTTTGTGATGCGGATGTCACAGCCGGTATTCTTCTCAATCTGTTTTCTGTTCATTTCAAGAACCTTGTAAGTGCCTGTGCCGATGTTGCCAAGTCCCAGCAATCCGATGTTTACTTTTTTCATGTTCAATAATCCTCCTTACAATGAATTCTATTATATACTAAAAACATATATTTGTCCTGTAAAAATCACAAAAAAGTCTTTTTGTGTTCTGTTTTCTCTGATATGATGATACAAGGACACGGGCAAAGGAGAATGAAATGGCAATACATGTGGTGATGGTCAATCCGGAGATTCCTCCGAATACCGGCAATGTTTCCAGATCGTGTGCGATTACGGACAGCGTGCTTCATCTGGTGAAGCCTCTGGGGTTTTCCATAGATGATAAGGCACTGAAACGCGCAGGACTGGACTACTGGCCGTATGTGGATGTACGCGTCCATGAGAGTCTGGAGGAGTTTCTCGAAGAATATGCAGGATGCAGGATGTTCCTGGCAACAACAAAAGGAAAGCACAGATACACAGATGTGGAGTATCAAGATGGGGATATGCTCCTGTTCGGCAGGGAAACAGCAGGTCTTCCCAAAGACTTCATTGCGGCAAATGAGGAAAAATGCATCCGGATTCCTATGAGCGAGAATACAAGACTTCGCTCTTTGAATCTGTCGAATTCAGTAAACATCGTGCTCTTCGAAGCATTAAGGCAGCTGGGTTTTCCGGGATTGGAATGAAAAATGGCATCATAAGCAATTTTTATGGCTTATGATGTTTTTTCGTGCTATTGGATGGCGAATGTGGTACAATAATATTGGAATGGTTTGTAAACCATTAAAATAGTATGAATTATTGGTAACATAAATATTAGGAGGATTAAAATGGCAATTAAACTTGGTATCAGTGGTTTTGGTCGTATCTCAAGAGTAATTATCCGTGCGGTCATGGACATGCCTGATTTCGAAATCGCAGGCATCAACATGCGTAATTCAGACCTGGATTACATGGTATACATGCTCAAGTATGATACTACTTTCGGCAGATTCCCTAAGGAACTGGACAAGTATGAAAACGGTCTTATCATTGATGGTAAGAAGGTTCCTGTATACAGCTGCGGCGATGCTGCAGACATTCCATGGGGCGAATGCGGTGCTGAATATATCATGGAAGGAACCGGTGCATACAATACAACAGAAAAGGCAATGGTACATATCAATGGAGGAGCAAAGAAAGTAATCATTTCTGCTCCTGCAAAGGATAAGGGAACACCGACATTCGTATATGGTGTCAATGAACAGGAATATAAGCCGGAATATCAGGTGGTTTCCTCTGCATCATGTACAACAAACTGTCTGGCTCCATTGACAAAGGTTCTGGAAGACAATTATGGAATTGAAGAAGGTCTGATGTCAACCATCCACTCAGCAACAGCAAAGCAGAAGGTTGTTGATGCAAGATCCATGAAGGACTGGAGAACAGGAAGATCGGTATTCAATAATATCATTCCTACTACGACAGGTGCTGCAAAGGCCGTTGGTCTTGTAATACCATCCGTACAGGGAAAGATGACAGGTATCGCATACAGAGTACCTACCGTTGATGTATCTGTTGTTGACCTGAACATCAGACTGAAGACAGCAACCACTTATGAAGATGTCTGCGAAAAGGTCAAGGCAGCTTCAGAGACATATCTGAAGGATGTCATTGAATATGTGGATGATGAAGTGGTTTCATCCGATTTCATCGGTGACGCATGTCCATCCATCTTCGATGCAAGACAGGGATTCCAGCTCAATGACAAGATGTTCAAATTCGTATCCTTCTACGATAACGAATTCGGCTATTCTTCCAATCTGCTGAGACTGATCAGACACATGTATGCAGAAGATAACAAGTAGGATAAGAGGATGGTATCATGAAGAAAAATGTGAAAGATATTGACCTGAAAGGAAAGAAGGTCATCGTCAGATGTGACTATAACGTTCCGATGAAGGACGGAAAAATTACAGATGATATCCGAATCCGGGCAGCAATGTCGACAGTGGATTATCTTCTGGAACAGGAATGCGCAGTCATCCTCATGTCACACATGGGAAGACCGAAGGGCGAGCCAAAGATGGAATACTCTCTGGCACCTGTTGCAGAAAGACTTGCAGAGCTTCTCGGAAAAGAAGTGAAATTCGTGACTTCGCCAACGGTGGTTGATGATGCAGTCAGGAAGGCGGCAGAAGAACTGAAGGGCGGAGAAGTCATGCTTCTTGAAAATGTCAGATTTGTAAAGGGAGAGACAGATAACGATCCTGTATTTGCAAAGGAACTGGCAGAACTGGCAGAAGTATTTGTAAATGACGCTTTCGGAACAGCACACCGGGCACATTCATCCACGGCGGGCATAGCAGACTATCTTCCTGCTGTATCGGGATTCCTGATTGAAAAGGAACTGAAATTCCTGGGAGAAGCCGTAGAGAATCCGCAGAGACCGTTCTGCGCAGTCATGGGCGGAGCAAAGGTCGGAGACAAGATTCCTGTTATTGAGAATCTCCTGGGCAAGGTGGATACACTCATTGTCGGCGGCGGCATGGCATATACATTCTTCAAGGCGATGGGTCTTGAAATCGGAACTTCCATTCTTGATGAGGAAAGCATCGAGCTGGCCGGAAAACTTCTGAAGGAAGCAGAAGAGAAAGGCGTAAAGATGCTGATTCCTGTAGATGCAGTATGTGCAGCAGAATTCAACAACGATTCACCGGCAGCAGCATATGACAGAGACAGCATCCCTGCTGACCTCATGGGACTTGACATAGGGCCGAAGACAATTGAACTTTTCAGTGAAGAACTGAAGAAGGCAAAGACGGTGGTCTGGAACGGACCGATGGGTGTATTTGAAATGCCGAATTTCGCAAAGGGAACGTATGCAGTTGCAGAAGTTCTGGCCCAGTCCGATGCAGTCACTGTAATCGGCGGAGGCGATTCTGCTGCAGCAGTTGAAGCAGCAGGTCTTGCAGATAAAATGACGCATATTTCAACAGGCGGCGGCGCATCCCTGGAATTCCTTGAGGGAAAGGTTCTTCCTGGAATTGCATGCCTGAACGATAAATAGGAGGCAGAAATGAGGAAGCCGTTAATCGCAGGAAACTGGAAAATGTTTAAGACAGCTGCAGAAGCAAAGGAATTTGCACAAATCTTCCGTACCCTTTATCAGGCAGACAAGACGGATGTCAGGGCAGCAATCTGTGCACCGTTTACACAGCTTTGGACACTGAAGGAAAGTCTGGAAGGTTCCGGCGTTCTTCTTGGCGCGCAGAATGTGCATTTTGAGGACCAGGGAGCATATACGGGAGAAATCTCTGCAGACATGCTCTGTGAAATCGGAGTGGACTTCTGCATTGTAGGACATAGCGAAAGAAGAGAATACTTTGCGGAAACAGATGAAACAGTCAATAAGAAATTAAGGAAACTTTTTGAAAAAGGCATCACACCAATCATGTGTGTTGGTGAGAATCTGGAAATCAGAGAAGCCGGTGAAGAAAAACAGATTGTAAGAACGCAGATCATTGAAGGCCTTGCAGGGCTGGAACCATCACAGGTGGGAAGCATGGTCATTGCATATGAACCAATCTGGGCCATCGGAACAGGAAAGACGGCGACACCGGAGCAGGCAGAAGAGATGTGCGGATATATCCGGGATGTCATGGCTGAAATCTATGATGAAGATGTAGCCTGTGATATTGTCATCCAGTACGGCGGCAGTGTAAAGCCGGCCAATGCGGCAGATATCATGGGACAGGCGAACATAGACGGAGCACTGGTTGGAGGTGCAAGTCTCAAACCGGAAGACTTTATACAGATTATAGATTTTTAGGAGGTAGAAATATGGCATATATTGAAGAAGTAATTGCAAGAGAAGTCCTTGATTCAAGAGGAAATCCCACAGTAGAGGTTGAAGTATATCTGGACGACGGCGGATTTGGCAGAGCAATCGTTCCGTCCGGCGCTTCCACAGGTGTGCACGAAGCAGTGGAATTAAGAGACGGAGACAAGGAAAGATATCTTGGCAAAGGCACATTAAAAGCAGTAGATAATGTAAATGAAATCATTGCAGATGAAATTCTTGACTGGGATGCCTTTGACCAGACGGGTCTGGACCAGTTCCTCATAGATCTGGACGGCACAGAAAACAAGGGAAAACTTGGTGCCAATGCAATTCTTGGCGTATCCATGGCAGTCGCAAGAGCAGCTGCTGATTCACTGGGACTTCCTTTATTCCAGTATCTTGGCGGAATCAATGCAAAGGTTCTCCCTACGCCGATGATGAACATTTTAAATGGCGGATCTCATGCTGACAATACCGTAGACATTCAGGAATTCATGATCATGCCGGTAGGCGCAGATTCCTTCAGAGAAGCATTGAGAATGGGAGCGGAAGTATTCCATAACTTAAAGAAGGTTCTCAAAGGAAAGGGCCTGAATACGGCAGTTGGTGATGAAGGCGGTTTTGCACCGGATCTTGCTACCAATGAAGAAGCAATTGAAGTTATCGTAGAAGCGATTGAAGCAGCCGGATATGTTCCGGGCAAGGACCTGATGATAGCCCTTGATGTTGCTGCATCGGAATTCTATGATGAAGAGGCAAAGATATACAATCTGACAGGAGAAGGTGTTTCCAGAACGGCAGAAGAGATGGTAGAATACTTCGAAATGCTGGTTGACAAGTATCCGGTAATCTCCATCGAAGACGGTCTGGCAGAAGATGACTGGGAAGGCTGGAAGGTTCTGACAGAAAGACTTGGAAAGAAGATTCAGCTGGTTGGTGATGACCTGTTCGTAACAAATACGCAGAGACTGGCCGACGGCATTGAAAAGGGCGTTGCAAATTCCATTCTGATCAAGGTAAACCAGATTGGTACGCTGACAGAAACCTTTGATGCCATTGAAATGGCAAAGAAGGCAGGATATACGGCAGTGGTATCTCACAGATCCGGAGAAACGGAAGATACAACCATTGCAGATATCGTTGTAGGTCTGAATGCAGGACAGATCAAGACCGGTTCTCTTTCCAGAACGGACAGAATTGCAAAATACAACCAGCTTCTGAGACTGGAGGAAATCTTAGGACCATCCGCTCAGTATGCTGGAATGAATGCATTCTACTGTCTGAAGTAAATCGGATTGTACGCGGCAGAGAAATCTGCCGCTTTTTTTGCTATTTTTTGCACAAATAGGTTGAAAGAATAAAACAAATGTGGTATATTCTCTATTGTGCTTATTAGAGACACTAATATGGATATAAGAAAAAGTGAATGATATATGCTTCCAAAGCATGGCCGGAACACAAAAATAATCTATTGATTTTTGTTTTTTCGTATGTTAGAATGAAATGGTCAATTTTGAGGAGGTATATTTTTATGAATACTGCTTTAATGGTATTATTAGCAATTGCAAGTGTTGTTCTGATCGCATCAATTCTCATGCAGTCCGGTAACAGCGCTGGAATGGCTGGAACAATCGGAGGCGGTGCAGAGCAGCTTTTTGGCAAGAAAAAGGCGAAGAAGTACGATGCTATTCTGAACAAGATCACTACAGTCGGTGGTGTTCTGTTTATCCTGTTATCGCTGGTTCTGGTTGCGATGGAATAGATTAAACAGCGAATATAAAGCTTTTCCGAAAGGTGTCTGCTAGGCACCTTTTAGTATTCTTGCTGAATTTTCAGACAATATCAGTTCTGATCCGGCAGAAATCATCTGAAAGCGTGAAATAAGAAATGTTATAGGAGGTATGAAGTATGAAAATACTGGCAGTCTTGGTTCCCATTGCTGCTCTCATCGGTCTGATTGTTGCATATTCACTTGCAGCATGGATCGGAAAGCAGGAGGAAGGAACCGACAGAATGAAGGAAATCTCTGGTTTTATCAGAGAAGGAGCAATGGCATTCCTGTATAAGGAATACAAAGTAATGATTATCGTAATCGTTTGCCTGTTCATCCTGATTACAGCAGCAATCAGCTGGAAGACAGGAGTTCTTTATGTAATCGGTGCATGCTTATCTGTTCTTGCAGGATTCTTCGGAATGAAAGTTGCAACACTGGGTAATGTAAGAACAGCAAATGCTGCAATGGAAAGCGGCATGCCAAAGGCACTGAAGGTTGCATTCCGTTCGGGTGCAGTCATGGGACTTTGCGTAGCAGGCCTTGGTCTGTTTGGTCTTGGATGCGTATTCTGCGTATTAAAGCTTGCAACAGTGATGCAGTGTGCAACAGGATTTGGTCTTGGTGCATCATCCATGGCTTTATTTGGAAGAGTAGGCGGCGGTATCTATACAAAGGCAGCAGACGTTGGTGCTGACCTGGTAGGTAAGGTAGAAGCCGGAATCCCGGAAGATGACCCTAGAAACCCTGCAGTTATCGCAGATAACGTAGGAGATAATGTTGGCGACGTTGCCGGAATGGGTTCTGACCTGTTCGAATCCTATGTTGGCTCCATCATTTCAGCCATCACATTGGCAGCAGTTGCAGCAGCAGCATCCGGAAATGCATTTTCAGAAACTGCAGCAGCAGTATTCCCGCTGGTTCTTGCAGCAGTCGGTGTTCTTGCTTCCGTTGTTGGAATCTTATGTGTAAGAGGAAAGGATGGCGGAAATCCGTCAGCAGCTCTGAACACAGGTACATATATTTCAGGTGCGATTGTAATCGTTGCAGCTCTGGTTCTTTCCAAGGTAATGCTTCACAACTTATCCTATGCAGCAGCAATCATTGCCGGTCTGATCGTAGGTATAGCCATTGGTAAGATTACAGAAATCTATACATCAGAAGATTATAAATCCGTTAAGAAGATTGCAGAAGAATCTCAGACAGGTTCCGCAACAACCATCATTTCAGGCATGGGCGTTGGCATGATGTCAACATTATGGCCAATCATCTGCATCTGTATTGGTATCTATGTTGCATATACATTTGCAGGCGTATACGGCATTGCTCTTGCAGCAGTAGGAATGCTTTCCACTACAGGCATGACAGTAGCCGTTGATGCTTACGGTCCGGTTTCGGATAATGCCGGCGGCATAGCTGAAATGTCAGAGCTTCCGGATAATGTAAGAGAAATTACAGACAAGCTGGATGCAGTTGGTAATACAACAGCTGCAATCGGAAAAGGCTTTGCCATCGGTTCTGCAGCACTTACTGCACTGGCACTGTTCGTATCCTATGCAGAAGTTACAGGACTTACCGGCGAAGGCGTAAACCTTCTGGAGCCAATCGTAATCATTGGATTATTCATCGGTGCAATGCTTCCGTTCCTGTTCTCAGCACTTACCATGAATTCCGTAGGTAGAGCTGCAAACCAGATGATCGAGGAAGTAAGAAGACAGTTCAGAGAAGACAAGGGAATCATGGAAGGAACTTCCAAGCCTGACTATGCGAAATGCGTAGCAATCTCAACCGGTGCTGCTCTGAAGGAAATGATCATGCCTGGTCTCATTGCCATTGTATGTCCGCTTCTGGTTGGTATCGTACTTGGCGTTAAGGCTCTTGGCGGCATGCTTGCAGGTGCTCTTGCAGCCGGCGTGCTTCTTGCCATCATGATGGCAAATGCAGGCGGCGCATGGGACAATGCAAAGAAGTATGTTGAAGAAGGAAACTATGGCGGAAAGGGTTCAGAAACCCATAAGGCTACAGTAGTAGGCGATACCGTTGGTGACCCGTTCAAGGATACATCCGGTCCTTCCATCAACATTCTGATCAAGCTGATGACAATCGTATCACTGGTATTTGCTCCACTGTTCGTACAGATCGGCGGCTTACTTTAATACGTGACTATTCGGGCTCTGCTTTGCAGGGCCTTTTTTTCATATTTGGAATTTCAAGGCATATGGGGTATAATTAAGTGTTAGATTTCAAGAGGAGATTATCGTATGAAGAAATACCATATCATAACATTCGGATGTCAGATGAATGAACATGACTCTGAAATCATGGCAGGAATGCTTGAGGAAAGAGGCTATGTGCACTGCGAAGACCGGAAAGAGGCAGATGTTCTCATCATCAATACATGTTCCATCAGGGAAAATGCAGACAAGAGATTCTTTGGAACCCTTGGGCAGCTGAAGCATAAGCATGAGGCAGATGAAAACTTCATCGTAGGCGTATGCGGATGCATGATGCAGCAGGAACATGTGACAGATACACTGAAAGTAAAATACCCATGGGTGGATATCATCTTTGGAACGCATAACATACATAACCTGCCGAAACTTCTGGATGATGCAGCAGAGACAAGAAAGAGACAGATGGAGATTCTTCCGGACCGAGAAGAAATCGTAGAAGGTCTTCCGTCAAAGAGGCTCTTTCAGCATAAGGCCTTTGTCAATATCATGTATGGATGCAACAACTTCTGTACATATTGCATCGTTCCATACACGCGGGGCAGAGAAAAGAGCAGAAAGCCCAAGGACATACTGGAAGAAGTAAGAACTCTTGCTGCAGACGGTGTCAGGGAGATTACGGTTCTGGGACAGAATGTCAATTCATATGACGGCGGAAGCGGCTATGACTTTACAGATCTCATCTATGCGCTGAACGGCGTGGAGGGTCTTGAAAGAATCCGTTTCATGACATCTCATCCGAAGGACCTTTCGGACAGACTCATACAGGCTTTTGCAGACTGCGATAAGCTCTGTAACAACATTCATCTTCCTGTGCAGTCGGGTTCCAGTAAAGTGCTTCGGGAAATGAACAGAAAATATGATAGAGAAAGATATCTGGATCTTGTCCGGAAACTGAAGGCGGCAGTGCCGGATATCACCATGAGTACGGATATCATTGTAGGATTTCCGGGAGAGACGGAAGAAGACTTTGAGGATACGCTCTCTCTTTGCAGAGAGGTAGGCTATGATTCAGCCTTTACCTTCCTCTACAGCATCCGGAAAGGAACGCCTGCAGAAAAGATGGAAAACCAGATTCCGGAAGATATCAAGCATGCGAGATTTGAAAGACTCGTCGATGTAATCAATGAAAGTGCGGCAGCAAAGAATGCGGCATGCATAGGAAAGACATTCCAGGTATTGGTGGATGGAGTATCAAAGAATGACCTGTTTACCTGCTCAGGAAGAACAGAAGGCTTTAAGCTGGTAAATTTCAAGGCTGAGAACTCAAAGGCAGGAGAAATGGTCAATGTAAGGATTACAGGCGCAAACACATTCAGCCTGGTAGGAGAAATTGTTGAATAGGATGAAAAAGGCAGTAGTTGGGATACTGGCCCCTGTAGATGCCGGCAAGACCACGCTCAGCGAGGCGCTGCTCTACCATGCGGGTAAAATAAGAAAAGCAGGACGCGTGGACCAGGGAGATGCTTTTCTGGATACAGAGGAACTTGAAAAGAAGAGAGGGATCACCATCTATTCGAAGCAGGCCATCTTTCAGATTGGAGATACGGAGCTTACGCTTGTAGATACTCCGGGACATATGGACTTTTCATCGGAGATGGAGAGAACCCTTCAGATACTGGATGCTGCTGTGCTTGTCATTTCGCAGGCGGACGGCATCACAGGATATACGGATACCCTGTGGAACCTCCTTCGGAAAAGCGGCATACCGGTAATCATCTTTGTCAATAAGATGGACCAGAGCGGTGCAGATAGAGATGCTGTTTTTGCAGAGATTCGGGAGAAGCTTTCTGAGGGCGCGCAGGATGTATCGGACATGGATGACGAAGAGATTGCCATGATGGATGAATCGGGAAGGCTGCTGGATGAGATTCTTGAAGGAAACAAACCGGGAAAAGAAGATCTGGCGGAGCTGTTCCATGAAGGAAGGCTCCATCCTGTTGTGTTCGGTTCGGCCCTGAAGATGGAAGGAATCGATACGCTCATGGCTGTTCTTGGCGATTATGCAGGATGCGCATATGATTCACCCGGGTTTGGAGCCATCGTTTACAAAATCACAAGAGACGATAAAGGCACCCGTCTTACCCACATGAAACTGACCGGCGGCAGCCTGTCGGCGAAGGAAGTGGTGGAAGAACTTCAGGAGAAGGTGGATAGAATCAGAATCTACGACGGAGGGAAGTACGTCGAGGTGCAGAAAGCAGAAGCAGGCTCTGTAATAGCAGTTGCCGGACTTGAAAAGACATATTGCGGCCAGGGGCTTGGAAATGCAGAAGGAATGTATTTTCCGGAGATGATTCCTCCGCTCAGATTCAGGGCGGAGTTTCCTTCCGGAACTGACATGCAGGACGCCTACAGGAAAATGAAGCAGCTCGAAGAAGAGGACCCTCAGCTTCAGGTCTCCTGGAATGAAGAAGATTCGTCCGTCAATCTGTGCCTGATGGGCAAGGTGCAGACAGAGATACTGCACGAAGTTATACTTGAGAGATTTGGAATGGATGTTTCCTTTGGTGCAGGAAGTATAGTATATGCGGAGACTGTATCGGGAGTATCAGAAGGAGTCGGCCATTATGAGCCTCTTAAGCACTATTCGGAGGTACATCTGCTCCTTGAGCCGCTTCCAAGAGGAGAGGGCCTCATATTTGATACCATTGCAGATAACGATGTATTAAAGCCTCACTGGCAGAAGCTGATTCTTTCCCACATGATGGAAAAGCAGCATAGGGGCGTTCTTACAGGTTCATTCATTACAGATATGAAGATCACGCTTCTGACCGGAAAGGATCACTTAAAGCATACAGAGCCCGGAGACATGAGGCAGTCCACATACCGGGCGATAAGGCATGGGCTGATGAGAAACAAACCGGTGCTTCTTGAACCGGTATATTCCTTCAGGCTTACCGTTCCGTCCGAATCTGCCGGACGTGCCATGACAGATATCCAGAGAATGCACGGCCGTTTTGACGAGCCTGTGACGGATGGCGACCTTACAATCCTTACAGGTACAGGCCCAGTATCAACCATGCATGAATACCACAGCGAGGTTGTATCATATACAAAGGGC
Organism: Anaerovoracaceae bacterium; assembly: GCA_045599945.1. Lineage (GTDB taxonomy): Bacteria > Bacillota > Clostridia > Peptostreptococcales > Anaerovoracaceae > UMGS973. Next base: position 47,998 of record JAZRWY010000029.1, on the reverse strand, counting down.
AGAGGTTCATTTTTTGCAAGACTGTCCGGATATGAGGAATGCCATAATGCGGAAGAAGTCATAGCGGAGAGAGGATACGATCCTGAGGCGGACATGGAAAACCAGCCGGGGTCCATCTTCTGTACCCATGGCGCAGGGTTTTATGTACCATGGAATGAAGTGGAGGATTACATGCATCTCAAGCCTTTTGACATAAACAGATATGTCAAGGGTGAAGAGGAAGGTTCTTCTTTTGAGAGGAGCAGCAGCGCAGGAGTATATGATGATGAGCTGAAGGCCATCTTTGAGAAGACCTATGGAAAGAAAAAGCCTCATTCAAAGAGGTGGGCGCCAAAGCAGGACCAGGACAGAATGCTTGCGGAAAGCGCAGGCCATGTGAACTACGATAACTACGCAGCCCATGCAGGAAGAGAGAAGGAGAAATACCTTCTCATCGACGGATACAACTGCATGTTTGCCTGGAAGGAGAACCTTTCAGATGTCATATCCTATGCCAGAGAAGAAATGATAGAGCTTTTCAGGACCTTTGATGCATATACGGATCGAAAGATTATCCTTGTATTTGATGGATACAAGGCGAAAGGAAACATCGGCTCTGTGGAGGAATTCGATGATCTGACGGTTGTATATACCAGAGAGGATCAGACTGCGGATGCATATATTGAAAAACTCACAGCGCAGCTGGGAAAAAAAGCAGACGTGCTGGTTGCGTCATCGGATTACATGGTGCAAATTATGAGTTTTGGTGCAGGAGCAAAGAGAGTAACGGCAATGGAACTCAAGGCAGAAGTAGATGATGCTCTTGAAAAGATGCGCCGGGAAATCAAAAGTTACGGAAGAGAGAAGAGCTTCGAGCTGGGAAGGCTTCTCAATGAGGCGATGAACAAGGAATAGGAAACAAACTTGTTTGCTGTAAAAACCATACAAATATGCCGACTTTGTATTTTTCAATCATTTTTTTTAAGAAATATGTTTTAATATGACTCCTGCTCTTTGGATCGGGAGGAGAAAATAGTCAGAAAATATCTATTTTTTCACCGTTTCCGAGCCCCTACATATGGTAGTTTGAATGGGAAAAACGGATTTGGCATACAAGAGGAGGAGAAAAACGGAAACACGAGGCGGTGTGTGAACATAAACGTTGAAATTACAATGTTTTGAGCGTAAAAAAAGTTAAAAAAGTTTTCTGGAAGGGGTTGCAATGCTGCAACTCCTTTGTTACAATGTAAAGGCTTGCTTTAGGCGAAGATATGGGAAGTTGCAGTGCTATCTGGATATTTCCATGGAGCAATTGTATCCGCTGGACGGATGCGTAGGGATTCGCCTGATTTTTTCTGTGTGAAAAACGAAGGAAACACACGGCGACGTGTAGTAAGTAGGCAAATAACCCTTACACGTTGAAATTTCAGGGTTTGAACCCCTTGTACAAGCATAGCGAAAACTGTACAAAAATTAAAATCGCAGGAGGAAAAAATGAGCGAATTACAGAAAATCAGAATCAAGCTTAGAGCTTACGATCACGCACTGTTAGACAAGAGTGCAGCAACTATCGTTGAAACTGCAAAGAAGACAGGCGCTGACGTATCAGGCCCTATCCCACTTCCAACAGAGAAGGAAGTAGTTACAATCCTTAGAGCAGTACACAAGTACAAGGATTCAAGAGAACAGTTCGAACAGAGAACTCACAAGAGACTGATCGACATCACAAATGCTACACCAAAGACAACAGATGCATTGACAAAGTTAAATCTGCCTGCAGGCGTAAGCATTGAAATCAAGTTATAGTAAGGGTACTCCCCTTAGTATGATTGCTCAAAATCTGGAGCAATCCGCTGTAAGAATTTAGGAGGAAAAAATAAAAGATGAAAATGATTCTAGGCAAGAAAGTCGGAATGACTCAGATCTTTACTGAAGCAGGTGAAGTTGTTCCTGTAACAGTGATCGAAGCAGGTCCGGAAGTTGTAACACAGATCAAGACAGTTGAGACTGACGGTTACAATGCAGTTCAGGTTGGTTTTGAAGATCAGAAACCACAGAGAGTTAACAAGCCAATGACTGGTCACTTTGAAAAGGCCGGCGTTGCTACAAAGAAGCACTTAGCTGAATTCAGAACAGAAGAAGGCGAAAGCTACGAAGTAGGTCAGGTGATCACAGTTGCAGACTTCGAAGAAGGAAAGAAACTGGACGTAACCGGTACTTCAAAGGGTAAGGGAACTCAGGGTAACATCAAGAGACATGGACACCACAGAGGTCCTATGAGCCACGGTTCAAAGCACAAGAGATTACCTGGTGCATTAGCAGCTGGTACATATCCATCCAGAGTATTCAAGGGCAATGCTGCTCCTGGTAGAATGGGTAGAGAAACTGTTACTGTACAGAACGTTGAATTAGTAAAAGTTATTGAAGAAAGAAACCTTATGCTGGTTAAGGGAGCAGTACCTGGAAACAAGGGCGGCTTACTTAAGATCCAGTACGCAGTTAAAGGTCAGTAGTATTTGGAAAGGAGGACTAAAAAATGGCAACATTAAAGATGCTTAACATGGCAGGAGCTGAAGCTGGTGAAATCGTTTTAAACGATGAGATCTTCGGAATCACTCCTAACGAATACGCTGTTCACGAAGTAGTTAAGAACTACCTTGCATGTCAGAGACAGGGAACTCAGTCAGCAAAGACCAGAGGCGAAGTCAGAGGAGGCGGAAGAAAGCCTTTCAGACAGAAGGGAACCGGACGTCACAGACAGGGACATTCCACTGACCCTTCACAGATCGGCGGCGGCGTAGTATTCGCACCAAAGCCAAGAGATTACAGATATTCCGTAAACAAGAAAGTAAAGAGACTTGCAATGAAGTCTGCTTTATCCGATAAGGTAGCAAATGGTGAAATGATCGTACTCGACAAATTATCATTTGAAGAACCGAAGACAAAGGAAATGGTTAAGGTATTAGAAAACATCGGAGCTGCAAGAAAAGCACTGATCGTTATGGCTGAAAAGGACGAAAATGTTATCAAGTCAGCTGCTAATATCCCTGGTGTAAGAACTGTTTTAGTAGGCACCATGAATGTTTACGAAATCGTAAACTACACAAACTTCATCGTAACAGAAGAAGCAATTAAGAAGATCGAGGAGGTATATGCATAATGAAAACTCCATACGACGTAATTATAAAGCCTGTTATCTCCGAAAAATCAATGGATGATGCACAGGAAAAGAAATACACATTCAAGGTTGACCCTAGAGCCAACAAGACACAGGTCAAGAAGGCAATCGAAGAGATTTTCGATGTTGAAGTAGAAAAGGTTAACATCATGAACGTGAAGGGTAAAGTAAAGAGAATGGGAAGATACGAAGGTAAGACTGCTGCTTCAAAGAAGGCAATCGTTACACTTACTCCAAACAGTAAGGAAATCGAATTCTTCCAGGGACTTTAATAGGAGGTAGACAATCATGGGAATCAAAAAATATAATCCAACTACTCCTGGTCTGAGAGGAATGACAGTTTCTACTTTTGAAGAAATCACAAAGTCAACACCTGAAAAGTCATTAACAGTTACTCTGAAGAAGCACTCCGGAAGAAATTCAAGAGGCAAGATCACTGTTAGACATAAGGGCGGCGGATACAGACCAAAGTATAGAATCATCGACTTTAAGAGAACAAAGGACGGTATCGCAGGTAATGTTACAGCCATCGAATACGATCCTAACAGAACTGCAAATATCGCATTAATCACATATGCAGACGGCGAAAAGAGATACATCATCGCTCCAAACAAGCTGAAGGTTGGCGACGTTATCTACTCAGGTCCTGATGCAGACATCAAGGTTGGTAATGCATTACCGCTTGCAAACATTCCGGTAGGTACTATCATCCACAACATCGAGCTGCAGCCTGGAAAGGGCGGCCAGATGGTAAGAGCAGCCGGTAACGGTGCGCAGCTGATGGCTAAGGAAGATAAGTACGCACAGGTTAGACTTCCTTCCGGCGAAGTAAGAAAAGTAAGAATCGAATGCAGAGCTACTATCGGCGAAGTTGGCAACATCGATCACGGTAACATCCAGATCGGTAAGGCCGGCAGAAAGAGACACATGGGTATCAGACCTACAGTAAGAGGTTCCGTAATGAACCCTAACGATCACCCGCATGGTGGTGGTGAAGGTAGAGCACCTATCGGACGTAAGGGTCCTGTTACTCCTTGGGGTAAGCCTGCTCTTGGCTACAAGACTAGAAAGAAAAACAAGGATTCTAACAAGTACATCGTAAAGAGAAGAAACGAAAAGTAAGGAAGGAGCAATAAATAATGGGTAGATCACTGAAAAAAGGTCCTTTCGTAGATGCAAAGCTGTTAAAGGCTATCGATGAGATGAACGCAGCTAACGAAAAGAAAGTTATCAAGACTTGGTCAAGACCATCCACAATTTTCCCACAGATGGTGGGACATACAATTGCTGTCCATAACGGAAAGACGCACATGCCTGTATATATTACAGAAGACATGGTAGGTCACAGACTTGGAGAATTCGCTCCAACAAGAAACTACAGAGGACATGCAGCAGATAAGAAGAGCAAATAATAGAGAGGAGATAGAAAAATGGAAGCAAAAGCAGTAGCAAAGTACGTTAGAATGTCTCCGATCAAGCTTAAGCCTGTAGCAGACTTGGTAAGAGGCAAAGACTTACAGGAGGCTCTGACAATTTTAAAGTTCACACCTGGCAAGGGTGCTGAAATATTCGAAAAGGTTGTTAAATCAGCAGCAGCTAACGCTGAAGAGAATCACAAGATGAATCCTGACAACTTATATGTTGCAGAAATCTACGCGAACCAGGGTCCTACAATGAAGAGATGGAGAGCTGGTTCTCAGGGAAGAGCATCAATCATCTTAAAGAGAACAAGTCACGTTGGCGTAACTTTAAGAGAAAAGAATTAAGGAGGTTCATCAATGGGTCAGAAAGTAAATCCACATGGATTAAGAGTCGGCGTTATCAAAGACTGGGATTCAAAGTGGTATGCAGACAAAAACAATTTTGCAGATAACCTTATTGAAGATAACAAGGTTAGAACATTTGTAAAGAAAAAGTTATATGCAGCTGGAATTTCAAAGGTTTTAATTGAAAGAGAAGCTGAAAACAAAATGAAAGTTATCATCTTAACTGCAAGACCGGGAATGGTAATCGGAAGATCCGGAGACGGCATCGAAGAGATCAAGGCAGCAGTTGCAAAGATGACAGGCAAGGATGTTGCAATCAGCATCGAAGAAGTGAAGAGAGCAGAACTTGATGCACAGCTGACAGCAGAATCCATCGCTCAGGCTCTTGAAAGAAGAGTTTCCTTCAGAAGAGCAATGAAGCAGGCAATCGGCAGAACAATGAAGGCTGGCGCAAAGGGAATCAAGGTTACCACATCCGGTAGACTTGGTGGTGCTGAAATCGCAAGATCCGAAAAGTACAGCGAAGGAAATGTTCCTCTCCATACATTAAGAGCGAATATCGACTACGGTTTTGCTGAAGCAGATACTACTTACGGTAAGCTCGGCGTAAAGGTTTGGATCAACCACGGTGAAGTTCTGGACAAGGGCCTTGTAAATCCGGTTCCTGAAGAAAAGCAGGACAGAAAGGGCAGAAAGGGCGACAGAAGAAGAAACGACCGTAGAAACAAGGGCGAAAGAAGAGAGCGCAGAGACAGAAGAGATGAGGCTCCAAAGGCAGCTCCAGCTGTAAACCCTAGAGTTAGAAAGACTCCAAAGCCAGAAGCAGTAGTTGAAGAACCACAGGTTGAAGCAGTAGAAGCTGCAGAATAACGAGAAAGGAGGAACAACATCATGTTAATGCCAAAGCGCGTTAAACGTAGAAGAGTCCACAGAGGAAGAATGAAGGGCAAGGCAACAAAGGGAAATACAATCACTTATGGAGATTTTGCTCTTGTTGCTACAGAATGCGGATGGATCACTTCTAATCAGATCGAAGCAGCCAGAGTTGCAATGACAAGATCGATCAAGAGAGGTGGTAAGGTATATATTAAGATTTTCCCACACAAGCCAGTATCCAAGAAGCCGGCAGGCGTAAGAATGGGTTCCGGTAAAGGTGTACCTGAATACTGGGTAGCAGTAGTTAAGCCAGGCAGAGTAATGTTTGAAATCGAAGGCGTTACAGAAGCTCAGGCAAGAGAAGCTATCAGACTTGCTTCTCACAAGCTCCCTATCAAGTCAAAGTTTGCCATGAAGGCAGATGAAAAAGTAGAGGGTGGTGAAGCATAATGGAATTAAAGAAGATGAGAGAAATGACAGAAGTTGAACTGAACGCTGAACTTGAAAACATGAAGAAGGAGTTATTCAACTTAAGATTCCAGCATGTTACTGGACAGCTTGAAAACCCAGTACTGCTTAGAGAAACAAAGAGAGAAATCGCTAGAGTAAAGACAATCATCAGAGAAAAGGAACTTGCTAAATAGTAGAAAGGAGGATGTATTATGGCAGTAGATAGAAACAGAAGAAAGACCATGGTTGGCATGGTAACATCAGATAAGATGGACAAGACAATCGTAGTTACAGTTGAAGAGTTCGTAAGACATTCCCTTTACGGCAAGGCAGTAAAGAGAACCAAGAAGGTAAAGGCTCACGACGAAAACAACGAATGTCAGATCGGCGATAAAGTTAGAATTATGGAAACAAGACCTCTTTCCAAGGACAAGAGATGGAGACTTGTGAACATCGTAGAAAAGGTTAAGTAAAGGAGGCAACTAGAAAATGATTCAGACTGAAACAAGATTAAGAGTTGCTGACAATTCAGGCGCAAAAGAATTACTCTGCATCAGAATCTTAGGCGGAACCAGCCGTCAGTATGCAAACATCGGTGATGTAATCGTTTGTGCTGTAAAGGAAGCAACACCGGGCGGCGTTGTAAAAAAAGGTGATGTAGTTAAAGCTGTAGTTGTCAGAACAAAGACAGGTGCAAGAAGAGCAGACGGCAGCTACGTAAAGTTCGACCAGAACGCAGCAGTTATCATCCAGGAAGACAAGACTCCTAAGGGAACTCGTATCTTTGGACCTGTTGCAAGAGAACTGAGAGAAAAAGGCTTTATGAAGATCGTGTCACTGGCACCGGAAGTATTATAGGAGGTAACAGGATGCGTATCAAGAAAGACGACATGGTAATGGTTATTGCTGGCAAGGACAAAGGTAAGACCGGCAAGGTTTTAAAGGCAATGCCAAAGGAAAACAGAGTAATCGTTGAAGGCGTGAACATTCAGAGCAAGCATGCAAAGCAGACGAGAACATCCGCTGCTGAAATCAAGCATCAGGAAGGCCCTATCGACGCTTCAAACGTAATGTTCTATGATCAGAAGGCTAAGGCTCCAACAAGAGTTGGATACAAGATGGCTGGAGATAAAAAGGTTCGTTATTCCAAGAAGAGCGGACAGGAAATCGATTAAGAAAGGAGGAGACGACATTGGCAGCAAGAATGAAAGAAATGTACAAGAATGAAGTTTTTGGAGCATTACAGGAAAAGTTCCAGTATGAAAATGCAATGCAGGTTCCAAAGCTTGAAAAGATCACAATCAACATGGGTCTTGGAGAAGGTAAGGATAACGCAAAGATCATCGAGCAGGCAGTAAAAGAACTTGCACTGATCTCAGGTCAGAAGCCGGTTATCACAAAGGCTAGAAAATCCATCGCAAACTTTAAGGTTAGAGAAGGAATGCCTGTAGGAGTCAAGGTTACATTAAGAGGAGATCAGATGTATGAATTTGCAGATAAATTCTTCAATATCGCTCTTCCTAGAGTAAGAGACTTCAAGGGTGTAAGCAAGAATTCATTTGATGGCAGAGGCAACTATGCAATGGGCATCAAAGAACAGTTAATCTTCCCTGAAATCAGCTATGACCAGGTTGAAGTTGTTAAAGGTATGGACATAGTATTCACAACAACAGCACCAACAGACGAGGAAGCCATGGAGCTTCTGAAGGCTCTTGGCATGCCGTTTGAAAAGTAGGAGGATCAGAATGGCTAAAACATCTTTAAAAGTAAAACAGCAGAGAAAACCTAAGTATTCAACAAGAGCATATACAAGATGCAGAATCTGCGGAAGACCGCATTCCGTACTCAAGAAGTATGGCATCTGCCGTATCTGCTTCAGAGAACTTGCATACAAGGGTGAAATACCAGGCGTTAGAAAAGCAAGCTGGTAGAATGAAGTTAAAGCACGTTGCGAAGGCTGCATAAGGAGAAAAGCAGAACCACGCGAAGGAAGGAGAACACTGTAATGACAATGACAGATCCAGTAGCAGATATGCTTACTAGAATCAGAAATGCCAATACTGTAGGCCACCCAACAGTAGAGATTCCTGCTTCAAAGATGAAGAAGGCAATCGCTCAGATCTTATTAGATGAAGGCTACATTAATGGTTTCGAAGTTATAGAAGACGGAAAGCAGGGAATCATCAAGGTTCAGATGAAGTACTCAGCTGAAAAGGAAAGAGTAATCAAGGGAATCAAGAAGATTTCAAAGCCTGGCTTAAAAGTTTATTGCAAGGCTGGCGACATTCCAAGAGTATTAGGCGGACTCGGAGTTGCTATTATCTCAACATCCAAGGGAGTAATCAGCGACAAGGAAGCTAGAAAGCTCAATGTTGGCGGCGAAGTAATTTGTTACGTTTGGTAGGAGGTAGAACATGTCAAGAATAGGTATCAAGCCTGTTAGCATTCCTGCTGGCGTAGAAGTTAAGGTAGATGACAACAACGTTGTTTACGTTAAGGGACCTAAGGGTGAATTACAGCAGCAGGTTAGCGAGAAGTTAACAGTAAAAGTTGAAGGAACAGAAGTTATCGTATCAAGACCATCCGATGCAAAGGAACACAGATCACAGCACGGTCTTGCAAGAACTCTGATCAACAACATGGTTGTTGGAGTATCTCAGGGATTCGAAAAGAAGCTTCAGATCAACGGTGTTGGTTACAAGGCAGAAAAGAAGGGCAAGGACTTAGTATTATCCCTTGGCTATTCCCATCCTGTAATCATGACCGACCCTGAAGGAATCGAAACAGAAGTTCCAAGTGCAACTGAAATAGTCGTTAAAGGTATAGATAAAGCTTTCGTTGGAAACTACGCAGCAAACATCCGTAAGTGGAGACAGCCTGAACCATACAAGGGCAAGGGCATCAAGTATGTTGACGAAGTTATCCGTCGTAAAGAAGGTAAGGCTGGAGCACAGTAGAAAGGAGTGAATGGTTAAATGGCAAAGTTAAGCAAAAACGAACAGCGTCTGAAGAGACATAAGAGAGTTAGAAAAAATTTAGCAGGAACTCCTGAAAAGCCTAGACTTGTAGTATTCAGATCCAACAAAAACATCTCCGCACAGATCATCGATGACGTAGCAGGCATTACATTAGTATCTGCATCAACCATCGACAAGGATCTTAAGGCAGAGATCGGTTATGGTGGAAACAAGGAAGCTGCAAAGAAAGTCGGCGAAGCTTTAGCAAAGAAAGCTCTTGCGAAGGGTATAGAAGTTGTAGCTTTTGACAGAGGCGGATTCCTTTATCACGGAAGAGTGAAGGAATTAGCTGACGGCGCACGTGAAGGCGGACTTAAATTCTAGGAGGTATCAAATGAGAAATACAATAGATGCATCCAGGCTGGAACTTACAGAAACTATCGTAAATATCAGACGTGTTGCAAAGACAGTTAAGGGCGGTAGAAACATGAGATTCAGCGTTACTGTAGTAGTTGGAGACGGCGAAGGTCACGTAGGCGTTGGTCTTGGAAAGGCTATCGAAATACCGGAAGCAGTAAGAAAAGCTACAGAAGATGCAAAGAAGAACTTAATTTCAGTTCCTACAGTAGGAACAACAATTCCACATAGACAGCTCGGCGTATTCGGCGCAGGCAGAGTTTTACTCATGCCGGCTGCACAGGGTACCGGAGTTATCGCAGGTTCATCAGTAAGAACAGTACTGGAAGCTGCAGGAATCAAAGACGTTAGAGCAAAATCAATTGGTTCAAACAACACAGGAAACATGGCTTATGCAACTCTGGAAGGCTTAAAGTCACTGGTAACAGTAGAAGAAGTTGCAAAATTAAGAGGCAAGACTCCTGAAGAAATCTTAGGTTAAGGAGGAAGTAGAAATGGCTAAAATTAAAGTTACTTTAACAAAATCCACGATTGGTGCTTCCCCAAGACAGAAGAAGGTTGTTGAAGCATTAGGTTTAAAGAAGATGCACCAGACAGTTGAACTGGAAGATAATGCAGCAACACGCGGCAATATCAACAAGGTATCACATCTTCTTACAGTAGAAGAGTAGGAGGTGCAGAATATGAAATTACATGAATTAAAGGCTCCTGAAGGCTCAACAAGAGCTCCTAAGAGAAAAGGCCGTGGTACAGGTACTGGCAATGGTACAACAGCTGGTAGAGGTATGAATGGTCAGAACTCAAGATCAGGCGGCGGCGTAAGACTTGGTTTCGAAGGTGGCCAGATGCCACTTTACAGAAGACTTCCAAAGAGAGGCTTCACAAATATCTGGGCAACAGAATATTCTGTAGTTAATCTTTCTGCTCTGAACAGATTTGAAGCAGGTACAGTCGTAACACCTGAACTTCTGAAGGAAGAAGGAATGGTTAAGCAGGTTAAGAATGGCGGCATCAAGATTCTTGGAGAAGGCAGCTTAGAAAAGAGCTTAACAGTTCAGGCGAACAAGTTCAGTAAGACAGCAGTAGAAAAAATAGAAGCAGCCGGAGGAAAGGTAGAGGTAATCTAGGATGGAAGGATTGAAGACTCTTGTTAAAGCCTGGAAAATACCTGATATCAGAAAGAAGATTGTATTCACCCTTCTGATGCTGGTTGTTTTCAGAATCGGATCCAACATTCCGGTACCGGGTATTAATAGAGAAATCTTAGATCAGGCATTTAGCAATGACTCAGGATTATTTGCACTGTTTGACCTGTTTTCAGGTGGAGCATTCAGTAATCTTACAATATTTGCCCTTAGTATAACACCTTATATTACAGCTTCCATCGTTCTTCAGCTGCTGACAGTAGCCATTCCGGCACTGGAAAGACTGGCAAGAGAAGGACTGGAAGGAAGAAAGAAGATCGGACAGTATACAAGATATCTGACGGTAGCACTTGCATTTGTTCAGGCTGCCGGCATGACAATGGGTATCTTCAAACAGTATCTTCTGAATACAGATGCATTCCACATCATTACAGTAATACTTGTACTATCTGCAGGTACTGCTTTCCTGATGTGGCTAGGAGAACTGATCAACGAAAACGGTATCGGAAACGGTATCTCACTGATTATCTTCGGTGGCATCGTTGCAAGAATTCCTAGTGCAATCATGAACACCTACAATCAGGTGCATACAGGTGCCATTGACGTTGTTGGCGTATTGATCTTCATTGCATTCGCAATACTTGTTATTGTAGTAATCATTGAAATCCAGCAGGGTCAGAGAAGAATTCCTGTACAGTATGCAAAGAGAGTGGTTGGAAGAAAGATGTATGGCGGACAGTCCACACATATTCCTCTCAAGGTTAACCAGGCAGGCGTTATTCCTGTAATCTTCGGCATGTCATTATTACAGCTGCCGCAGACAATGGTTTACTTCTGGCCGAACACTCCATTTGCAGAATGGACATTAAAATGGTTATCAACAAACGGTACACCGGGCGTATATGTATATAGTATATTCTACGCAGGACTGATTGCATTCTTCACATACTTCTATACTGCGATTACTTTTAATCCTATGGAAGTATCCATGAATCTGAAGTCAAACGGCGGATTCATTCCTGGAATCAGACCGGGAAAACCAACGGTTGAATACTTAACAAAGGTAATGAACAGAATAACTTTCGTAGGAGCAGTATTCCTTGCAGTTATCGCTGTTATGCCATTAATCATCGGTAGTTTCACAGCCATCGACTTCAAGTTCGGTGGAACATCACTTCTGATTGCTGTCGGCGTTGCACTGGATACAATGAAACAGCTGGAAGAGCAGATGGTCATGAGAAACTATCATGGGTTCCTAGGATAGGAATTTTGAATCGAGGTAGATAATATGAATCTTATATTATTGGGGCCTCCGGGTGCAGGTAAGGGAACGCAGGCCGTAAACATCGTTGAGAAATACGGCGTTCCTCACATCTCCACAGGAGACATATTCAGAGAAAACATTAAAAACGGAACTGCGCTTGGAAAGAAAGCACAGGAATACATGAACCGCGGTGAACTGGTTCCGGACGAACTGGTCATCGATCTTGCAACCGACAGAATCTCTCAGGAGGATTGCAAGGACGGATTCCTGCTGGATGGATTCCCAAGAACAGTTTTCCAGGCTGAAAAGCTTGACGAATTCCTTGCAGCAAAAGGTGACAGAATTGATTGTGTCATTAATCTTGAAGTTGAAAAGGAAGAGCTCATTACAAGACTTACTGGTAGAAGAGTCTGCAGGAAGTGCGGAGCATCATTCCACATCGTAAACATCCCGCCAAAAACAGAAGGCATCTGTGATTTCTGCGGCGGCGAGCTGGAACAGAGAAAAGACGATACAGTGGAAACTGCAACAAACAGAATTTCTGTTTATGAAGCTCAGACACTGCCGCTTGTAGATTACTATCAGAAGGCCGGCTGCATCGCTGACATCGATGGCGCAACAGGTCTGGATAGTGTATTTGCTGACATTGTAAGTGCTTTAGGAGAATAGAATGATAATCATTAAATCACCGGATGAAATTGAACTCATGCGAGAATCCGGAAAAGTAACAGGGTACATTCTTGGCGAGCTGGAGCAGAGAATCCGGCCGGGAATGAGCACTCTGGATGTTGATCGTTTTGTAGAAGAAACCATTAGAAGTCATAACATGATTCCTACATTCAAAGGCTATGGCGGCTTTCCGGGAAGTGCATGTGTATCCATCAATGAAGAGGTTGTACATGGTATTCCGGAAGATTCCAGAATCATTCACGAAGGAGATATCGTAAGCGTGGATGTCGGTTCTACATATAAAGGATATGTAAGCGATGCTGCCAGAACATATGGAATCGGTCAGATCAGTAAAGAAGCACAGCATCTGATTGATGCAACAAGAGACAGTTTCTTTGCAGGACTTGAATTCTGCAGAGTGGGTTACAGATTATCAGACATCTCACATGCCATTCAGGAAAAGGCAGAAGGTGAGGGATTCTCTGTCATTAGAGACTTTGTGGGTCATGGCGTTGGACGCCAGATGCATGAAGACCCTCAGATTCCAAACTATGGCAAGGCCGGAAGAGGACCGAGACTGGCTCCCGGAATGGTATTTGCCATAGAGCCAATGATCAGTGAAGGTACTTATAAAGTAGAAACGCTGAATAACAACTGGACTGTAGTTACTGCAGACGGTAGGTTATCGGCCCACTATGAGAATACAGTTGTAATCACAGATGGTGAACCGCAGCTGCTTACATTATAAAGGAGTGTAATTATGGCGAAAAATGACGTCATCGAAGCAGAAGGAACAGTTGTTGATGCTCAGCCAAATGCAATGTTTGTTGTTAAGCTAGATAATGGTTTCGAAGTGCTTGCACACGTTTCAGGAAAAATTAGAATGAACTTCATCAGAATCCTGCCAGGAGACAGAGTAAAGGTTGAATTATCACCGTATGACCTGACAAGAGGCAGAATTACATGGAGAGACAAGTAGATTCAAGGGAGGAAACATACAATGAAAGTTAGAGCTTCCGTAAAACCAATCTGCGAAAAGTGCAAAATCATCAAGAGAAAAGGAAAAGTAATGGTAATCTGTGAAAATCCTAAGCACAAGCAGAAACAGGGTTGATTAAGTTTTAAAAGTGCCGGCTGCAGGATCAGGACTGCAGCCACGAAAGGGCACATCGTATAATTATGTGATCCCGTCTATATCGCTCCTGAAAGGCGAAGGAAGATGGGGGAAGGAGAAAAAGTATGGCTCGTATTGCTGGTGTAGACTTACCCAGAGAGAAAAGAGTAGAAATCGGTCTTACATACATTTATGGTATTGGCAGACCAACAGCAAGCATCATCCTGGAAAAGGCTGGTGTAAATCCGGATACAAGAGTTAAGGACTTAACTGAAGAAGAAGCAGGTAAGATCAGAAAGATCATCGATGAAGATTATCTTGTAGAAGGTGATTTAAGAAGAGAAACTTCATTAAACATCAAGAGATTAATGGAAATCGGCTGCTACAGAGGTATCAGACATAGAAGAGGCCTTCCGGTTAGAGGTCAGAAAACAAAGACGAACGCTAGAACTCGTAAGGGTCCTAAGAAGACCGTTGGCAGAAAGAAGAAGTAAGGAGGTAGAATGTAATGGCTAAAGCTGCAAAGAAAACAGTTAGAAAAAAGAAAAAAGAGCGCAAGAATATTGAAAAAGGCCAGGCGCACATTCAGGCTACCTTCAATAATACTCTTGTAACATTAACAGACATGCAGGGTAATGCATTGGCATGGTCAAGTGCTGGATCTCTTGGATTCAAGGGATCAAGAAAGTCAACTCCATTTGCTGCACAGGAAGCTGCAACAGTAGCTGCTAAGGGCGCTATGGAACATGGCTTAAAGACAGTAGAAGTATACGTTAAGGGACCAGGCTCCGGAAGAGAAGCTGCAATCAGAGCACTTCAGACAGCAGGTCTTGATATCACAATGATCAGAGATATCACACCGATTCCACACAACGGATGCCGTCCGCCAAAGAGAAGAAGAGTCTAGGAAAGGAGGAGTAATTTAATGTCAAGATATACAGACGCTAACTGCAAATTATGCAGAAGAGAAGGACAGAAACTGTTCTTAAAGGGTGAAAGATGCTACAGCGACAAGTGCGCTTTAGAAAAGAGAAATTACGCTCCTGGACAGCACGGTCAGAGCAGAAAGAAGCAGTCAGAATATGCTACTCAGTTAAGAGAAAAGCAGAAGACCAAGAGATTCTATGGACTTCAGGAAACTCAGTTCAGAAATCTTTTTGAGAAGGCTGACAAGAAACCGGGCATCACTGGTGAAAATCTTCTGATTCTTTTAGAAACAAGACTTGATAACGTAGTATTCAGACTTGGACTTGCTTCATCAAGAAAGGAAGCAAGACAGCTTGTAACACACGGTCATTTCACAGTAAACGGAAAGAAAGCTACAATTCCTTCCATGGAATTAAAGGCTGGAGATGTCATTAAGGTTAAGGAAAAGAGCCAGAGCTCACCGAAGTTCAAGGAAATCAAGGATATGGTTATCACGGTTCCTGCTTGGATGAGTGTAGATGCAGAAAAGCTTGAAGGAAAGATCTTATCCATCCCGACAAGAAATCAGATCGATACTCCAGTAGCAGAACATCTTATCGTCGAATTATACTCCAAGTAATCTATTAGAGAGATTTAAATCTTGGATGAAAGGGAGGGTTTTTAATGATAGAAATTGAAAAACCAACAATTGAATGTATATATTCAAAAGAAGATCCTAACTATGGCAAGTTCATAGTTGAGCCTCTGGAAAGAGGATATGGTACTACTCTTGGAAACAGCTTAAGAAGAATTTTCTTATCCTCATTACCGGGAGCGGCAGTTACATCAGTTAAAATCGACGGTATTCTCCATGAATTCTCAACGGTTCCTGGAGTAAAGGAAGATGTTACGGAAATCATCTTAAACCTTAAGAAATTAGCTGTAAGATTAACAGGTGAAGATACAAAGAGAGTCATTATCAATGCAGTAGGACCGAAAGAAGTAACAGCAGCAGATATCATCGGTGATGGAGAAGTTGAAATCTTCAACCCTGAACTGCACATTGCTACTCTGGAAGAAAATGCTTCACTGGTAATGGAAATTAATCTTGCAAGAGGAAGAGGTTATGTTCCTGCAGAGCAGAACAAGACTGAAAATACTCCGATTGCAGTAATTCCGGTTGACTCCATCTATACACCTGTAAGAAAAGTTAATTTTACAGTGGAAAACACAAGAGTTGGTCAGGTTACAGACTTTGACAGACTGGTAATGGAAATCTGGACAGACGGTTCCATCAGACCGGAAGAAGGCGTTTCCATCGGTGCTAAAATCATGCAGGAGCATCTGAAACTGTTCATTGCATTGACAGAAGACACGGATGCCATGGAAATCATGGTGGAAAAGGAAGAAAGCCAGAAAGAAAAGGCTCTGGAAATGACAATTGAAGAACTGGAACTTTCCGTTCGTTCCTTCAACTGCTTAAAGAGAGCTTCCATCAACACTGTTGAAGAACTGACACAGCGTTCAGAAGAGGACATGATGAAGGTTAGAAACCTTGGAAAGAAGTCCCTGGATGAAGTAAAGCATAAACTCGAAGAGTTAGGCCTTGAATTAAGACCGAATGAAGAATAATTTACGTGAAATAGACAAAATGAAAGGAGATACAAGCTATGCCAGGTTATAAAAAGCTCGGTAGACCTACAGCTCACAGAAAGTCAATGCTTAGAAATCTGACAACAGATCTTTTAAAGTATGGTAGAATCCAGACGACTTTAGACAGAGCGAAGGAGACTAGAAGAATGGCAGAAAAGATGATCACATTAGGTAAGCGTGGTGATCTTCATGCTAAGAGACAGGCTTTCGCATATTTAACAGATGACTCAGTAGTTGCAAAGTTATTTGACGAAATCGCTCCTAATTATGCAGATAGAAATGGTGGATACACCAGAATCTTAAAGTTAGGGCCTCGTCAGGGAGACAATGCAGAAGTAGTATTTGTTGAGCTTGTTTAATAAACGGTAACATGAAACAGTATCCGGAAACGGGTACTGTTTTTTTAAAGGCAGGCATATTATTGCGGCTGCCTATTTCTGTAACTACTATTCTTTGTGTTCTGTTTTTGTGGTATACTAGAATTGATATATCAGGAGAAAAGTAGAATGAATCAGCTGAATGAAAAACAGATGGAAGCTGTTCTGCACAAGGATGGCCCCCTCCTCATACTGGCAGGTGCGGGCTCTGGCAAGACCAGCACCATGACACATAGAATCGCACACCTGATCCGGGAGGAAGGTGTCAGTCCATATAGCATTTTTGCCGTGACATTTACAAACAAGGCAGCAGGAGAAATGAAGGATAGAGTAGAGCAGCTGGTGGGAGATACCACCGGCATGTGGATTCTTACCTTTCATTCCGCGTGCCTTCGTTTCCTTCGCATGCATGCGGACTGTATCGGCTATGACAGAAATTTTGCAGTCTATGATCCGGCAGATCAGAAGGCTGTGGTAAAGAATATCCTGAAGGAGCTGGGCCTGGAAAAGGAAAAAAAGAAACCGGCATATTATCTGAGCATCATCTCCTCCTTCAAAAATAGAGGAATGGGGCCGGAGGGTTATCTTCTTGAAGCCAGAGATCAATATAAGGCCAAGAGCGTATATGACGTTTTCTGTGCATACGAAAAAGCACTGCAGAAGAATAATGCCATGGACTTTGACGATCTTCTTCTCAATGCAGTCAAGCTGTTTCGGGAAAATGAAATGGTTCTGCAGAAATACCAGGAGAGATTCCGCTATATCATGGTGGATGAATACCAGGACACCAATGCCATTCAGTATGAACTGATCCAGCTGCTGGCAGACAGATACCGGAACATCTGCGTGGTAGGGGATGACGACCAGTGCATCTACCAGTGGAGAGGCGCAGACATCCGGAACATACTGGAATTTGAAAAGGATTTTCAGGATACGAAGGTCATCAAGCTGGAACAGAACTACCGCTCCACCGGAAACATTCTGGAGGCTGCCCACAGTGTCATCTCCAGAAACAGCCAGAGAAAGGACAAGAAACTCTGGACCCGGGCGGAAGAAGGAAAGAAAGTGGAATATTCCCGGCTGGATAATGAAAGGGAAGAGGCGCAATATATTGCAAAGGAAATTGAACTGATCCGGACCAGTGAGATGAGATACAGCGATTTTGCCATTCTGTACAGGACCAATGCCCAGTCCAGAACCTTTGAAGAGGCCCTTTCCAGGGCGGACATTCCGTACCGGGTGCTGGGAGGATTGAGATATTACGACCGCAGGGAAATCAAGGACATGATGGCATACATGCGTCTGGTTGCCAATCCGTCGGACGATCTGGCATTTGAAAGAATCATCAATGAGCCGAAAAGAGGAATCGGGCAGAAGTCACTGGAAAAGTTTCAGACGCTGGCCCGCGTCAGAGGAGAATCGCTCTTTGCAGTCATGTGCGATGAAGAGGTGCTGAGCAGCCTCTCCTCCAGGTCCGGTCCGCTGGTTCGAAAACTCGTAAACTGTCTGAATGAGTATGCCACGGAAAAAGA
This sequence comes from Anaerovoracaceae bacterium, assembly GCA_045599945.1. Taxonomy (GTDB): domain Bacteria; phylum Bacillota; class Clostridia; order Peptostreptococcales; family Anaerovoracaceae; genus UMGS973. The sequence goes on along the minus strand of JAZRWY010000029.1, from coordinate 29,715 downwards.
GAATCTGAGAGTATCTGACATCTATGACGGACTGCTGTCGGATACAGGATATTACCAGGCACTGGTGGATGTTGGCACTGTGGAAGCAGAGGGAAGATTGGAAAACATTCTGGAATTCAAGTCTGTCATTGCTGACATGGAAAGCCAGGATCCGAATCTTTCGCTCAACGATTTCATGGAAAAACTGGCGCTTATGGCAGACATAGACAATCATGATCCTTCGGAGGATGCGGTGGTGATGATGACCCTGCATTCTGCCAAGGGGCTGGAATTTCCGGTAGTATTCATGCCGGGAATGGAAGACGGCCTCTTTCCGGGGTGGCGGAATCTGGAGTCGGAGGATAAGCTGGAAGAGGAACGAAGACTCTGCTATGTGGGCATGACAAGAGCAAAGGAGCGTCTGTTCCTTACATCCGCCCAGGTACGTACCATGTTTGGACATACCGATTATACAAGAGAATCCAAATTTGTCCGTGAGATTGACAGACATTTCATGGATGGAGATGCAGCATATGAAAGAAAGCCGGGAGACCGCTTCGGAAACGGCGGAGGAATTGACGGATATGGCGGCAGACCCCATGAGAAACCGTTTGATTCGCTGAAATATGCCAAGTCCTCCATTGAAAAAAAGGCAGCAGGATCTGGTCTGCAGTTAAGCAGCGGAGACCGGGTGAAGCATGCGAAATTCGGAGAAGGCTTAGTCATTGAAGTGGATGGAAAGGTTGCAAGCATCATGTTCGAATCTGTCGGTCTGAAAAAACTGGCAAAGGACATCGCGCCGATTGAAAAAATATAGGTGATTAAAATGACAGGAAACATGAGAGATCTCATTGAAGAGAAGGTCAGAATACTGAATGAAGCAAGAAGAGCCTATGAGCAGGAAGAAATTGAGCTCATGAGCAATGCGGAATATGATGCCCTCTATGATGAACTGGAAGCATTGGAAAAGGAGACAGGCATTGTTCTGGCAGACAGCCCGACAGTAAATGTCGGCTATGAGGTGCTGTCTGATCTTCCAAAGGAAGTGCATCCGTCCAGGATGCTGAGTCTGGACAAGACGAAAGATGTGGAAGTGCTGAAATCCTTCATTAAAGACAAAGAAGGACTGCTCTCCTGGAAACTGGACGGCCTGACCATTGTGCTTACCTATGAGGACGGCGTTCTGCTGAAGGCAGTCACCCGCGGAAATGGTGAAATCGGAGAAGTTATCACCCAGAATGCAAAGACATTTAAAAACATTCCGCTGAAAATTCCATACAAAGGAAGACTGGTGCTCCGCGGCGAAGCATATATTACCTATTCTCAGTTCCACAGAATCAACAGCGAAATGGAAAGCGTGGAAGCAAAATACAAGAATCCGAGAAACCTGTGCGCAGGTACAGTTCGCCAGCTGGATCCGGCAGTGACAGCCGCAAGAGGCGTCAGCTTCAATGCGTTTACACTGGTGGAAGCGGAGAATGTGGATTTCAAGAATTCCAGAGAGGAACAGCTGAAATTCCTTTCGGACCAGGGATTTGTCACGGTGGAGAATCAGCGTGTAACAGCAGATACCATGGAAGAGGCGGTCCGCTGGTTTGCCGGGGAAATCCTGACCTATGACATTCCGTCGGACGGTCTGGTTCTGTGTTTTGATGACATACAGTATGGAAAGTCTCTGGGAGCAACGGCAAAATTTCCGAGAGATGCTATTGCATTCAAATGGAAAGATGAAACGGCCAAAACCCGCCTTCTGGAAGTGGAATGGAGCCCTTCCAGAACGGGACTGATCAATCCGGTTGCCATTTTTGAGCCGGTGGAGCTGGAAGGAACGACGGTATCGAGAGCGTCACTGCATAATGTGTCCATCTTAAAACAGCTCCGGCTTGGCATCGGAGATGAAATTGAAGTATATAAGGCGAATATGATTATCCCTCAGGTGCTGGAAAACCACACAAAGAGCGGAAATCTGGATATTCCGGAGTTTTGCCCGGTATGCGGTCAAAACCTTGCCATACGGGACGAAAACGGCGTTCAGACCCTTGTCTGTAACAATCCGGACTGCCAGATCAAGCATATAAAATCCTTTGAGCATTTTGCGTCCCGGGAAGCATTGAACATTGAAGGAATGAGCGAGGCAACCATCGAGAAATTTGTTGACCAGGGCATCATACGGACGTATGCGGATTTCTTCCGGCTGGATCGATGGAAAGATACCATCTGCAGCATGGAGGGCTTTGGAATAAAATCCTTCGAAAACATGACACAGTCTGCGAAGAAGGCTTCCGAAACAGAATGCTACAGACTCCTGTATGCCATTGGAATACCAAACATCGGTGTGGCCAATGCAAAAGTCATTGCAAAGGAATGCAGGGCGGACTGGGAAAAGATCGTTTCTCTTTCTTTTGAGGAACTGATTGCCATCAATGGAATCGGTGAGATCATGGCAAAGGAATATGTACGCTTCTTTGAAAATGAAAAGAATCTTGAAAAGCTGGAAGAACTCCTTCCATATCTTCATCTGAAAGCAGCGGAAGAGGAAGGGGAGCAGGATCTGTCGGGCAAAACATTCGTCATAACAGGAAGTCTGAATACCTTTGAAAACAGAGATGAAATGAAGCTTGTCATTGAAAGAAGAGGCGGAAAAGTTGCAGGTTCTGTCAGCAGCAAGACGGACTACCTGGTGAATAACGATATTACTTCTTCTTCATCGAAGAACAAAAAAGCAAAAGAACTTGGGATACCAATCATAACAGAAGAGGAATTTCTGGAGATGTAACATGTTGGAAACAGGAAAATTAGATAGTGAGATTCTGAAAAGAATCATTTTTGGTAACATCACATACAGAAGAGAAGAGATTCTGACCAGACCGGGAATCGGAGAAGACTGTGCAGAAGTGGATTTCGGAGAAAAAATCTGTGTCATGAGCACAGATCCCATCACAGCTTCCGTAAAGGATATCGGGAGGCTTGCCATTCACATATCGTGCAATGACATTGCATCCAATGGGGTGCAGCCGGTCGGCATCATGCTATGTGTGCTTCTTCCCGTCGGGACAACAGAAGAAGACGTTGAAAGCATCATGAAACAGGCAGCCAGGGCAGCAGAACGGATGGAAGTTGAAATCATCGGCGGACATACGGAAATCACTGCAGCGGTCAATCAGCCGGTGATCTGTTCCACCGCGGTGGGAATTGACCAGAAGAGCCGGAAGAAAGAAAAAATCAAGGCAGGAGACCTCATTTTCATGACCAAATCCTGCGGCCTGGAAGGAACCGGAATCATCGCCTCCGAAAGAGAAGAGATCTCCAGGTATCTGAATGACGACGAGATCTGCGAGGCAAGAGGATATCTTGACCGGGTCAGTGTTGTTCAGGAAGGCGTTGCGGCAGGAAAAATCGGAGTATCGGCAATGCACGATATCACGGAAGGAGGCGTCCTGGGCGCAGTCTGGGAGATGGCCAGTGTCGGAAAAGTGGGTGCGTGTCTGAATGTTTCTGCTGTTCCTGTGACAGAAGTGACAAGGAAACTGTCCGAAGCATTGGGTCTGAACCATCTTCGGCTCATATCTTCCGGATGCATGCTGATCATTGCAGATCCGGAGAAGAAGGCAGCCCTCATGAAGGATATCGAAGAGATTACACAGATTGGAGAAATAAAGGAAGAAGAATACGGCATCCGCATGGTGATGGATGGAGTGGAAACGGTCATTGATCCGCCGGCTGCGGATGAGATATATAAGGTAATTAAATAATCGAAGGAAAAAGGAGAAAAAGAAGATGGATGGTGCAAATTTTACAAAACTGTATTATTATCACATTTCAGAGACGGAACCAAAGGAGGCCCTTCGCGGCCTAAAGTATGCCGGAGAACTGCGTGAAAAGAGACTGCAGAAGTTCGGCCTCACAAGGAAACTGAAATATGCTTCCGGAACAGGGACGCTCAACGGAATGAAAATATCCAGATGTGAAGATGAGCGATATGTCAGTGAGATGTATGCCCATGACGGCATACTCACAGAAACTATTCAGAGCGGAGAAAAGAAACTCTATGCAGAGTCCGAGGATAGGATCTGCTATGCAACGGTGACAGATACAAAAGGCGGAAGACTCTATGGAGAAGAGGTATACTGCTGCCCGAACTGCGGAGCGCCGGCAAAAATCAAGGAACTCGAAGAAGGCTGCCGGTTCTGCGGCACCCATTTTGAAATGGCAGAACTGTTTCCGAAAATCAGCAGCGCCTTCAGTGTGAAAAATCTCAGCGAAGCAGGGAAAAAGCACAGCAGCGCAAGGCCGTTTGTGATTACTGGGCTGATCATTGGCATTATCGTCGGAATCTTTTCGCTGATGCATAACGGAGTGAGTTTTGAAGCAATCTTTGGCAGCGCCATGGCCGCTTTGCTTTGTGCATTCCTTGGATATGTCGTATGGGCAATCAAAAAGTTTGGGGCAGTCGTGAAGGAAGGTGCCCGTTCTGCACCGATGCTTGGTGCAATCGGTTCGAACAAGAAGTTTGAGAAGATCATGTCCCGGTATTCACCGGAATATACCTATGAGTTCTTTACCGGAATTGTAACATCCATGGTACAGGTCATGATATTTTCAGACCGGGATGAGCAGCTTCCATTCTATATGGGAAAAGAGAATTCTCTCTTTGAAGATGTGGTAAGCAGTACTTTCCGGGGGGCACTCAAACTGGAGGACTGTTCCATTGCGGGAGATGTTGCGAATGCTAGAGTAAAAGTATTTCTTGAAAATCTGCATTATGACGGAAAGAAGATTCATAAGAAAGACGAAACGGTTCAAGTGAGTCTGAAGAAGGATCTCAAAGGAAGAGTCAACAATCCTTTTGCTGTTCATGCCATCAATTGCAGAAGCTGCGGGGGTGTATTTGATGCATACAAGCATCGCAGCTGTCCATTCTGCGGCCGTGAATATGAACTGCAGGATGTTGACTGGATCATTACCGATTTCAGTATGTAGGCCAGGACCGGATTCGGGAATTGGACTTGACGAAAATGCAAGATGTTAATATAATAGATGGGTAGACAATTTCATTGCCCTTTGATGGCTTCGCCTGACTGATCGGGTCCTGCGCAATAGGACTCTGTGAACCTTGTCAGGTCCGGAAGGAAGCAGCAATAAGCGGAAGCGCCTATGTGCCGCAGATCAGCCTTTTCTTTCTCGCGGGGTCATCAAAGGGCAATCTATCTATTTATTGATTGGGAGCAGATTATGTACCAGGCTTTATACAGAGCATACCGCCCGGAGGTCTTCGATGAGATTCTCGGGCAGGATCATATTGTCAGGATACTCAGGCATCAGCTGGAGAGCGACAAGGTCGGACACGCCTATCTTCTATGCGGAACAAGAGGGACCGGCAAGACGACGACAGCCAGAATTCTGGCTAAGGGCGTGAACTGTCTTTCTGAAGGTGCGCGCCCCTGCGGTACCTGCGCCAGCTGCCGGGCAATCAAGGACGGCACGTTCATTGATGTCATAGAAATCGATGCAGCATCCAACAATGGTGTGGAAAATATCCGTGAGCTTAGGGAAAGCGTAAAATATCCGCCTGCCATCGGCAGGAAAAAAGTATATATCATCGATGAAGTGCACATGCTTTCCGCGGGTGCATTCAATGCGCTTCTGAAGACATTGGAGGAACCGCCGGAGCATGTCATGTTCATCCTGGCGACCACTGAGCCGCAGAAGCTTCCGGCAACGATTCTTTCCAGATGCATGCGGCTGGATTTCAGAAGAGTATCTGAAAACCTTTTAAAGAAAGGCATGCGGGAGATCTGTACAGAAAGAGGAATTGCCATTTCTGATGCAGCGCTGGGCATCATCGCAGTCAATGCAGACGGTTCTGTCAGAGACTGTCTGTCCATTCTGGACCAGTGTCTTTCCGGAGGGAAAACGGAAATCGTCAGAGATGATGTTCTGGAACTTCTGGGAACGCCGGCGGAGGAAGTATTCATTGAACTGACACATCATGTGGCAATCCATGACACGGCAGAAGCCCTTGTCATTCTGAATCAGGTCCTTGCAGAGGGAAAGGAAGTCCGTCAGCTCATGAAGGACTGGCTTGCCCATTACCGGGCCCTTCTGATCGCAAAATACATTGCATCTCCGGAGGACATGCTGAATATTTCGGAGGAGAATGCTGCAAGAATCAGAAGTCAGGCGGATACGCTGGGTGTCAGCGAGATCAGCACCTGCATCATGGAACTTTCCAGAGCGATTGCGGATGCCAAATGGTCTACGCAGCCGAGAATCCTGCTGGAACTTGCCATTGTAAAAATGTCATCCATTTATGAGGAAATGCAGAAGGTGCCGGTCAGAGTGATGAATCCTGCACCGAAAGAAAAGAAGGCGGAACCTGAAAAGAAACAGGAGGAGGTACCTGCTGCGAAGAAGGAAGAAAAACCTGCAGCAGAAGATGCTGTCGCTGAGCTGGAAAAGCTCCGGAGAAATCTCATTGTCCAGGCTGCAGCAGACCAGCCGAGTCTTATGATGATGCGCACCAGCTGTTCCATCACAGAAGTAAAGGGAGATACCTTTGTTGTGGAATCCTGCAACAGTGCAGTTCTGGAACTGCTGGGAAACAGCAGAGAAAACATGGAGAGCAAGGCGGAAAAGATTGTCGGGCGGCCGATGGTCATGAAACTGAAGGACAATCAGGAAACTGCGGTGCAGACAAAGACACAAGCGGAAGAACTTGCAAAAGAAGCAGAGAGTGTTCTGGGGCTTAATGTAGCACTAGAATAATGGAGGAATCAAGATTATGGGAAAAGGAATGAGAGCCGGCAGGAAGCCTAAGACCGGCGGCGGAAACATGCAGGCACAGATGGCACAGGTGCAGGCAATGCAGAGAAAGATGCAGGAAGCGCAGGAAAAAATTGATGAAATGGAAACAACAACAACTGCCGGCGGCGGTGCTGTTGAAGTCACAGTTACAGGAAACAAGCAGATTAAAAGCATTGCAATCAAGCCTGAAGTCGTAGATCCTGATGATGTGGAAATGCTGGAAGATCTGATTCTGGTTGCGGTGAATGAAGCATTAAGACAGATGGATGAAATCGCAGCAAATGAGATGAATAAGGTGACAGGAAGCCTTGGACTTCCTCCGGGACTGCTTTAACGATGAAGACATATGCGAGGCCTTTGAACAAATTAATCAGTGAGCTTTCCAGGCTGCCGGGCATCGGAGGAAAGACGGCCCAGCGGCTGGCTTTTCACATTCTGTCCATGGATGAGGAGGCAGTAGCATCGCTTTCCAGCGCAATCATGACAGCAAAGAAGGAGATGAAATACTGCTCGGTCTGCGGGAATCTGACCGATACAGATCCTTGCAGCATCTGCAGTGACTCCGGAAGAAACAGAGCGGTCATCTGCGTGGTGGAAAGTCCGAGAGATGTTTTTGCCATGGAAAGAATCCGGGAATTTGATGGACTCTATCATGTGCTCCATGGAGCCATTTCGCCGATGGATGGAATCGGACCGGAGGACATCAATCTGAAGTCCCTGATTATCCGGCTTCAGAAAGAAGATGTTCAGGAACTGGTCATTGCAACCAATCCGACCATAGAAGGAGAGGCAACTGCAATGTACATTGCCAGACTCATTAAGCCGGCAGGAATAAAAGTAACCAGAATTGCCCATGGAATTCCGGTGGGCGGAGACCTGGAATATACCGATGAAATTACCCTTCTGAAAGCCTTGGAAGGAAGAAGAGAAATCTAGATGCATACCTCGCGAAAGCGGGGTTTTTCTCTGCATTTCGGCGGGTTTTACGTTCGCAGAATTGTCTTACTATTCTCACTGTTTTCGCATCATTTCTTGTGTTATGTATACATGAAAAACATCGCGTTTTTTGGTTGACTTTTCCCCTGAAGATATGGTATCATTTCATACATTAGGGAGCCTTATATATACATTAGATGTACTTATACAGATACAAAAAAGTGTAATCACAAAACAAAAGGCAACGAAAGGGAATAACTATGAATAAAAAAAGAATGAAGACAATGGATGGAAACACAGCAGCAGCACATGTAGCCTATGCGTTTACAGATGTTGCAGCAATCTATCCGATTACACCATCATCTCCCATGGCTGAAACAGTGGATGAATGGGCAGCCTACGGGAAAAAGAATATATTCAGCCAGACTGTAAAGATTGCAGAAATGCAGTCTGAAGCAGGTGCTGCTGGTACTGTGCACGGTTCACTTTCAGCCGGCGCGCTGACGACAACCTTCACATCATCACAGGGACTGCTTCTGATGATTCCGAACATGTATAAGATTGCAGGAGAACTTCTTCCCTGCGTATTCCATGTAGCGGCAAGATCAGTTTCAACCCATGCACTGTGCATATTTGGAGATCATTCCGATGTCATGGCTGCAAGACAGACAGGTTTTGCAATGCTGGCATCATCATCGGTGCAGGAGGTCATGGACCTTGGCGCTGTTGCACATCTTGCAAGTATCAAGTCGAGGGTGCCGTTTGTTCATTTCTTTGACGGCTTTAGAACTTCTCATGAAATACAGAAAATCGGAGTATTGGATTATGATGATTTAAGAAAACTTCTGGATGAGGACGCAGTAGCAGAATTCAGAGCAAGAGCACTGAATCCTTCGCACCCTGTCATCAGGGGGACCGCGCAGAATCCGGATATTTTCTTCCAGGCAAGAGAAGCAGCAAACAAGTATTATGAAAATGTTGTAGATGATGTCGTGGAATATATGGATAAAATCGGAGAAATCTCAGGAAGACACTACAAGCCGTTTGATTATGTGGGCGCTCCTGATGCGGAAAATGTCATTGTAGCCATGGGTTCCATCTGTGAGACCATCGAAGAGACAATGAACAAGATGATATCCGAAGGACATAGAGTCGGCCTGATAAAGGTCAGACTTTACAGACCGTTTGTCAAGAAATATTTCCTGGATGTACTTCCAAAGACCGTTGAGAGAATTGCGGTACTTGATCGGACGAAGGAACCGGGAGCTCTGGGCGAGCCGCTTTATCTTGACGTAAGAGCAGCGCTTTACGGAGAAAAGATTGAGCCGGAAGTATTCGGCGGAAGATATGGTCTTGGTTCCAAGGATACTACTCCTGGAATGGTACATTCCATCTTTGACAATCTTTACCACAAGAATCCGAAGAATCACTTTACAGTAGGAATAGAGGATGATGTTTCCGGACATTCGCTTCCATATACAGAAGGCATTGCAAGAGAACCGAAGGGAACCATCAAATGTAAATTCTGGGGCCTTGGCTCCGATGGTACTGTAGGCGCCAACAAGACTGCCATCAAGATCATCGGAGATAAGACGGATCTTTATGCGCAAGGATATTTTGCATATGACTCAAAGAAATCCGGAGGTCTTACCGTATCCCATCTGAGATTCGGTGAGCATCCGATTCAGTCCACATATCTGATCAATCAGGCGGACTATGTGGCATGCCATAACCAGTCGTACAGAAGACAGTATGACATGTTAAAGGATCTGAAGAAGGGCGGAACGTTCCTTCTGAACTGCATCTGGAGTCCGGAAGAGGTTGGAGAACATCTCCCGGACAAGATGAAGAGAGATCTGGCCAGAAAGAATGTAAACTTCTATGTCATAGACGGCTGGACAATTGCAAGAGAAATCGGTCTTGGATCAAGAATCAACATGATCATGCAGGCTGCATTCTTCAAACTGACCGGTGTGCTTCCGATTGAGGATGCTGTGAAGTATCTGAAGGAAGGAATAGAAAAGACATACAGGAAGAAAGGGCAGAATGTCGTAGACATGAACTGCAAGGCGGTTGACATGGGCGTTTCTGCTATCCGAAAGGTAGAGATTCCTGAAGAATGGAAGGAGCTTCCTGGCAGAAAGAAAGAAAAATATGAAGAGATGGATCCGTTCGTGGAAAACATTCTGATTCCGATGAACAGACAGGAAGGCGACGACCTGCCGGTCAGCGCATTTGAAGGCATTGAAGACGGTTCCTTCCCTTCCGGAACATCAAAATATGAAAAGAGAGGCGTGTCCATCGATCTGCCGAAGTGGGATATGACCAAGTGCATCCAGTGCAACCAGTGTGCATTTGTCTGCCCGCATGCAGCAATCCGTCCAATGCTTCTGACAGACGAGGAGCTGGAAAGAGCGCCATTGACATTCCAGACGATTCCTGCAAAAGGAAAGGGCATAGAGGATCTTCACTACAGAATGCAGATTTCATCATTTGACTGCATGGGCTGCGGAAACTGCGCAGACATCTGTCCGGCAAAGGATACGGCCCTTGAAATGGTTACATTCGATACCATTGCCTGGGAGGAAAAGGAAAACTGGGACTATGGTATTAAAGTTCCGAGAAAGTTCGAGAGAGTCGATACATTCTCCGTGAAGGGTTCCCAGTTCAGAAAACCTTATCTGGAATTCTCAGGCGCATGTGCAGGCTGCGGAGAGACACCGTACATGAAACTGGCAACCCAGCTGTTTGGTGACAGAATGCTTGTTGCCAATGCAACAGGATGTTCGTCCATCTGGGGTGCATCGGCTCCGACCATGCCATATTGTACGGACGAACTGGGAAGAGGCCCTGCGTGGTCTAATTCCCTGTTTGAAGACAATGCTGAATTCGGATATGGTCTGTTCCTGGCACAGAAGCAGATGAGAGAAAAGATCGAACAGAACATGCGAGCTCTTCTGGAACTTGACATTGAAGAGGAACTCCGCGAAGCAATCCAGGAATGGATGGAATACAAGGAAGACGGGGACATGTCAAGAGTCAAGAGCGCATCTGTCATGAAAGCAATTGAGGAGAGCAAGACCAATGATGAGGTCATTAAGGCGCTTACCAGACGTATTGCAGAGCATGAGGATTATCTTGTGAAGAAATCTGTATGGTGTCTTGGCGGAGACGGCTGGGCATACGATATCGGCTACGGCGGTCTGGATCATGTTCTGGCTTCCGGAGAGAATATCAACATTCTGGTATTTGATACAGAAGTATATTCCAATACAGGCGGACAGGCATCCAAGTCAACGCCTACAGCTGCCATTGCAAAATTTGCGGCAGGAGGAAAGAAGGTTCGAAAGAAGGATCTTGGTTTACAGGCCATCTCCTACGGATATGTTTATGTTGCCCAGGTAGGCATGGGTGCTGACAAGAGTCAGCTCATCAAGGCCATGAGGGAAGCCGAAGAGTATGATGGTCCATCTCTGATCATCGCATATGCACCTTGCATTAACCATGGAATCCTGAAGGGCATGGGCAAGTCGCAGGAGAATATCAAGGAAGCTGTAGAATGCGGATATTGGCCGCTGTACAGATATAATCCTACACTGAAAGATCAGGGACAGAATCCGTTCATGCTGGATTCAAAAGAACCAAACGGAAAATTCCAGGAATTCATTCTTGGACAGACCAGATATAAGTCACTGCTGAAGGAATTCCCTGCCATTGCGCAGAAGATGTTTGATGAAACAGAGAAGCAGGCAATGGAAAGATTTGAGGAATATAAGAGACTGGCAGAATAAAATGGTTCAATAATCTGCTGGACTGCATATAATCTCCTTGAATGTTAAAAGTTCCATAAATATATACTGACAATAGATTATTACAGCAGATTATCAAGCCCCAGAACAGCACTGGGGCTTTTTTGCAGAGAAAAATGCTGTGCCATCTGCTCTTTTTTACATATCCCGGTTGACAAAAGAATTTCTAGATTATACAATGAAGTCTGTTGTGTTTATAAAATAATAATAAATATATTAGGAGGTTTCTCAATGGCAGAGAATAGAGATAGCTGGGGATCGACCTTTGGATTCCTGATGGCGGCTATAGGTTCTGCTGTAGGTCTTGGCAACATTTGGGGATTCCCATACAAGATGGGCATGAACGGCGGCGGAATATTCCTTGTTGTTTATCTGGTATTAGCAGCGCTGGTAGGTGTAGTAGTAATGCTCGGCGAATTTTCCATGGGTAGACAGACAGGAAGAGGCCCTGTAGGAGCATACAGAGCTTTATGTAAAAAATTCACATTTGTAGGATACTTCGGCGTATTCTGCGGATTTCTGATCACATCATTTTATGCAGTTCTTGGCGGTATTGTACTGAAATACATGGTATCGTTTCTGGCAGCAATATTTAAGCCATCCACTGCAGCAGTAATGACGACGGCATCCGGCGATTTCTTCGGCGGATTTGTAGGAAACGGCGGACAGATGATACTATGCCTTCTGATCTTCATGGCAGTAACCGTATTCATCGTTAGTGCGGGTGTATCCGGCGGCATCGAGAAGTTTTCATCTGTCGCAATGCCTGCTCTTGCAGTATTGCTGGGCGTAGTAATCATATATGTTGCTTTTCAGCCGGGCGCCGGTGAAGGATACAAGTTCATGTTCGGCGTTCATACGGAAGCAATCAAAGAAGTGGGATTATGGACGATTGTCAAAACGGCAGCCGGGCAGATGTTCTTCTCCCTGTCGCTGGCAATGGGCATTATGATCACATTTGGTTCCTACCTGACAAAGGAAACGGCACTGGTGAAGAACTCAACAGTCATTGTTATTGCAGATACATGCGTGGCAATCATGGCCGGCATGGCAGTAATGCCTGCATGCTTTGCCTATGGTCTGGAACCGGGCCAGGGTCCTGGACTTCTGTTTGTAACATTACATTCTGTATTTGCGGAAGGCATGGGCGGATTTATTGGCGCATTCATGGGCTTCCTGTTCTACCTTCTGGTATTCATTGCAGCAGTTACTTCATCCATTTCACTGGTAGAAGGTGTTGTTACATTTGTCATGGACAGAAAGGCAGACAAAGGGCTGGATTCTTCAAAGAGAAGAATACCGACAATAATCATTGGTGTGCTGATCTTTGCATTCGGCATTCCGGTATCTTTCGACGCACTGGGCGGCGGTATCAGCGGCGGCGCAATGTGCATGACTCCGGCAGAACTGTTTGGCATGACAGACAATATCCATGGCTGGAACGACTGCTGGCTGGATTTCTATGATGTTATCACGGAAGGCATACTGATGCCTCTTGGTGCATTCCTGATGTGTATCATGGTAGGATGGGTAACCGGCTCAGAATTCATCAACCGGGAAGTACAGAAGACTCCTGGCGTTACAAAATGGACAGCGAGAAGCTACTTCGATATCTGCTATAAGATTGTATCCCCAGTTATTCTGGTCGTTGTATTGATTGCACAGTTCGGTTCATTCTTTGGATAATGGGATTTCTGGAGAAAGGAGAAAGCATGGCAATCGATAAAGTAAGAGAAAGTTTTAAACGGCTGGGAATTGAAGATCGCATCATGGAATTTGACGCATCCTCCGCAACGGTGGACCTGGCAGCGGAAGCTGTAGGTGTGGAAGGCGCCAGAATCTGCAAAACCTTGTCTTTTAAAGATAAGGAAGGTCGTGCCATTCTGATTCAGGTTGCAGGAGATGCAAGAATAGATAACAGAAAGTATAAGGATTTCTTTGGATGCAAGGCAAAGATGCTGACGCCCGACGAGGTGATAGAATTCACCGGTCATGCCGTTGGCGGTGTCTGCGCCTTCGGTTTTGAAAATGAGAATGTGCTCGTCTATGCAGATGAGTCTCTGAAAAGATTTGAAACGGTATTTCCTGCCTGCGGAAGTTCAAACAGCGCAGCGGAATTTACCTGCGACGAACTCTTTGAATATTCAAAGGCTCTGGAATGGATTGACGTGACAAAACTTCCGGAATAATGAAAGCCCCGATTCGGGGCTTTTTTTATGATGTCATGCTGTTGATGAAGAGCACAATGCCGGATACAATCAGAATGGCATAGGTGACTTTCAGAAACATGGTCTGATTCAGTTTCTTTGTGAACTTTCCTGCCAGAAAGATGGCAATCAGCTCCGGAATGATGACAATTCCGGTGAGTTTCAAAACCGGAGGCGTCAGAATTCCGTTGAAAACATAGGTGGCGATGATATATGTGTTGAGTAATGTCCATACAGCAGACAGGGTTGCCCTGAATTCGGATTTTTCCTTCAGGCGCTCCAGTGCATATACGACAAGGAATGAGCCGCCTGAGATGAAGAGCCCCTGCATGATGCCTGCAGCACCGAGACAGGTATATTGAATGCTCTTTGGAAGATTTCCATTGCTGGGGAAGAACATCTTCTTGACACCGATGCCGAAGACAACAACGGCATAGAGAATGAGAAGGAAACTCATGTTAACGGTTTCAAAAACCCACATGCCGGCAATGACACCAATCAGCATGATGCCTGTCATCTTCCACATTTCTTTCCAGTTGATCTCCTTCCACATCGGGACGGCAACAAGAGCACCTGCAATCCATGCACAGATGGTGACAACCGGCTTGGATAATGTAACGCCGGATATGACAATGGCCAGAGGCATGGCGAGAAGAGGTCCTCCAAAGCCGGTTACTGCCTGAATGAACATGGAGATGAATATTACAATTGTGAAAAGTAGTTCTGTCATGTCTTTGTCTCCTCTTTCTAACACAATAAGTATAGCACAATAATTGTATTTTTTCAGTATTTTTAAAACAATGGGAGTATTTATAAAAAATTTTCTGGTGTTAAGCAAAAATGCTTGACATCTATTCTGGGCTGTGTTAGAGTATACAAGCGAGTTTATGAAGAGAGGGTAGAACAATGATATTTAACAATGTACTGGAAGTGAGTCTTCTGTATGATTTTTATGGACAGCTTCTTTCCAATCGTCAGAGAGAAGTCATGCAGCTCTATCATGAGGAAAACCTTTCTCTTTCAGAAATCGCAGAAGAATTCGGAATATCCCGCCAGGGCGTCCATGATACGCTGAAAAAAGCGGAAAAGGCACTCCTTGGCTATGAAGAAAAACTTGGACTGGTGGAAAGGTTTGAAGAAACCAATCGGCTGATTGCCTCCATTGATGGCAAACTGGAAGTCCTCATTGAAGACAATGAGGAAAACCAATGCTTTGTGAAAGCATTGGAAGAAATACGGTCCGAGATTGATCAGATGGAGTAGAACATGGCATTTGAAGGTTTATCCGATAAACTGCAGGGTGTATTTAAAGGTTTGAAGGGCAAAGGCGTCATTACAGAGGCAGATGTCAATGCAGCAATGCGGGAGATCAAGCTGGCGCTTCTGGAAGCCGATGTCAATTTCAAGGTTGTCAAGGACTTTGTCAAGACAGTCAAGGAAAAAGCGCTTGGAGAAGAGGTTCTCAAGAGCGTGACACCCGGACAGCAGATTGTAAAAATTGTAAATGATGAGCTGGCAGCTCTGATGGGAGGAGCAAACAGCAAACTGACATATTCTCCAAAGGGATTTACCATCTACATGATGGTAGGTCTTCAGGGTACCGGTAAGACTACGACCTGCGGAAAACTGGCGAACTATCTGAAGGCAGAGGGAAAGAAACCGATGCTGTGTGCCTGTGACGTCTACCGTCCGGCAGCCATTGACCAGCTGGAGACCGTTGGCAGACAGGTGGATGTTCCCGTATATTCCGACAGAAGTCAGAAGATACCGGAAAAGATTGCAGAGGCGGCAGTCAGAGAAGCAGAAGTCAGAGGATATAACGTGCTCATTGTGGATACGGCAGGACGTCTTCAGATCGATGAGGAACTGATGGAAGAACTGGTAAGAATCCGGAAGGAAATAAAGCCGCATGAGATTCTTCTGGTGCTGGATGCTCTCACCGGCCAGGATGCAGTCAATGCAGCTGCAGGCTTTAACGATAAGCTGGGCGTTGACGGCATTATCATGACAAAACTGGATGGCGATGCCAGAGGCGGCGCAGCACTTTCTGCAAAATCCGTCACAGGAAAGCCAATCAAGTTCATCGGTACGGGTGAAAAGTTTGATGCGCTTGAACCGTTCCATCCGGAGCGGATGGCAAACAGAATCCTGGGCATGGGAGATATCGTTACGCTTGTTGAAAAAGCGCAGGATACCATCGATGAGGAAAAAGCAGCAAGACTGGAGGAGAGGATCCGGAAAAACACCTTCTCACTGGAGGATTATCTGGAGCAGATGGCACAGATTAAAACCATGGGCGGACTGGGTTCCATGCTGGATATGATGCCCGGCATCTCCTCGAGACAGAAACAGGACGTTGACGTGGAAAAGGCAGAGAAGGATTTTGCCAGAATGGAAGCAATCATTCTTTCCATGACA
This sequence comes from Anaerovoracaceae bacterium, assembly GCA_045599945.1. Taxonomy (GTDB): domain Bacteria; phylum Bacillota; class Clostridia; order Peptostreptococcales; family Anaerovoracaceae; genus UMGS973. Next base: position 13,562 of record JAZRWY010000029.1, on the reverse strand, counting down.
AAGGAAGAACGAGACAATCCGAAAATTCTCAATTCTAGCAGGAGAAAGAGGATTGCTGCAGGATGCGGACAGCCGGTTTCCAAAGTCAACCAGCTGATCCGGCAGTATGAAGATACAAAAAAGATGATGCGCTCCTTTACCGGCGGAAAATTCAAGCGTAAAGGCGCATTCAAAGGTTTGTTCTAGTAAACTGAACTTTACTGAAGTTTTAAAAAAATATATTACAATCATTTAGGAGGAATCATAATGGTAAAAATCAGATTAAAAAGAATGGGCGCTCATAAAAAGCCTTTTTACAGAGTTGTTGTAGCAGATGCAAGGGCACCAAGAGACGGCAGATTCATTGAGGAGATCGGATATTACGATCCAATGACAGAGCCTAAAACAGTCAAGATTGACGAAGAAAAGGCACAGAAGTGGTTATCGGACGGTGCGCAGCCTACAGAGACTGTAAAGAAGTTATTCAAGAGCACTGGTATTATCAAGTAGAAAGCGGTGAGTATTGATGGTTGAACTGGTAGAAGTGATTGCCAAATCACTTGTAGAGAACCCAGATGCCGTTGAAGTTACAGAAAAAGCCGGAAGAAATTCTACCGTGGTAATTGAACTTAAGGTTGCGCCTGATGATATGGGCAAGGTTATAGGCAAGCAGGGAAGAATTGCAAAAGCTTTGAGAAGTGTTGTAAAGGCAGCGGCAACTAAGGCGAATAAAAAGGTAGTTGTAGAGATTGTTCAATAACAATGACCAAGACTGCTTACATGGCACATACTTCAGGGTATGTGCCTCTGATTTATCAGGAGAAAAAAATGGAAAGAATAAAAATTGGTGAAATTGTAGGAGCGGTTGGCCTGAAAGGTGAATTCAAGGTGCATGATCTGGGAGAAGACATGAGCCGTTATCAGAGATTTGAATATATCTATGCGGGAAAGGAAAAATATCCGCTGGTGAAATCCAGAATACAGAAAAATGTTGTTGTCCTTCTGGTGGAAGGTGTCGACGACCGTGACAAAGCGGAAAAGATGAGAGGAAAGGAAGTCTTCATTGATCCGGAGCAGCTTCCGAAGCTGCCGGAAGGGACCTATTACATCCGGGATCTTCTCGGATTTGATGTGGTTTCAGAAGAAGGAGAAAAAATCGGCATTCTGACAGATATTCTGAAAAGTTCTGCCCAGCCTGTCTATGTTGTAAAGAAACCGGACGGAAAGGAATGCTATATTCCGGGGGTGGATGCATTTATCCGCAGGACAGATCTGGAAGAGAGAGCAATCACAGTAAAAGTAATAGAAGGGCTGCTGGACGGATGAAGATTGATATATTGACACTGTTTCCGGAAATGTTCGGACCTGTTCTGGGTTCCAGCATTTTGGGAAGAGCTGCAGAAAAAGGAATATTGGAAGTTCGAACCCATGATTTCCGGGAATATACAAAGAATAAGCATAACAGAGTGGACGATACGCCTTTTGGCGGCGGACAGGGAATGGTAATCTGCCCGCAGCCGGTCTTTGACTGCCTGAGAGCCATCGGGGCGGAAGGAAAGAGAATTCTGTACATGTCCCCGCGGGGAAAGATGATGGACCGGGAATATCTGATGAATCTTTCGAAAGAAGAGGAATTTGTCGTTCTCTGCGGTCATTATGAAGGAGTGGACCAGAGGGTTCTTGAGGAATGGAACATGGAAGAGGTATCCATTGGAGACTATGTGCTGACGGGAGGAGAACTGCCCTGCATGGTTTTAATCGATGCAGTCGCAAGGCTTGTGCCCGGCGTGCTTCCAAAAGAAGCATCTGCCATGGAGGAGTCCATCTATTCCGGGCTCCTGGAATATCCCCAGTATTCCCAGCCAAGAAGCTATGAAGGACGCGATGTGCCGGAGGTGCTTCTGTCGGGGAATCACAAGAACATTGCCCTTTGGAAATATGAACAGTCATTGAGGCTGACAAAGGCGCGCAGGCCCGATCTTTTTCAGGCATATGTGGAGAAGATTCTGGAACTGGAGCAAAAAGAAAGAGAACAGGGCGTCAGAAAACCGAAAATCCTATCCAAAGAGGAGCACCGGATCTTTGATGAAATATTGGAAGAATAGCTGTCTGAAAAGACGGCTGTTTTTTTATGGGGATATTCGTAATATATTAAGTAATATATATTGTAAAATTAATAATAAAATATTAATATTAATCATTTGATGAAATATAAGATAAAAATTATGTTGCATTTTACGAATAATTTGTTACAATGTAAATATATAAACTAGGAAAGGAGTTTTCGCATGCCAAAGATCAAGCCTGTTTCAGATCTGAGAAACTACAACGAAGTGCTTCGCGACATTGATATCGGCGAGCCGGTGTTTCTTACCAAAAACGGACGTGGCCGTTATGTAATAATCGACATTGATGAATATGAGCGGATCCGGGCGGTTCTGAAATCTGCGGATGTGAAGACTGCCTTGATAGAGGACTAGAGGTGTTTTATGACAAAAAAGAAAAAAAGGAACAGACTGGTATACATTTATGTCATCCTTCTTGTTGTATTGCTTCTTGTCATCTATCTTCTTCCGAAAGTCAATGACCAGATGACCAAAACCATCATGGCAGAACACGGGAGCCTGTCCATATCGGACAATGTGACCGGATATGTCATACGGAATGAAAAGGTGTATACCTCCGGATATACCGGCAATACAAAATACAAGGTGGACGAAGGGACAAAAGTGCGCAAGATGGCCATCGTCATGGAGGTGGCCGGCGAAAAGGACGCGAAAGATACGCCGAAATTCACAAAACTCATTGGGATGCTGGACAACATGGACATCCGGACCACCGAATACAGAGCAGGGCTCAACGGTGTTCTGAGCTACAGCATTGACGGCTATGAGGGAATGCTGTGCCCGGATAAAATGGATGAACTGAAGGAATCGGACGTTTCCGGAATCGTGGATGATTTCACAAACCTGAAAAAAGAACGTGTCGCAGAAGGAGAACCCGTGTATAAGGTCTATGACAATTCCAAATGGTATCTGGTTGCATGGGTGAGTCAGAAGGCGGCAGAAAAATATAAAAAAGGAAATGGCGTAACCATCCGGTTCAAGGATGCAGAAGTATCGGCTTCTGTTTACGGAAAAAAGCTTCAGGAGGATGGCAAAGTAAGAATCATCATCTCCAGCGACAGATATTATGCGAAGCTTGCAGTCTCCAGAACAGAGGAAGTAAAAATTATTACAAAGGAAAGAACCGGACTGATTGTGGATAATACCTGCATTCAGGAAAAGGATGGAATCAGCGGCGTATATGTGCGGGACATAACAGGAGAGTATGTATTTGTTCCGATCAACATTCTGCTGAGTACAGACAAGCAGAGCGTCATTTCGGAAGGTGTCTATTATGATGCCGACGGACAGCGGGTAAGTACAGTTGATTTATATGATGAAATATTAAGAAATCCGTAAGTGAGGTGAAGAGTTTTGGGCAGTATAAAGGAAAATATGGATCAGATCAACAGAATCAAAGATGAATACACTGTGCAGTCGGGCAGGGATCCCGGAGATGTACTTCTCTGTGCGGTAACCAAAACAAGAACGGCTGAGGAGATCAATGAAGCCATCGATGCAGGAGCAACGGACATCGGTGAAAACAAGGTCCAGGAGGTCATGGACAAGTTTGAGCATGTCAAGCCGGTCCGGTGGCATCTGATCGGGCATCTTCAGACAAACAAGGTGAAATATATCATTGATAAGGTATCGATGATTCATTCTGTCGATTCTCTGCATCTGGCAAAGGAAATTGACAAGAGAGCCGGGCAGCATGGCATCACCATGGATATTCTTCTTCAGGTAAATTCCGCGGAAGAAGAAAGCAAGTTCGGGATTTCTCTGGATGAGACGGAAGGCCTGATCCGGGATATTCTGGAACAGTGCGATAATATTCGCATCAGAGGTCTGATGTGCATTGCACCGGCGGCGGATGATCCGGAAGACATCAGAAAGTATTTTGCTGATGTGAAAAAACAGTATGATGAGTTCTCAAAGATAGAGCATGAGCATCTGGATTTTAAATATTTATCAATGGGAATGTCACACGACTTTGGCGTAGCAATTCTGGAAGGTGCTAACCTGATTCGTGTCGGCACTGCCATTTTCGGCGAACGAGACTACAGTAAAAAATAATAAGGAGGAATAGTCATGAGTTTGGTAGATAAGTTTAAGGATCTTGTAGGGATCGAGGAATTTGACGAAGATGAATTCTACGAAGAAGAAGTTGCAGCTGCAGAGACAAAGACGGAAAAGAAAGAGCCGGCCAGAGTATTTGAGCCAAGAAAGTCTGAATCAAAAGAAAGTAAGGTAGTAAACATGCCAAGAAGTACTTCAGTAAACACACATCCGTTCAAGATGGTAGTTCTTGAACCAAAGGGATTTGAAGAAGCCCCCGCTCTTGTAGATAATCTGAAGAGCAGAAAACCGGTCATTGTAAATCTGGAAAAACTGGAAGGAGATGTTGCAAGAAAAATCTTCGATTTTCTCAGCGGAGCAACTTATGCCCTGAATGGAAATGTACAGAAGATCGCAAATAACATCTTTGTATTTGCACCGGAAAATGTGGATATCAATTCAGGTACAGACCACAAGACCTTTGCATATATTAAGTAAGGCTGGGACTGGATATGATAATTGCAGCAAAACTGGTTATTCTGGTAACAAACATACTCTTTGCACTTCTTGTAGTAAGGGCTGTCTGCACCTGGCTCTTTCAGTTCAACTCCCCGCTGGTGGAGAAGGCATATGAAATCTCCTGTGCGCTGACGGAGTTTCTGGTCAAGCCATGCAGAAAACTGACAGATAGATTCAGCGGCGGAATGTTTGACTGGTCTGTGCTTCTGGCATGCCTGGTACTCATACTCGCAAGAGATGTGCTGCTTAGAATAATCACGATGATTTAAAGGAGAAAAACGATGATTACACCACTTGAGATACAGGAAAAACAGTTCTCAACATCGATGAGAGGATTCAATAAGGAAGAGGTGGATAATTTCCTGAATCTTGTCATTCTGGAAATGGAAAATATCATTAAGGAAAATGAAGCCTTAAAAGAAGAGAACAAGAAAATCAAGGAAGAACTTTCTTCCACCAAATCTTCAGAGGAGCAGATTCTTGATACACTGGAAACTGCAAAGAAACTGATGAATGACATTTCGGCAAGTGCTGAAAAGAGAGCAGAAGTCCTGATGAAGAATGCCGAGCTGGATGCAGACCTTCTGAAGAGAGAAGCCAGAGAAACCAGCGAAAGACTGATTGATGAAAGCAAGGAAATCAGAAGCAGGATTTCAACCCTCAGAGAAAAATACAGAAACCTTCTGGAAAATGAACTGGAGAGATTCGATGCTCTGAGTTCTGAGCTGTTCCTGGATGCAGATGAGCTTGTAAAGAACCTTCCGGGAAATGAAGAGGCACCGAAGGATACAATTGTTGTGGAAAGCGTAAATGATCTGGAAGAAAAAAAGAATCCGGGCAGCATGTCTAAAACAATGGTAAACATCAGATAAGGAGAGAGGGTGCCATTGGCACCCTGCATTCATATGACGCTAATGATAATGACAGCAGGGATTCTGCTGATTGTTCTTGCTGACCAGCTGACCAAACTGGCAGTAATCGGGAGCATGAGTCTGGGGCAGAGCATCCCTGTGATTGATGGTTTTTTCCATATCACATACATAAAGAATACGGGGGCGGCCTTCGGACTCTTCGCACAGCATACGGCCCTTCTGGCGGTTGTCACGGTCATATTGATGGCCGGCGTGCTGTTTTTCTGCGTGAAAAAGAAGCAGATGCTTGGAAGGTTTGTCGTTTTCTGCATCATGCTGATGATCGGCGGCGGAATCGGAAACATGATCGACCGCATATTCAGAGGATATGTCATCGATTTTCTGGATTTCAAAGTATGGAATCCCATCTTCAATGTGGCAGACGTGTTTGTATGCACCGGATGTATCCTGATCATCATATATGTTCTGTTCGTGGACGGAAGAAAAAATGGAAAGACAGATTAGACTGACGCTGGACAAAAAGGGAGAACGGCTGGATGCAGCGCTTGCTTCCCTCATAGAAGACATGTCAAGAAATGCACTGGCAAAGCTGGTGGAAGAAGGAAAAGTGACCGTAAACGGAGCTGTCTGTACCCAGAAAAAGTACAGGACCTCAGCCGGGGATGAGATTGTCGTTGACATTCCTGAACCGGATATTCTTGAGGTAAAGCCGGAAAACATACCAATTCACATTGTCTATGAAGATGAGGATGTTCTGGTTGTAAACAAGGAAAAAGGAATGGTAGTGCATCCCGGAGCGGGAAACTATACGGGAACTCTCGTAAATGCCATCATGTATCACTGCGGAGATAGTCTCTCCTCCATCAATGGCGTGGTACGCCCGGGCATTGTTCACAGAATCGATAAGGATACCAGCGGCCTTCTGATGATTGCGAAAAATGACATGGCCCATCAGTCCCTGGCTGCTCAGTTGGCAGATCATTCCATCAAAAGGTCCTATCAGGCGGTGGTCTACAACAATTTCACGGAAGACGAGGGCTTTGTAGAGGCTCCAATCGGAAGAGATCCCAAAGATCGGCTGAAGATGACTGTAACAGACAGAAATTCCAGGTATGCGTATACCGGCTACCGGGTGATTGAACGCTTCGGAAGATTCACATATGTCGAATGTGTGCTGAAGACGGGAAGAACCCATCAGATCCGGGTGCACATGGCATACATTAAACATCCGCTGCTGGGAGATTCGGTCTATGGTCCGAAGAAATCATATTATGGTGTAGAAGGACAGATGCTGCATGCAAAGACCCTTGGATTTGTTCATCCGAGGACAGGGGAATACATGGAATTTGACAGTGAACTTCCCGAAGAGTTCCGGAACGTGCTGGAAAAGCTGAGAAAAGGAAGAGGCGAATGAAAAAGATAGCATTCAAGGGAGGTGCGATGCTCAATCCGGTTCCGGTTGTAATGGTCAGTCTGGGAAAGAATAATCCCAACATCATTACCATCGCATGGACCGGCATTGTGAATTCAGATCCTCCGATGACATATATATCGGTGCGAAGAGAAAGGCATTCCTATGAGATATTGAAGGAAGAACGGGAATTTGTCATCAATCTGGTCAATGAAGAACTGGCAGAAGCAGCCGACTTCTGCGGTGTCAGGTCCGGCAGGAATGTGGACAAATTTCAGAAGATGAATCTGAACCCCGGGAAATGCGAAGTGGTATCCTGCCCGCTGATAGAAGAGTCTCCGGTAAATCTGGAATGCAAAGTGGTGGAGGTCCATGAATATGGGACCCATGACATGTTTGTAGCAGAAATCTGCAGAGTGCATGTGAATGAGGACCTCATCGATGAAAATGGCAGAATCATGCTGGATGAAGCCGGGATGGTTGCATACTGCCATGGAGAATATTTCGGTCTCAAAAGAAAGCCGATCGGGAAATTCGGTTATTCTGTGATGAAACCGAAAACAAGAAAAAGAATCAACAAAGAGAATCGGAATAAACAGAAAAAGAAGCGGTAGGTAGGTCCGCTTCCTGGCTGATGGCATGAATGTATGGGAAATATACAGAATTCCACGCAATCCGTACTGTTAAAAAGTAAGTTTAATATAGTGGATACAGTTATCACATACAAACTGTCCGCGAAAGGAAGTTGCAGGATGCGCATATCCACAGATGGTACATGTTCTGTTCATCGTTCTGGTCTCCTTTCTGTAAAATGTTGCCATCGGCGTAATTCAATCATAACATAAATGGTTACAAAGTCAATAAAAATATTCAAAAAGATATAAAAAATGTAATTTAGATAAATGGAAGAGAAAACAAAGAAAATTTATGGAATAAAAAAGGACATCGTCCTGCTATATGTTGCGCTGATCGTTTTGGGTCTTGTATTCATGATCTTTCCGCAGGCCAGCGCTGAGACCATCTGCTATATCATCGCTGTTTCCCTGATTGCATGGGGAGCTTTCCGGCTGAGAGGGTATTTCCACATGTCGAGATTTGCCGTTTTCGGCTCATATGGCCTGGTGGATGGAAGTCTTCTGATCCTGGCCGGTGTATTTATTCTCATACGGCCGGCATTTCTGGCGGGATTCATCATGGGAATTGTTGGATTTGCCCTGGTTGCAGATGGGATTTTGAAAATACAATATGCCGTGGATCTGCTTCGCATCCGCGGAGAAATCTGGTGGGTGCTTGCTGTGCTTGCGCTTCTCATGATCGGTGCCGGAATTGTTGTCATACTGGATCCGTTCCACAGCGCAAAAGTGCTGATGATCTTTACAGGAGCCTTTCTTGTGGCGAGCGGCGTGGTTGATCTTGCAGCCATCATATATATTTCCAGAAAACTGAAACTGCTGAAGCAGGCGATGGAAAGTGGAGAATTTGACGCAGAGTTCGTTGAAAAATAAATGTGTGTAAAAGCAAAAGAATGCAGGATGGCCTGCATTCTTTTGCTTATGGAAGTTTTGGAGTCACATATACGGTTCTGTTATTGGTAAAGATGACCATTCCCGGTTTTGCGCCACCCGGCTTCTTCACATATCTTACAGGAACGTAGTCAACGGGGACCTGGGCAGAATTTCTTGCCTTGCTATGATAGGCAGCAATCTGCGCCGCTTCGTAGATTGTCTTTTCGTCCGGCTGATTTCCTTCCAGAAAGACGATGACATGCGAACCGGGGATATTCTTTGTATGAAGCCATAGGTCGGTCTTTCCGGCCATTTTTAATGTCAGGTGGTCATTTTCCACATTGTTTCTGCCTGCGAGAATCCGGTAGCCGGTGGAGGAAACATACTGGAGCGGCTTTATTTTCTGCTTTTTCGAAGAAGATGCATTTTTTCTCTTTCGGAGATATCCTTCTTCGGACAGCTCATTTCGGATGGCATCGATGGCATCCGCACTGTCTGCATTGTCAAGCATGGCAAGGACAGACTCCAGATAGGTGATGTCCTTTTCGTTATCCTCCAGCTGGATTTTCTTTTCCCGGATTGCTGTCTTGGATTTTCCATATTTTTTATAATAGTTCTGTGCATTCCTGGATGGAGAATATCTTTTGTCCAGCGGAATGGAGATTTCTTTCCCGTCATAATAGTTGATGACCCTGACGCTGGTATCTCCCGTGCTGCACAGATGGAGATTCGCGGTGAGAAGCTCCCCATATAGCCTGAGCTCTTCAGAGTTCTCTGCTTTCAGAAGATCCTCGGAAAGCTTCTGCTTTTTCAGATAGGATTTCTTCAATTTCTGCTCCACGGCCTTCCGAAGGTCGGCGGATTTCTGCCGGAGCCTGTTGGAGGATGCCTTGTGGGAGAAATAATATTCTGCTGCTTCGCTTGCAGTCTCAAACGAGAGTTTTTCCAGATGACCCTCATAGGCCGTCAGCGGAAATACAGAAAAGTCCATGGGAGAACCATCCTCCTTCAGGTAGACGCAAGGAGTGAATGCTGCGCAGCGGAGAGCCTTACGCATGGACTCCAGATGGTCATAAAGAAGATCTCTTCCATCGCTTTCCAGTTCATCAGATATGGCAGGTGAGATGCCTCCTATGCAGTCTAAAATGGGCCTGTCAGCCATTTTTTCCACATCATCCGGAAGAACATCCCAGAACGGGATTTTGTTCTGTACCGGTGGATATTGATAGATCAGACCGGGAAGAAGCTGACGCACTCTGCTGGTATCCAAGGAGATCCTTTTGATGCTGTCGATGACTTTCATGGTGCCGGCATCGATCAGTGTGATGTTACTGTGTTTTCCCATGATTTCTGCAATCAGTGTCCGGTTGACACCAAATCCCATTTCGTCCAGGGTCTCCACCTGAAACTCCAGAATCCTCTCCGAGCCTGCCTGGGACACGTCGGTGATTCTTCCGCTCTGCAGATGCTTTCGAAGAAGCATGCAGAATGCAGAAGGCTGCGCAGGATTATCGTAGGCCTCTTCCGTCAGATGGACACCGGCATGGTGGCTGGAAGCAGAAAGAAGCAGTTTTTTCTTTCCGTATTTTGTATGAAGATGGAGAAGAAGCTCTTCGGTTTCCGGCTGGTATACCTTTTCAATCTTTGCTCCATCGAGCATGCTGTTTAATTCAGCAGCAACGGCTGCTGTCATGATTCCGTCAAATGCCATTTTTTTCTCCTTATATAACAATAACACTATATCATAAAACGGCTATTTTTGGTATAATATATGAGTTATCATTCAAGAGAGACGAAGAAGGAGAAAGAGAAATGATAAAAAGCATGACAGGATTCGGAAGAGCAGAATATTCCGATGAAAAAAGAAATGTTATTGTTGAGATTCGTTCGGTCAATCACAGATACTGCGATATTTCCGTGCGGATGCCAAGGCGTTATTCCTTTGCAGAGGAAAAAATCAAGGCAGCCATCAAAGAGACGGTAAAAAGAGGAAAACTGGATGTTTCCGTAATTGTGGATAATGTTGCGGAAAGTGATGTGACAGTTAATCTTAACCAGATGGTTGCAAAGCAGTACTACGAGAACCTGAAGATGCTGCAGGATGCGTTTGATGTGTCAGGTGAGATTACTCTGGAATATCTGGCATCTCTTCCAGATGTGCTGAAAGCAGTGCCGGATGTGGAAGACGAGGAAGAAGTGACAGAAGCACTCCTGATTCCTGTCCGCAGAGCAGTTGAGGATTTTGACAGAATGAGAACTGTAGAGGGAGCCAAGCTGGCAGAGGACCTGATTGCAAGAGGAAATACGGTTGCTGCTCTGGTTAGTCAGGTGGAGAAACTCTCGCCGGATGCTGTCAGCCACTATGCGGGAAAACTGAAGGAAAGAATTGAAGAACTGCTGGAAGGAAATGCGGAGGTTCCAGAAGACAGAATCCTTGTGGAGGCAGCGGTATTTGCGGAAAAAGCCGATGTTACAGAGGAGATGGTAAGGCTCAGAAGCCACTGCGTACAGCTGGAGAAGATCATCACATCCAGCGGAAAGCCGGAAGGAAAGAAGCTGGATTTTCTGGTACAGGAAATGAACAGGGAAGCGAATACAACAGGTTCAAAGGCAAACTTCATAGACATTACAAATATTGTCATTGAAATGAAGAGTGAAATTGAAAAAATACGGGAACAGGTACAGAACATAGAATAATGTTAAGGTTTAATGAAAACAACGAAGTAATCCATGAAATGGAATACCGGGCCATTCTGGTCGGACTGGAACTCAATGAAGACATTTCCTATTCCATGAAGGAATTGTCCGGCCTTGCAGAGGCGGCAGGTGTGGAAGTCCTCGGCGAAATGATTCAGCGCATGGAGCGTCCGAACAAAGCGACCTTCATCGGCTCCGGAAAAGTGGAGGAGCTGCGGACGTATGTAGAGAACATGGACGCAGATACGGTGATCTTTAACGATGAGCTTTCCGGCATCCAGCTGAGAAATCTGGAGGAAGCAGCCGGTGTGCGGATCATCGACCGGACCATTCTGATCCTGGACATATTCGCATCCAGGGCAACGTCGAAGGAAGGAAGCCTGCAGGTGGAGCTTGCCATGCTGAGCTACCGACTTCCAAGGCTGACGGGGTTTGGAAAGTCCCTTTCCAGACAGGCCGGAGGCATAGGGACAAGAGGTCCCGGTGAAAAGAAACTGGAGACAGACCGCCGGCACATTCAGAAGAGAATGGACGATATCAGGGGGGAACTTCGCAAAGCCCGGGAAGTCAGGAAAACCCAGAGAGCAAGAAGAGAAAAGAATGAGATTCCCGTGGTTGCGCTGGTCGGGTATACCAATTCCGGAAAATCTGCGCTGATGAATCGCTTTCTGGGAGAAATGGACAAAGAGGAAAAGGCAGTCTTCGAAAAGAACATGCTCTTTGCCACGCTGGACACATCCCACCGGAGCATTACCCTGGATACAAATCATTCATTCATTCTCATCGACACCGTCGGTTTTGTCAGCAAGCTGCCGCATACACTGGTGGAAGCGTTCAAATCCACCCTGGAGGAAGTCAAGGATGCGGACCTGCTCCTGCATGTGGTGGACAGTTCCTATGAGGGATATGACTTCCACATGAGTGTTACGGACCGGGTGCTGAAGGAAATAGGGGCCGGAGACAAAGACCGGATTGTGGTATATAACAAGAAGGATCTCTGTGAAGGAGAGATTCTGGATACATCCGGCCGCGAATGGGTGCGCACTTCTGCAAAATATGGAGAAGGAACCGATGAGCTGATGGAAATGGTCAAGGAGAAGATCTTCGCCGGCATGGTGCAGGCAAAACTTCTGATTCCATTTTCCAGAGGAGACATTCTTTCCTATCTGTGCGACAAGTCATCTGTGAGCGTCATGAATTATGTGGAAAACGGAACCATCGTGGAAGTGGAATTATCTCAGGCGGATTACGGCAGGTATAGAGAATATGAAATCATATAGATCAGCAGCAAAAGCAGCAGCAGCAGAATATGAAGTGCAGAAATCGCGGTTCATCGCACATGTAAGGCCGGTGGAGACAAGAGAAGAAGCGGAGCGTTTCTTTGCAGAAATCCGGAAGAAATACAGGGATGCAACCCATAATGTTCCGGCTCTGGTTCTCGGGGAGCAGTTTCAGGTCCAGTGGGCCAGCGATGACGGAGAGCCCCAGGGAACGTCGGGCGCGCCGATGGTTCAGCTGCTTGTCAGCGAAAAAATCACCAATGTGGCAGTCATTGTCACCCGATATTTCGGAGGAATCAAACTGGGAACCGGCGGACTGGTCCGGGCATATACATCGGCTCTCAAGGAGGGGCTTAAAGCTGCAGGCCTTGTAGAGATCAGACAGATGCATGAAGTAAGAGCAAGATTTGATTACTCCTGTCTTGCAAGAATACAGAACCAGGCATCCAGAGGCCTTTATGACATAGAAGAGATCGTCTATGAGGATGCGGTGATCATTACCCTGATCTGCAGTCCGGAAGACCGGGAAGCCATGCATCTTTGCATGGCGGACATGTCCCAGGGGAAGTACGAAATCCTATCGGAAAACACCTGTGAAAAAAAGGTGAAGATTACAGAGAAATCCCCTTGACGGAGGCTGTTTTCTCTGCTAACATATTACCTGTCGCTGATGCCGGAGAACCATCTCAGTCATTGAAAAATTAATGGGAAAAGCCCTTGACAAAGACTTTTTCAGATGGTAATATAATCAAGGTCGCCTGTGAGGGGCGAGAGTTGAACCGAAAAACTTTTTCGTTCGTAAGAAAAACTCTTGACAGTGACTAATGCAAGATGTATAATCAATAAATGTGTCGAGCATGTAATATGTGGGCGTATAGCTCAGCTGGGAGAGCACCTGCCTTACAAGCAGGGGGTCGTAGGTTCGAGCCCTGCTACGCCCACCATTTATGGCCTGGTAGTTCAGTTGGTTAGAATGCCAGCCTGTCACGCTGGAGGTCGACGGTTCGAGCCCGTTCCGGATCGCCAATTTTTTATGAGGCTTGCCTCGTTGAGGCGACATAGCCAAGTGGTAAGGCAGAGGACTGCAAAACCTTTATCCCCCGGTTCAAATCCGGGTGTCGCCTCCAATTTAATAT
>JAZRWY010000028.1:0-7767 GCA_045599945.1 Anaerovoracaceae bacterium | reverse complement strand
GATTCGTATCTCTTTTCAAGATATTCGATAGGTGAAATAGCATCCAGTAACTGTGAAAGTCTTCTCATTCTTCTTTCAAGAACTGTGATGTTGATAAGTCCACCCATTGAGTCGCCTACAGCATAGAATACAGCGAAGTAGCCTACTTCGTATGCCATAGCAGGACCGCCCATGAACATGTAACCTGACATTGCAGTTGTCTGAAGTGTCAGAGCTGTTACGATAGGTCCCATTGATCTTCCGCCTACCATCATGTCTTCTGCAGACTTTGTTCTCTTATTGTACCAAAGTCCCATACCGATCATAACTGCGAAATAAACGATAAGTACTATAACCTCGACTCTCATTTAGTTTTCACCTTCCTTTCCCTGTAATAACTCAGGTACCATGTCATGGTACTTGCAGTCAGGAGCAGAAAACTCTCTGTCATCAACAAGCTTATCCTGCTTTTTCATAATGTTAAATATGATGATAGCAGCAATAAGGTTGATGAAAGGCCAACTAAGAGTAGCTAGGAATGTTGCTGTGGGTATTCCTACGATCATAATTAAACCCTCCTTATAAAAATGAATTAAATTTATTACTCGAACATTCTACCACGAGAACATTCAAAAGACCACAATGAAATATGGTATTTAAACTAGTTTTAAATTTTCTTTAACTAAATTTTAACTTGATTATTTTGTTGTCAGCAATCTAATTTGCGGCTTGCTTTATACTGGTTTCTGAAACTCTGAATCCGGGAGGATACATCGGCTCTTTTTCTGCCGGTATAGGAGATAAGTATGAACATGTAAGCGTTCATGAGCAGTGCAATGATGGCGCAGATACTGGAATCTACTTCATGCATTGCCAGAAATACAAAAAACAATGTTTCGCCCGTAATGATGCCGGTTATGGATGCCTGCGAACTGGATCTGTTCCAGAAAAGAGCTCCCATGACAGGAACAATCAGCTGTGCCATTCCGCCAAGAGCAATCATGGCAAGATCGAACAGATTCTGAGGAACAAGAATCATTAATACATAGGAAATAAAGCATACAAATAGAACAGCCCATCTTGTGATACTAACAAGTTTGCGGTCGGATATGTTCTTGTTGATATATCTTCTATGAATGTCATTGGCATAACTGGAGGCCAGTGCGTGTACCTGAGAATTTGCTGTTGAATAGATGGCAGCAAACATGCCGATGATAATAAATGCAGCAAAAAGCGGAGAAGCAAGATTCTGTGTTGTAACGAGGATTACCGCATCCGGATTGGAGATATCCGTATTCAGAATCTGCAGTGCGCTTCCGGAAAACAAGGTTCCGATGCATATGATGGAGGAGATTCCAAGCAGAAGCGGGAGGATATTGAAATTATCCTCGGATTTTGATGCATAGTTTCTGATCCAGATTGGAGGACTCATGAATGCACCGAGCGGAACAATCATGAACATGGCAATCCATCGGATGGCCTTTCCCAGACTGCCATCTCCCTGGATGGATACGTTGGATGCATTTCGTTCAATCAGCTTCTGAAATACGACTTCTGTTCCTCCTGCATGTTTCATCAGGAAGAAACCTGCGCAGAGCATGGCGATTACAATCAGGAGACCATAGAAGATATCGGTCAGTGCTACGGCGCGCAGTCCGCCGGCCCACAGATAGATGATCAGTATGGAGAAGAACAGTATGCCGGCGGCAATGCTGGATACTTCTCCGTCCGTTGCAACATCGACAATCAGTGTCGCAGCTGTAATCTGTGCCTGCAGATAGATCAGTGTGCAGATTGTTGTAATCAGCAGGACAAGATTGCTGAGAAAAGAGGAATCGTAAGTAGCGTCAAAGAAGTCGATGGCAGTTCTGAGCCCGTGCTGTTTGCCGTAAAACCAGATTCTTCTTCCGAACACAACAAAAAGAACGGCGAAAAGCATATCCCATCCTACGGTAGTCATGTATAAGGGACCCTGATTAAAGAAGTAGGAGATTCCGCCCAGAAATGCAAAAGCGCTCATCCATGTGGCAAAGACAGTAAAGTACATGGGAAGAATTCCCATGCTTCTGTTTTGCAGGACAAATCCGTCAAAAGTGATGTCTTTATAATTTCGCGCTCTTTCTCCGAGAATCAGGGGTACAAATGCAAAAAGGCAGAATGCCAGCACAACTAGAGATTCGTTGATCATAAAAGCCCTCAAATTTTTTTCTACATTATTATTTAATAGTATAGCACATATCTGTGATATAATGAAAGTACTTGTAGTGGAGGAAAGGTATGACGGAATATTTCTGGCTGACAGCATATGATGCGGCAATCTTTGTCCTGGCAATCATATACATCTGCAGTTTCATAAAAAAGAAGGACCGGTTCATGATCACCTGCGGTGCAGCGTGGATTGCTTACGGAATCGGTGTTTTGTGCTGCGTTTTCTTTCTGTATCAAGGTGCGGAGGAATTTCTGATTGTGCGGAAGGTCATGGACATGGGCAATATTGTGATTCTGCTTCTGGCATCCTATTCGTTCATGCATGTCAGCCCGCCCCAGTACTGGTACAGGTTTTCCCTTTATCTGATGATTCTGGCAGTAGCGGATATCATATATAAGTTTTCTCTGCTGTCCTTTTATCTTCCGATCTCCCTGTATCAGTTTGTAATTTCCCTTTTCTTATGCTACAATATCGCAAAAAAGTGGAACGGATTGGCATTTACCAAGAATCTGATTCTGGGAACATGCTTTTTATGGGGTGCCGGGAAGGCGGCTTTCTCTATTTTTGAAGCAGCAACCGGAGAGGTGAAAGTCTTTCTTGTTCTGGAGATTATCCTCTTTATCAGCATAAACTTCAGCATTCTTATTACATATCTTGAAAGGCGCAGAGATACTGCGCACATTGAAGGAAATCTGTATCAGCGGGTGATTGAGAATTCAAAGGATGCCATCTTCTATTACAAGATCCGTCCATATAAGGCATATGAATATATTTCACCGGCTGTGGAAAGCCTGCTTGGATATTCACCGGCTGAATTCTATAACAATCCTGATCTGCTGCGGGAAATTGCGGAGCAGGAATACATGGATGAAATGACATATTTTCTCCAGGAGGATGATGACAGATACAAGGTTATTTCTGCAGAACTGTATACAAAGGAAGGAAAAAAACTGTGGGTTGAAATCGGGTGTACCGCACTTCGGGATAGCAATGGTGAGATTGAGGCCATACAGGGGAGTATCCGTGACATAACGGAAATCAAGAGCGCCGAGGTTGAACTCATCAATCTGACAAGATCCCGTAATATGCTGTTTACCTATGTATCTCATGAATTAAGAACGCCGATTACTTCCATTGTCGGATATATGACGGCAATCAATGACGGCGTGTTTGCGACGGAAGAGGAGAAGGCTGAAGCAATGGATATCATATCGCAGAAGATATCCACACTGAAAAAACTGATTGACGACCTGGATCAGCTTTCCAAACTGGAAACCCATCAGTTCAACTTTGATTTTCAGGCCTTTAATACTTCTGAATTGACAGAGATGCTCATTTCCACCAACATTGGAGATGTCAGGAGCAAAGGCTTTAATATCGAAGTAAAGACGGATCTCAGAAGTCTGGAAGCATACTGGATCATTGCAGATGATGAAAGAATCAATCAGGTATTTGTCAATCTTTTGTCCAATGCAATGAAGTATTCCGATGAGAGAAAGAAGCTGATGGTTTCGTTTTCGGTGGATGAGGCGAAGACGAATTATGTGGTTTCTGTTACCGATTCGGGAACCGGAATAAAAACAGAGGACATTCCTTTTCTCTTTGACAGATTCTATCGCGCGGAATATAATAGGAATAGAGAAGGAAGAGGACTTGGACTCACTCTTTGTAAAGAGATTATCGAAAAGCATCAGGGAACGATATTTGTAGAGAGTGAATATGGAAAAGGCAGTACTTTTACATTTATTATTCCATTACATAAGGAGAATTAATCATGGCAAAAGAAAAGATTCTTGTTGTTGATGATGAAGTAGCAATTAATAAGCTGGTTTGTTCCTATCTGCAGAAAGAGCAGCTGGTGCCGTTTTCGGCATATACTGCAGCGGAGGCAATGGAACTGTTAAAAGAGGAGAATCCGGACCTGATCATTCTGGATATCATGCTACCGGATAAGGATGGCACAGAACTTTCCCTGGATATCCGGAAGTATTCCAATGCTCCCATTATTTTTCTCAGCTGCAAGACGAAGGAAATTGATAAGATCATTGCATTATCAGCGGGCGGAGACGACTATATCACAAAACCGTTCATGCCGGGTGAACTGATTGCAAGAATCAAGGCACATCTCAGAAGGCAGAATTCACTGATGTCAAACAGGACAGATATCTTTTCCAATGTTGTCGAATTTGAAAAACTGAAGATAGACTTCGATACCCATGAATGTCTGGTAGATGGAGAGGAAATCAAACTGACCTCAAAGGAATTTGAGATTCTGAAACTTTTGATTGAAAATCCAAGAAAGGTATTTCCTGCCGAACAGATTTATGAAGCAGTATGGAAGACGAGCTGCATGGAAAACGATCCGAAGACGGTCATGGTATATATCAGTACATTGAGAAAAAAACTGGAACCGAACGAAGACAGCCCGAACTACATTGTTTCTGTCAGAGGTGTAGGATATAAGGTTAATCAGGCTTTGCTGCAGAAGTAAAGAAGGGACGATCGCCCCACTTGGAGTGAAAACCCAGGAACAGAACCATGCACATATATATCCAGACGCAGAAAATATAACCATAAAGAAACGGAAGGCCTAAGATAAAAGGATAGATTTTTCCGCCAATGATAAATATTCCGGGAATCTCGATGGAGGAGAACCCTGCAACCAGAAGGATTGCCAATATGATTTTTCTCTTTTTTGGTGTCATCTTCTTTTTCATGGCTGCTCCTTTCATAATTATATTTTATCAAAGTGATTCGAAAAGTAAACATACAATTGTTTGTGTTATTTAACAAAAAAATCCCCATAATTTTGGGGATTTTGTGGTATAATATTTAGGTACATTAATTTATAGGAGGTAGAAGTATTGAAAGCAATCATGTCAGGAAATGAAGCAGTAGCCAGAGGTGCATATGAAGGTGGACTGGTATTTGCTTCTGCATATCCGGGAACACCGAGCACGGAAATCCTGGAAAACATGCCACAATACTCAGAAGATATATATTCAGAATGGGCGCCAAATGAAAAGGTAGCAGTTGAGGCAGCAATCGGAGCGTCTGTTGCAGGTGTCAGATCCCTTGCAGCGATGAAGCATGTGGGTGTCAATGTAGCAGCAGATCCGATTTTTACCGTAGCATATACAGGCATTACAGGAGGGCTTGTTATCGTATCCGCAGATGACCCGGGCATGCATTCTTCCCAGAATGAACAGGATAATAGAAATTATGCGGCAGCAGCAAGACTTCTGATGCTGAATCCATCGGATTCACAGGAGGCCAAGGATTTTACAAAGCTGGGTCTGGAACTCAGTGAAAGATTTGATATTCCGGTTCTTCTTCACATGTCAACGCGTGTATGTCATTCCAAGGGAATTGTTGAATTTGGAGAAAGAGTTTCTGTACCACAGGTTCCATATCAGAAGAATATTGCTAAATATGTATCCACACCGGCAAATGCCAAAGTCAGAAGGGTAGATCTGGAAGATAGACTTGCAAGGATGAAGGAATATGCAGAGAACTGCGAGATCAACAGAGCCGAATACCATGATACAAAGATCGGCATTGTGACATCCGGCATTTCCTATCAGTATGCAAAGGAAGTATTTGGAGATACTGTTTCCTATCTGAAGCTTGGAATGTCCTATCCGATGCCTATGGACCTGGTAAAAGAGTTCTGCTCCAGGGTCGAAACGGTATATGTCATTGAAGAAATGGACCCATATCTTGAGAATAACCTGAAGGCAGCAGGAATATCCTGCATCGGAAAGGATCAGGTGCCAAAGTATGGAGAACTGAATCCGGACAAGATCAGAGAAGCATTCTTTGGAGACAGAGCAGATAGAATTCTGCTGGAGAAAAAGGCTGTAGTCAGACCGCCGACACTTTGCGCAGGATGTCCGCACAGAGGATTTTTCTATGCACTGTCAAAAAAGAAGAATGTCATGATTACCGGAGATATCGGCTGCTATACATTGGCATCAGCACCGCCTCTTGGTGCTCTGGATACTACTTTCTGCATGGGCGGTTCCATTTCCACCGGTCATGGCGCTGCGCAGGCATATAAGATATCCGGAGCAGATACAAAGGTTGTTTCCTGCCTTGGAGATTCAACATTCTTCCATTCAGGCATCACTTCCCTGATGGATGCGGTGTATAACAGATCGGATGCAGTATCCGTAATATTGGACAATAGAATTACCGGAATGACAGGGCATCAGCAGAATCCGGGCACCGGATATACGCTGATGGGTGAAGAGACAACCGAAGTAGATATTCCAAAACTTTGCCTGGCACTTGGACTGAAGGAAGAGAACATATATATTGTGAATCCGAATCAGCTGGAAGAAGTTGATCGTGCACTGGATGAGGCATTGGAAAAGACAGAACCGACGGTCATCATTACAAAGTGGCCTTGCATTTTGAAGAAATTCTCGGCACAGGATAGAGAAGAGTTTGATCTTTCTCCAAAGAAATGCGCAGTGAATCGGGATAAATGCAGAAAATGCGGTCTTTGTGCAAAGACCGGCTGTCCTGCAATCATTACAAAGGACAAGGTAGTCAGCATTGATGCTGTAAGCTGTACAGGATGCAGCGTCTGCGAGCAGGTATGTCCATTTGATGCAATAGAGGAGGTATAGACAATGAGCGAAGTAAATAGCATATTGCTTGTCGGCGTAGGCGGACAGGGAACTATTCTAGCAAGTAAAATCCTCTCAGAAGGACTGATGAGCGCAGGCTATGACGTGAAGATGAGCGAGATTCACGGCATGTCACAAAGAGGGGGAGATGTATCCACACAGGTAAGATATGGAGATAAGGTATATTCTCCGATTGTGGGAAAAGGTCAGGCGGATGTGGTTGTAGCCTTTGAGAAGATGGAGGCGCTCCGCTGGATTGAATATCTGAAAATCGGCGGGAAAATGGTAATCAACGATCATGAGATTCCGCCGGCAACTGTTCTGGCAGGTTCTGAGGAATATCCGGAGAATATCATTGAGGAATTATCCGCACATTGTGATGTGATGGTATTCAAGGCTGCAGAAATTGCAAAGGAAATTGGAAATGTCAAGGCGATGAACATTGTTCTTCTTGGCGCTCTGGTTAAAGCCATGGGCGTAGAAGGCATTGACTGGCATGACATGATCAGAAAGAATGTAAAAAAAGGTTTTGAAGAATTAAACATCAAAGCATTTGAAGAAGGATACAGATTATGATATCAAAAAAGATGAAAGCCCAGATTGAGGGCGGTTCAGCAATCCGGGCACTTTTTGAAGAAGGAAAGAAAATGGCAGCGTCTATGGGAGAGGAGAATGTATGTGATTTCTCCCTTGGAAATCCAAATGTTGCACCTCCTGAAAGCTTTGCAGATGCCATCCGGTTCATTCTCGATGAATTTGAACCGACATATATCAGCGGATATATGAACAATGCAGGCTATGATGGAGTCAGAACTGACATAGCAAAGCATCTGAACGAAACATTCGGCACTTCATTTGATAAAATGAACATCATCATGAGTGTAGGCGCTGCAGGCGGTTTGAACTGCGCGTTCAAGACGCTGCTGGACCCCGGTGATGAAGTCA
>JAZRWY010000027.1:0-16204 GCA_045599945.1 Anaerovoracaceae bacterium | reverse complement strand
ATGATATGCGGTTGGCCGACCACATTCATCTTATCACAGGAGGTTTTATTTTGCTTGAAGCTAAAGCTTTTTTATTCTCACCTGCATAGCAGGTGGATTATTCACGCTAAAGCAACACATTAAAAAACAGCCGCTGTAACGGCTGTTTTCATGCATTTTCAGCTATTTCTCAACATCTACCGGAGGAAGGTCAAAGTCGTTATCCTTCTCCTGCGTGATTACGCTGCCGAGGTTGATGGATGCTTTTTCCATTTCAAGAACAAGATCATTGATTCTTGAGATTCTTTCCGGTGGCATTTCTTCTCCCTCGATTGCCAGATTGGTGTGGTAAAGAAGGGTTTCAAGCTGCTCGTGAATCTGAAGGATTCTCTGCTTTGTCGCTTCAACTGCTTCGTTATCGATGGCATCCTTGAAGATTTCTTCCTTGCCGACAACTTCATTATTCACAAGTTCAAATTCAGATATTCCTGTGACAACGATCGGATCCCATCCAAGCGTCTCCTTGATTGTTTCTGCAAGGCCCTGCTTTGATTCCAGTTCGCCATGAACAAGGAACAGCTGCTTAGGCTTTGCCTTGTATTCCTTCAGCCATCCAACAAGGCCATCTCTGTCCGCATGGCCTGAGAAACCTTCCAGGTTATATACTTCTGCATTTACATGAACTGCTTCACCAAACAGAACAATATCCTTCTGTCCTTCTACAATCATTCTGCCAAGAGTACCTTCTGCCTGGTATCCTACAAAGATGATGCTTGACTTCGGATCCCACAGGTTATGCTTCAGGTGATGTCTGATTCTGCCTGCTTCGCACATGCCGCTGGCTGAAATGATGACCTTTGGCATCTTCTCATAGTTAAGCGACTGTGAGTCGTTGGTCGTTCTTGTGAACTTAAGATTCGGGAAATCAAGAGGGTTGGTTCCTGCAAGGATGTAGCTCTTGGTCTCTTCATCGAACACCTGCGCATTCTTTCTGAATACTTCTGTTGCTGTAGTGGCCATCGGGCTGTCTACATAGACCTTGAGTTTTTCAAGTTCCGTCTTGTATTCAGGCTTAGTCTCAAGGAATCTGGAGAACTCAAAAATGAGTTCCTGCGTTCTGCCTACTGCAAAGGATGGAATGACTACCGTGCCGCCTCTTCTTACTGTCTTGATGACAATGTCAAGAAGTCCTTCAACACTTGTGATGTTTGCAGGATGAAGTCTGTTGCCATATGTTGATTCCATGATTACGAAATCTGCCTTCTTGATGTTTACAGGGTCTCTAAGGATTGGTCTATCCTGTACGCCAAGGTCTCCTGAGAATACAATCTTTGATACGTTCTCATTTTCTGTAACCCACAGCTCTGTGATGGCTGAGCCAAGAATATGCCCTGCATCATTGAATACGATCTTCATCTCATCATTGATCTCTTTCAGCTGATCGTACATGACAGGTCTAACCTTCTTTAATGCCTCTTCCGCATCCTTTGCTGTATACAGCGGCTCAATGAGGGCTCTTCCTGCTCTTTCATTCTTTCTGTTTTTCCATTCTGCTTCCTTCTCATGGATGTATGCACTATCCTTCAGCATGACATCCAGAAGATCTGCTGTGGCATCTGTGCAGTATATGACGCCTTTAAACCCTCTCTTGAACAATAGAGGGATTCTGCCGCAGTGGTCAATGTGTGCATGTGACAGGATTACGCATTCGATTTCTTCCGGATCAAATGGGAAAGGTTCGGCATTTAATGCCTCCTGCTGTTTCCCGCCCTGGAACTGTCCGCAGTCCAGAAGCACTTTATGATTCTCTGTTGAAATCAGATGGCATGAACCTGTTACGCCTTCTGCCGCTCCACAAAACTTTATTTTCATGTTTCTACCTCCTAGAATGTGTGCTCATCTATGATTTTACGCTTTGTCTTGAACAGTTCCTCTGAAATGTCCACATAATATTCCTGAGGATTTTCAAATCTGAGCATTGTCGTCCATAATGTATCAATCTGTTCTTTGCAGTATTTCTTGACCTCATCGATTGATGGACAGTCGTAGACTTTCTTTCCCTTATCAAACAGCTGGACTCTTAAATTCTTTACGCTGTAGTTTGTAAGGGTCTTCTTCTTCCAGTTTGCCCTTTCATCAAAGATTACATAATTGTCTTCCGGAATCTCTTCACCATCCAGCGTGATTACGTCTGCAAGAACCTTTCCTGTTTCGTTATCATAGAATCTGAACAGACTCTTGAATCCTGGATTTGTAATCTTTCCCACGTTCTCCGACATCTTCATCTTTGGAATCATTTCGCCTTCAGCCGTCTCTACTGCAGCCAGCTTATACACTCCGCCGAATACCGGAGCGGACTTTGCAGTGATGAGTCTTTCTCCTACGCCGAAGGAATCGATGCATGCTCCTTCCAGAAGAACGTCTCTGATAATATATTCGTCCAGTGAGTTGGATACTACGATTGTGCAGTCTTTATGACCTGCTTCATCCAGCATCTTTCTTGCCGCCTGCGTAAGATATGTAACATCGCCGGAGTCAATTCGGATTCCCTTCTTTTCCGGCTTTAATTCATCGAATACCTTGATTGCGGCAGGTACTCCTGATTTGAGTACGTTATATGTATCTACAAGCAGTACACAGTTTTCAGGATAGATTTCTGCATATTTCTTAAATGCCTCATATTCATTATCGAACATCTGAACCCAGCTGTGTGCCATTGTTCCCAGTGCAGCAATTCCATCATCTCTATCTGAGATTGTGCAAGCGGTTCCGGCGCAGCCTCCGATGAATGCCGCTCTTGCGCCATTGATTGCTGCGGATGCTCCATGCGCTCTTCTCGAGCCAAATTCCATGACAGGTCTTCCCTGTGCAGATCTCACGATTCTGCTCGCCTTTGTTGCTATCAGTGATTCATGATTTACCAGAAGAAGAATCATTGTTTCAACAAACTGCGCCTGAATCATAGGCCCTCTTACTGTAATAATCGGTTCCTGCGGAAAGATTGGTGTTCCTTCAGGAATTGCCCATACGTCGCACTTGAATTCAAAGTTTTTAAGATATTCCAGGAATTCTTCACAGAAGATTCCCTTTCCTCTTAAATATTCGATGTCTTCATCCGTGAACGATAAGCTGTCAAGATAGTCAACTACATGTTCAATTCCTGCAAGAATGGCATAGCCTCCATCATCAGGAATCTGTCTGAAGAACATGTCAAAGTACGCGATGCCATCTGCCATGCCGGTTTCAAAATAACCGTTCGCCATGGTGATTTCATAGAAATCTGTAAGCATGGTCAGATTCATTTTCTCTTTCATTTTCATTTCCTCCGAATTGTTTTCGAAAATATTACCTAGCGGTAAGTCCGCATGATGTACTAATTTATATTATGCCACCAATTATCGCCGATGTAAATGAAAATGCCACGATTATCCGACAATCTCGGAAGGTCCTAAAACCTTTCTGAGAAACTCGCCTGTGTAGGAGCCTTCTACTCCTGCAATCTCTTCCGGTGTACCTGCGGCAATGACCTGCCCGCCTCTGTTTCCTCCGTCCGGTCCAAGGTCTATGATATGGTCTGCTTTCTTGATGACGTCCAGATTATGTTCAATGACAACCACCGTATTCCCTGCATCCACCAGTCTGTCAAGGACCTGCAGAAGCTTTTCAACATCTGCAAAATGAAGTCCTGTTGTCGGCTCATCAAGGATATACAGGGTCTTTCCTGTAGACCTCTTGGACAGTTCTGTTGCAAGCTTGATTCTCTGTGCTTCGCCGCCGGAAAGCTGGGTGGAAGGCTGGCCGATCTTAATATATCCAAGACCTACATCGTCCAGAGTCTGAAGATGTCTTTCAATCGATGGGTGGTTCTTAAAGAATTCAAGGCCTTCGGATACTGTCATGTCCAGGACATCAAAAATGCTCTTGCCCTTGTACTTGATCTCCAGCGTCTCCCGATTATATCTCTTTCCATGGCATACCTCGCATGGAACATATACATCCGGAAGAAAGTGCATCTCGATCTTGATGATTCCATCGCCTTTGCACGATTCACATCTTCCGCCTTTCACATTGAAACTGAAGCGGCCCTTCTCATACCCTCTCATCTTTGCTTCAGGAATCTGAGCATAGAGATCTCTTATGAGGTCAAATACCTTTGTATATGTTGCAGGATTTGACCTTGGCGTCCGTCCAATCGGTGACTGATCGATGTCTATGACCTTATCGATGTTTTCAAGACCTTCGATTGCTACATGCTTCCCGGCTTTGACATGTGTCCTGTTGATTTTTGATGCTGCCCCTTTGTATAGGATTTCGTTAATGAGCGATGACTTTCCTGACCCCGATACACCCGTTACGCACACGAACCTGCCAAGAGGAATCTCAACATCGATTCCTTTCAGATTGTTCTCAGCAGCGCCGCGGATGGTTATGCTCTTTCCGTTTCCTTCCCTTCTCTCTTTTGGAACGGCAATCTTTCTCTTTCCGGAAAGATACTGTCCTGTGATGGAAGCATCACATTCCATGATCTCTTTTGCCGTGCCCTGGGCCACAACCTCGCCGCCGTGCACGCCTGCTGCAGGACCGATGTCTACAATGTGGTCCGCTGCCCACATGGTATCCTCATCATGCTCCACCACTATCAGGGTATTTCCAAGATCCGTGAGCTTTCTAAGAGTCTGAAGAAGCTTTGCATTATCCTTCTGGTGAAGACCGATACTCGGTTCATCAAGGATATACAGTACGCCCACAAGACTTGAACCGATCTGGGTTGCCAGGCGGATTCTCTGGGCCTCGCCGCCGGATAGGGTGCCTGCAGATCTTGAAAGCGTCAGATAATCAAGGCCAACATCCGCCAGGAAAGACAGCCTTGCCCGTATTTCCTTGATGATCTGCTTTGCTATGATTTCTTCCTTTTCGGTAAGCTTTAGACCTTTTATGAACTCCAGCGCTTCTGCCACCGACATCTCCGTAAAGTCCGAGATATTCTTTCCCCCTACTGTTACTGCGAGGATTTCAGGCTTTAATCTCTTTCCGCCGCAGTCAGGGCATGGTGCAAAGCTCATGCATGCCTCAATCTTTTCCTTGAAGATGGAGGAAATGCCTTCGTGGTATCTCCTTTCAAGCACAGACATGATGCCTTCAAAAGGCTCATTCCTGTATGTTACTGCGCCTGACCTTTTGCTTGTATATACAAACCGGAGAGGCTCTAAACTTCCAAACATCAACTCTTTTTTGAAACTTTCGGGAGTATCCATGTATGGCGTCTTTTCAATATCTATTCCGTATTTTTCAGCAAGTCCATCTATCATGGACCTGTACCAGCTTCCCTTTGATTCCAGGGATTTGAAGACTGTTGCAAAGCAGCCATTGGCCACAGGTTTCGTTTCATCCTCTATCACAAGGTCCGGGTCCAGATATTGGGTAAAACCAAGTCCGTTACATGTAGGGCATGCTCCAAACGGGCTGTTGAATGAGAACATTCTAGGTTCCAGTTCTTCAATGCTCACTCCATGTTCCGGGCATGACAGCATGGTTGAGAATGTCCGGACCTCATCACCTGCCAGCACGTCAACAAGGCCTTCACCATGGGTGATGGCCAGCTCTATGGCTTCAGTAAGTCTTGCAGTTATTCCCTCCCTTACTACGAGCCTGTCCACAATAATCTCAATGCTGTGCTTCTTATTCTTTTCAAGAGAAATCTCCTCTTCGTTGATATTAAAGCTCTCTCCATCGATACGGGCTCTTGAAAAACCTTCTCTTCGGATTCTGTCTATGATCTTCTCATGCTGTCCCTTCTTCCCCCTGATTACAGGCGCAAGAATCTGAATCCTGGTCCCTTCCGGCATCTCAAGGATCCGGTCTGCAATCTGATCCACTGACTGGCTGGATATCTCACGGCCGCAAATCGGGCAGTGAGGAATCCCTATCCTTGCATACATCAGCCTCAGATAATCATAGATTTCTGTTACCGTTCCTACTGTCGATCTTGGATTCTTTGACGTAGTCTTCTGATCGATGGAAATGGCAGGAGACAGCCCTTCAATGTATTCCACATCCGGCTTGTCCATCTGTCCAAGGAACTGTCTTGCATAGGAAGACAGCGACTCCACATATCTTCTCTGTCCTTCTGCATAGATGGTATCAAAGGCAAGAGAGGATTTCCCGGAGCCGGAAAGTCCTGTAAATACGACCATCTGGTCTCTTGGAATGGTAATGTCTATGTTTTTTAAGTTGTTTTCGTTTGCTCCTTTAATGATTATGTCTTTAGACATCTGTGATTCCTTTCAATTTATATGAACTGAATGCTCACTCCGTTCGGATCCTTTACAAAAAAGAATTTTACCATTGGATTCGGGGAAATCATAGGTGACGGACCATATCCCTTCTGCACCAGCGTTTCTCGGTATGCTTCAACATCCTCCACAGAAAATCCGATGGAAATTCCGGATCCCTCATATTTTGCCTGCGCGTTATGAATGATTTCAATGGCAGTTTCTCCTTCTTCATTGGCAAGAAATGTAATCTCTTTTGGTCCATGCAGAGTATTTACGACCTTCAGTTCTGCTACTTCCTGGTAAAAGCGGATGCTTTCTTCATATGCTCCGCTCTGTATTGTCACGTGCTGCATTTTCATTTTTGTTTTCCTCCAATATATGAATCTCAATACAGTTAGTATACCACAAAAGAAAAATGATGAATAAAAGAAATGTTTGTAGAATTTTCAGAAAACACTTGCAATTTGCAGATGCATGTGCTACCATATGTTTACAAGATAACCAGAGGAAAGACACCCAATCTTTCCAGCATATGTAAAATCTTTTCCGAAAATCTAACGAAAGGAGAGAATAAAATGTACATGAAAAGACCAATCTAAGGGCTACCTGGTAGAACGATACCAAGGTAGCCTTTTTCATGGAACAGAAAACTTTTCAAATAATTTTCAGAAAACTGTTGCAATTCAGATAACGGTGTGCTATTATGTATTTACAGCAAAGGAAAACCTTTCCTAAGCGTTCCATATAGATTCTAATCATACAAAATCTAACGAAAGGAGAGAATAAGATGTATATGAAAAGACCAATCTAAGGGCTACCTGGTAGATCGAAACCAAGGTAGCCTTTTTCATGTCTGCAGTAGAAAAACTTTTTTCAAATAATTTTCAGAAAACTGTTGCAATTCAGATAACGGTGTGCTATTATGTATTTACAGCAAAGGAATTCACCTCCTGAGCGTTCACATATATATATAATCAAAACCAAATGAAGATGTATATATGGAAAGGAGCATAAAATGAGATTAAAAGAACCAATCTAACGGCTACCTGGTAGTAAGATACTAAGGTAGCCGTTTTTTATGTCTTTTTTTCGTATTCCCTTTCTCACTGCATCATTTTTCTGTTACAATATTCCTGTACACAAATTTCAAAACAGGTAAAGATTATGAAAGATTCAACAAAAGGCATTGCGCTTGCCATCATAGGTCCATTCCTGTGGGGGTTGATGGGAATATTCATAAGGCCCCTTACAAGTGCAGGCATCACAAGTATCGATATTACATGCATGAGATGCGCCATAGGCGGCGTAATTTTCTGGATTATCCTGTTCTTTGTAAACAGAGATGTCCTCAAAGTGGATCTCAAGGGACTGATTATCTGCATGATTTACGGCGTCTGCTCCTACGGCATAGGCTTTACGTCATATGCCATAGCAGTATCCAGAATATCCGTGGCCATCGCGACAGTCCTCATGTTTACAGCTCCTGTAATGGTTGTTATCCTGAATGCAATCATATTCAGAGATAAGCCAAAGAAAAGCCACGTCATAGCCATTGTCTTATGCTTCATCGGTGCCATACTGGCAGCCGACCTGATTCATGCATACACAGGACAGCCTCTGGATGCACTTGGAATCATCATGAGCTTTGTCAATGCCCTCGGCATGTCCACCCAGCTGATTATCCCAAGATTTTTCCACGGACAGTTCAAGAAGGATACCATGATTGTATATGGCTTCATCGGAACATCTCTTACCGCTGCAATCTTTGCAGACTTCGGAAGAATAGAGACAGTCCTCCATAACGGAGATACTGTCACCTTGGTTGGCTGCATCCTGGCAATGGGAATCCTCTGCACACTGTGTTCAAACGGTGCCTATGTGAAGTCCTCCCAGTACATCGATACGGTATCCGTATCCATCCTTTCAGCAACCGAGGTTGTTGTAGGAATTGTTGTAAGTTATGTGGTATTCCATGAAACCATGATACCGCTTCAGTGGATTGGGGCCATCATCATTGTAATCGGTGCCCTTTATCCAAACATATTGATTAAATACCAGGAAAAACATCCGGAAAGATTAAAAGATTAGAAGATTACAGGAGCCGCTGCTCCTGTTTTTCTTAAGTCGCTTAACACATTTTTCTAAATAGAATTGATATATCCTGTTCAGAACCAGAAGCATTATTCATATGTATTCTCTTTTAACTCTCCTCAAACTGTGAGTTATACAGGTCTGCGTAGAATCCTTCCTTCGCCATCAGTTCGTCGTGCGTGCCCTGCTCTATGATGTCTCCTTCCTTCATTACAAGGATGAGGTCTGCATTCTTAATGGTTGAAAGCCTATGCGCAATTACAAAGCTTGTTCTTCCCTTCATCAGATTATCCATTGCCTCCTGGATGAGATGCTCCGTTCTTGTATCTACGGAACTTGTCGCTTCATCAAGAATGAGAACCGGATTATCCTCCAGGATGGTTCTTGCGATTGTAAGGAGCTGTTTCTGACCCTGAGATACATTGCTGGCTTCTTCATTAAGCTCCATGTCATATCCGCCAGGAAGCGTCCGGATAAAGTGATCTGCATGGGCCGCCTTTGCAGCTTCAATGACCTCTTCATCCGTGGCATCCAGCCTTCCGTACCGGATATTTTCCATAATGGTTCCCTTGAACAGCCATGTATCCTGAAGTACCATTCCAAAGCATTTTCTGAGGTCTGATCTGTTGAATGACATGATATCCTTTCCATCGATCAGAATCTTTCCTTCATTGATATCATAGAATCTCATGAGAAGCTTGACCATGGTAGTCTTTCCTGCACCGGTAGGGCCGACGATTGCAATCGTCTTTCCTGCCTCTACATGTGCGCTCCAGTCGTTAATTACGGTCTTTTCCTCTGTATATCCAAACTTTACATGCTCGAAATCGATTTCTCCTCGGATCTCATCGGTACTGCTTGGATTTTCTACAAACATCTGCTCCTCTTCTTCCTCAAGGAATTCAAATACTCTTTCCGCTGCAGCAACCATTGCCTGAAGCTGGTTGGATACCTGCGCAAGCTGCTGGATCGGCTGCGTAAAATTCTTTACATACTGGATGAATGCCTGTATGTCTCCTACAGAAATCCTGCCGTTGATAGCAAGGACCGCACCGGAGATGCAAACTGCAGCATATCCAAGGTTTCCTACAAAGGTCATGATCGGGTGCATCAGACCGGAAAGGAACTGAGACTTGAATGCTGATTCATAAAGATAGTCATTATCTCTATCGAAATCTTTTTCAGCATCCTTTTCCTTGTTAAAGGCCTTTACCACATTCTGCCCGCCGTAGATCTCCTCTACCTGACCGTTTACTTCACCAAGATACTTCTGCTGCGCGATGAAGTATTTCTGCGACTTCTTTATTACCAGCGCCATGAGTGCCGCCGATATTGGCAGAAGCACAAATGTGATTACTGCCATGATCGGGCTGATTGTCAGCATCATTACTGCAACGCCCAGGATGGTTGTTACGCTTGTGATGAGCTGGGTAAGACTCTGGTTCAGTGACATTGTAAGTGTATCCACATCGTTTGTGATTCTTGATAGAACCTCCCCTGTGGTCCTTGTCTCAAAAAACTTTAATGGAAGCTTATGAATCTTCCCTGAGATTCCTGCTCTCATCTCA
The DNA here is from genome assembly GCA_045599945.1 of Anaerovoracaceae bacterium. GTDB lineage: Bacteria > Bacillota > Clostridia > Peptostreptococcales > Anaerovoracaceae > UMGS973. The sequence continues at coordinate 6,291 of JAZRWY010000027.1, read as the reverse complement.
AACCCAATCTTCTGAGACAGGCTTGCCATTACCCATGCCTGTACCCAGTTACAGAATGCACTGATGCAATATATTCCCATGGTGATGGCCAATATCTTTCCGATGGCATCAAAGTTGATGGCGCCGGTTCCATTGATCTTTGCAACAAGGCCATTGAAAAGTTCTGTTGTTGCATTGCCCAGGATCTTAGGACCTATGATGCTGAAAATGGTACTCGCAATGGCAAAAATCCATACCATGAGAATTCCGAACCTGTGCCTTCCCAGATACTTTATGAGTTTTTTGCATGTTCCCTTGAAATCCTTTGCCTTCTCCGCAGGCATTCCCGGAGGACCTCCGACTCTGCCCCTCTGGCCCTGCTTCTGAAGTCTCTGGCGGCGAAGCTCATGGAGTTCTCTTGCTTCTTCGTCCTTCTGAGCTTTTCTTTCTTTTCTGCTCATCTTATTTGCCATTCACATCGCCCCCTCTCTTCAGTTCTTCCTCGCTGAGCTGTGACTCTGCAATCTCTCTGTATGTCTCACAGCTTTTCAGGAGTTCTTCGTGGGTTCCTATGCCCTTGATTCTTCCTTCATCAAGAACAACGATCTTGTCTGCATGAAGTATAGTGGCGATTCTCTGTGCAACGATAATAACCGTTCTGTCTTTTGTCTTTTCAAACAGTTCCTGTCTGAGCTTTGCGTCCGTCTTGTAGTCAAGGGCCGAAAAGCTGTCATCAAACAGGTAGACCAGCGGATCCTTTGCAATGGCTCTTGCAATGGAAAGCCTCTGCTTCTGTCCTCCGGATACATTTGTACCGCCTTCAGCAATATGGGTATCGTAGCTTTCCGGAAATGCTGTGATGAATTCTTCCGCCTGCGCAATCTTCGCTGCTTCCATCATCTTATCCTCTGAAAGCGTTTCGTCTGCAAATCTGATGTTTGAAGAGATATCCCCACTAAACAGAACGCCCTTCTGAGGAACATATCCCATCAGCGTTCTAAGATCATGCTGCTTCATATCACGTATATCAACACCGTCAATGGTGATTTTTCCCTTTGAAACATCATAGAATCTAGGAATGAGATTCAGAATTGTACTCTTTCCTGAGCCCGTTGAACCAATGAGTGCAGTAGTCTCACCCGGTTCTGCTGTAAATGAAATGTCATGGACGACATCCTCAAGAGCTCCGTCATATCTGAAGTCTACATCATCAAATACGATTCTGCCTTTTGGATTTTCAAGCACGACAGTCTCTTCCTTATCCTTTACAGCCGGCTCTGTAGCAAGCACCTCTTCAATTCTTCCTGCTGCTACGCTTGCTCTAGGCGCAATGATAGCAATCAGGGCAAGCATCATGAATGCCCCTACGATCATCATTGTATATGTGATGAATGCCATCATGTCGCCTACCTGAAGGGTTCCCTTGTCCACGCCTTTTGCACCAAACCATACGATCATGACGGAAATCGCATTCATAATGATCATCATGGAAGGTCCCATGAATGCCATTGTCCTGTGGGTAAAGATCTGTGTGTCCATCAGATCTTTGCTGGCTACATTGAATCTGTCATCCTCGAATTTTTCTCTGCTGAATGCACGGATTACAGGAATTCCTGTGATAATCTCTCTGGATACCAGATTCACCTTGTCTATCAGGGACTGCATGATCTTGAACTTCGGCATTGCAATCATGACAAGTATTGAAATGAGGACGAGGATCAGCACTACTGCAGTCACAGTAATCCATGCCATTCCTGTCTTTGTTGTTGCAACCTTGATGCATGCGCCTATGCCCATTACAGGAGCATAGCTTACCATTCTGAGAATCATGACTGCTGTCATCTGCACCTGCTGAACATCGTTGGTTGACCTTGTAATCAGCGATGCTGTAGAGAACTTGTTCATTTCATTATGACCAAAGCTCATGACCTTGCTGAATACCTTCTTACGGGTATCCCTGCCGATCTGTGCACCGGTACGGCTTGCAAAGAAACTTACCCCTATGGCTGTAAATACCATGCCAAGGGTTACAAGCAGCATCTGAAAGCCCTTCTTCCAGAGATAATTCATCTGGATCTTGTCAGTATCTACGCCAAGTTTTTTGTACTCAGCACTTACATAGGATACTGCAGCCTGCGTAAGGAGGCTCTCAGAATACTCGTTATTGGCAGTATACTGCTCCATACCCTTTTCCAGTTCTGACTGGAACTGTTCCTTCGTCATCATGCCGGCTGCAATGGCCTGTCTTACCTGCCCGATGTCCCCCGCATCATTCTGTGATGCCATATAGAGGGCTGCCATCGGCATTGCCATGATGCTGTTCAGTTTTTCTCTATCTTCTGTTCCGGCAAATTCGTATCTGCCGTCCTTTTTTTCATAGGCAGCCTCGAAGACCTCCATGTCCTCTTCACTCATGAAAAGCTCCATGTTCTCATAGGTGTCTTCGCTCACATATTCCATAACTGCATCCTCTACGCCTCTCTGCTGTATGCCCACATCTACAAGGTCGGATGTGTACTGAGGAAGCGCCAGATCACACAATACCTGAAGTATGAGGAGTACAAATATGATGGCTACTGCCTTGCCGTGTCCCTTTAAATACATTAGCAGTTTTATCATGCCTGGCAGTCACCACCTTTCTCCTTCAGTCCTCTAAACCGTTCTTTTCCTTTTTCAAACATCATTTTTTCAAACTCCTGAAGCTTTGTCTCTGTTACAGCGTCTACAACATTTGACTGCATCATGGACAGCACTTCATCAAATACTGCAAGCTGATCTTCAGATATTCCTTTTGTCAATATTTCTCCCATCTTTTCCCTTGCATCATTCCAGGTCTCATATACATAGTCAAGGCGCTCTGACGGGTAGATCATGTACTGTCTCTTATCCTCCGGATTCTGAACTCTCTCGATGAAATCTTCATCGAGAAGCATCTTGATTGTTCTTGCAACAGCACCCTTGTCAATCTTCAGCTCATCCGCTATCTCCTCCTGAGAAAGACCGGGTCTTTCGTGAATGCATACAATGTATGGCACTGCACGCCCCGGAATGCTGTATTCCTTCATTTTTTCAGTCAATAATACATAGCTGTACCTGTGTATTATGCTGAATTCCTTTATGTATTCTTTCATCGATCCTCCAATTAGTTGTCATTGCAACTGTTGTCAATGCAACCATTATACACCCCTGACATTTCAAGTCAATACCCTTCACAAAAAATACAAAATGCCGGATATGCCGGCATTCGTTACTCTCCCATCCTATTATCCATCAACATTGTCGGTATGTCTGATCCGCCAAAGACCGTCTTGTATATTGTCACCTCGTCATTTTCTACAACATATACCACCAGATAATTATCCACCTGCATTCCACGCAGCCCCCTGTATTCTTCTGCTATTGCTGACATAAGCGGAAATCTCTCTGGAAATGCCGTTAGCGACCTGATGGCCTTTTCAATCTTTTCTACCTGCTTTCTCGCCGTAACTGGTGAAAGCAGTTCATATGCAATGTACTCAAATATCCCCTGTAAATCGTGCATTGCAGTTTCTGTAATCCTAACCCCATATTCCTTCATTTAAAACATTTCTCCTTTAACAAGTCAAACGCTTCATCTACATCATGGGTTTTCCCCTCCAGCTGTTCCTTTCTGGATCTTTCAATCTCTACAAGGAACTGTCCATTTGACATCTGAGAAATATCAATCTCTGCCGGTGGCTTTGGAAGTGTTACTGAAAAAGGTATTCCTCCTGTAAGCACTACCTGATTAAGAAACATATCTATGGCAGTTGACATAGGTATTCCAAGCCGGGATAGTATCTGTTCCGCATCCTGCTTTAATACCGGATTAACTCTTAAATTTAATGTTGCACTCTTTTCCATATCTCCACCTCCTGCTATTATTGTAACGAAAATGTCGTTACTTCGTCAATACCCTTCACAAAAAAACAAAATGCCGGATATGCCGGCATCTTTTTACATGAACATTTTCAGTAGCAGATATGCTATTACAGGCAATGTGACCAATGAGAATATTGTGGTTGAAGCCACGGTCTCCGAAGCCTGAATCTGGTCCCTGCCATATTTTGCAGCAAGTACCGGTGCTATGGCAGGCGATGGCATCGCCATGGCAAATACTACTGTAATGAATGCATCTGACGAAATCGGAAGCAGCATGCATATTCCAAATGTAGCTGCAGGAACAAGCACCAATGACAGGAAACAGAAGTAGAAGTTCTTCTTTGTAAATAGCTTGCCAAACTGGCTGTAGCTGAGATTGACTCCTACTATGAACATGGCAAGGGGGGATACGGTATCCGACATCAGATCAATTCCCATGTTTATGAAATCCGGGAAATGGAAGCCTGTCAGGAATATCACTACGCCCACAAGCGCTGCAATGATTGGAACATTGATCAGGTTTCTCAGCATCCTCCTGTCAAAGAGCGGCTTGCCCTTTTCATATGTGATAAGAATGATTCCAAAGGAATACATGAGCAGGTTGAAGACGGTCATGTTCATTACTGTAAGGAAAAGAACGCTCTTTCCAAAGATTACCGTAACCAGCGGAATCGCCATGAATCCGGAATTGGTAAAAGCCACCTGAAGCCTGTATATTCCCTTATCCTCTTCTTTCAGTTTCATGGGCATGATGAAGACAAACGAAAGCAGGCCCATTGCAACTGTTGCAGCTGCAAATGCGCCGAAAGCCCCAAGCATGGATCTCATGGTCTCGCTGGATAGGTCATCCACCTGCATGAATGAAAGAATCAGGCAGGGGATGGCAAAATTCAGAAGAAAGCCATTAAAGGCCGGAATCGCCTGCTTCGGGATGATATATGTCTTCCCTGCGGCAACGCCCATGAGTACCAGAATGAATATTCCTATGACTTTTAACAATATCTCTAAAAACATCTTGCTCTCCTTGTCTGTAGATATTGTACCACAAAAGTATCATACTGCAAAAAAATCGCAGTCACTCCTCTCTTTTGTTATTATTCAACATCTTTCACATGCATTTTGTGTCTGAAAATAATTTGAAGAAATTTTCAGAAAACACTTGCTTTTTCATTTTCACTCTGATACTATATAACCAAGCCAAGGGAATGGAAATTCCAAAGTTCGGCAAAGACACTATATAGTTTAGTGAAATCCTTTAAATAATTTAAAATTTAGTTAACAAAACAACCAACCAACCAAAAATCTTTAGAAGGGAGAAAAAAATGATTTTAAAAGAACCAAATTAAGGTGGCTGTCGATTCAGAAACAGAAACGGCAGCCACTTTTAATTTTCTCTTTTTCAGGTTATATCTTCAATTTTTCTGGGCAGATGCCCCTTCTCAGCCACAAATATGATATATATTGTGATCATCGTCAAGAACCGTCCTACGACAAATGATGCATATACACCATTTTCTCCAAAGAAATGTCCCAGGACAATCGCACAGATGAACGTATAAAAGAAGTCATTCAGAAATGTCACCATGTTTGACCGTCTTAGTTTTCCTATCCCTGGAAATATGATACATATACATTCGATACCGCATGAAATGGCAGCGATAATGCAAACAGCCTTACTGCAATAAGGCAGCTTTCATACGCATCCAGGTTATTTCCCAGATACATGTGTACGAAAAACGGCGCTGCGGCATAGAGGACAATCATTACAATGCTGTTAAGGATGATCGCCGCGCTAAGGGATGTTTTCATCAGTTTCCTTAGACCGTCCTGATTTCTTTCGCCCACCAGAACCCCTGTAAATGTCAAGGTGGTCAGGGAAAGACCTACGCCTACCGATGCAAATATGTTATACATGTTTGACTGAACGGAAAGTGCAGTAACTGCCATGGATCCTGCAATTACAAGAAGCAGCTTGTTTAATGCAAAGGTTCTGAGCGTACTCGATAGTCTCTGGGTTGCAGTAGGGATTCCGTATACGAGAATGCCTTTCAGCATTTCAAGCACAATCCCGTAGCTGTTTCCTACGCTTACAATTTCAAAGGTTATCATGGTCTCTTTTTTCTGCTCCAGTTCTTCCAGCGTAGTATCGGGTCCGTATACTTTCAGCACCTGCTCGTCATTGATGCGATATATGGAGCCGGTGCCCCCTTTTGCCATCAGTATCAGCTCGTTTAAGTTGTACTGTTTCATTTAGCTTCCCTCTATTTGTAGTTGGTAGTGTCAACTACCTATCTTAAATTTTTATCTAAACCTAAGTAAATTCAGGGGTCACAGGACTTTTTGCAAAGAAAAAGCAATTACCCCCTGTATTTGGTATAATGTTAATGCTCAAAAAAACAAAACCAAAAGGAG
>JAZRWY010000026.1:0-11072 GCA_045599945.1 Anaerovoracaceae bacterium | reverse complement strand
TGCTCTACCATTGAGCTACTTCGGAACATTACTAACTTATTGATTGCCACCTTAACGCGACAAATATTATTATACTCATATGCAGAAAATTGTCAACAGCAAAAGCAAACTTTTTTGCATTTTCCCATAGTTTTTCCGAAGGGGAAAAACGGGAATCTGCCCTGCAGATTCCCGATATTTTCTGTCTATTTTTTCTTCTTTTCCAGCTTCTTTGTCGGCCTTTTTGCCTTGTTTCTCTCCTCTTCTCTCTTCTTCATTGCCTCAGCAAGTTCATCATCCATATACTGCGCTCTTTTTGCCTTTTCCTTTGCAAGCCTGGACTCTTCCTCCATCTCCACATACTTTTCAATGCGGCTCTTTTCAACCTTCTGATCCACAGCTTTGGATTCCCGGATCCCGGTATCGGTATCCTCTTTTCTCCTGGACAGTTCTTCAGCCTCTTCATCCAGCTGTTTCCTGACAATATTCATCTTTTTTCTGTACTTGTTTGCATTCTGTTCATCGCCTTCTGCTGAAAAGATTGCATAGAGTTCTTCCATCGTTTCCAGATGAGAACCATTCATCTTCAGAACCTTGATGAATCGTTCCTTCGCCTCTTCGGTTCTTCCGGTTCTCTCATATGCAACGCCCAGATAATAGTGGAGCGGCCACCATGATTCAAACTTATCGTCAAGGAACGGTTCCAGTTTTTTGATGCCGTCGCCGAATCTTCCGGCTAAGACATCATTGCAGCCTTCTTCAATATATGCAGGCTTGGCAAGCTGTTCAATTCTCTGCCGGATTTCTTTCTTGTCTTTTCCATTCTTGGAAAATCTCATGAAATCATTCCATGCAAGACGTGCCTTGGTATAGTAACCCATGTTGGCATAGGCATATCCCAGATAATAGTATGACTGGGCGTGCCTCGGATGAATGGAGACCATCAGTTCATAAAAGTCCAGCGCCTCTGCCTTCATTCTTCCAATGTATTCTGCATTTCTGCTGTTTTCATACATCTTGGTACATACCCTGGCATAGGAATACATGCCATGGATATAGTCCGGCTGGATGCAGAGACAGGCTCTGAAATGAATGCATGCATTGTCATAGTCTTCCGCTTCTGCAGCATCTCTTCCTTCCTTCAGAATACCTTCAATCATCTTTTTGCCAAAGATATCATCGATACAGTCACAATATGCCTTTGTATATTTAAAATGGGGATCGCAGCCCATGATCCATGCCATGTTTTCTGCGATATGCATCATCGAAAGTCCCTCTCCGCCGTTAAAATCCTTAATGTCCTGTTTTCTGAGAGGAACAGGTACGCCTCGCATGATGTCCGCAGATTTGAAGTTTTTCAGGAAATCTTCGGAGAACTCAGCAAATACGAATTTATTCAGATACTTCTTGAAATACTTGCCGATTCTATCCTCTCTGAGTTTGATATCCAGCTCTTCATCCGCCACTTCAATGCTCTGTTTTACACCGATTCTTTCTCCAAATGACTTTGATTCTTTTTTCCCTAAATACTCTCTTGCCATTTTACACCTCGGGAATTTCCCATCCTTTTTTCATGAATTTCTGAATTGCAGACTCGTTGAGTCTGTCCTTCAGATCCCTTTCCAGACATGCGAGTTCTTCGCCCATGTCAATTCCATAATATCTTTCCCGCCAGGAAAGAAAACCATGCATGATCCGGTACAGATCCTCTTTGGAATGATTTCTGTGCTGATATCCTTTCAGATAGAAGTAATCCGAAAACTCCACATAGAAATCAAAAGGAGTCAAATCCGTCCGCTCCATGCATTTTTCCAATGTCCGTTCAAATCCGCCGCGGTTATGGAAGAGGTCCAGAACTGTCTCCAGTTTCTTCACAACAACAACCTCTCCGGCGCTGATGAACCTGTTGGAAATGAATTCATACGGAGCCTGGCTTCTGTATTCATACGCATGGGACGCATCATACCGGATGGATGTGCCTTTGAGAAGTTTCAGAAAACCAACCTGAATGACATCCGCATATGTACCATACAGGTCATTAAACGAATTCTTAAACGAACGGAAATCCTCATAGGGAAGTCCGGCTATCAGGTCCGCATGGATATGTGCGCCTCCCATCTCCGCCAGCCTGTATATGTTTTCCAGCGCCTTAGAAGAATTCTCATTTCTTCCTATCGCCTGCTGCGTCACAGGATTTGTGGACTGTACTCCGATTTCAAACTGAAACAGATCCGGTCTGGCGCGGTCTGCCGCATCCAGAAACTTTTTCCCAATCAGTGAGCCGCAGAGTTCAAAATGGAAATTGGTAATGCCATTATCCATTTCCATCAGAAACTCCATGATCTCCACTGCGCGGTTCTCGTTCCAGTTAAAGGTTCTGTCAATGAATTTGACCTGCTTCACTTCCTTATATATGAAATACTTCAGTTCTTCCTTGACTCTCTCCAGAGGGAGCACTCTTAGATCCTGCTCCAAGGAAGACATGCAGTAGCTGCATCCATACGGACAGCCTCTGGAGGATTCGTAGTAGATCACCTTGTCATCATCCAGCGGAAGCCCTGCATATGGAAATGGAAGCATCTCAAATGGAATCTTTTCCATCGGTTCATTGATCAGGATATGGCTGCCTGCCCGGTAGGCAAGGCCTTTGATCTCGGAAAATGCCGGATATCCATATTCCAATGCATGTACCATCTGCCGAAATGTCGCTTCACCTTCTCCAAAAATGAGAGCATCCACAGAAGGATTCTCCCTCAGAAATGCTTCACATTCGTAGCTTACTTCCGGGCCACCCAGAACAATTCTCAGTTCCGGCTTTGCTTTTTTGAGATTCTCGCATAGATATTTAATTTTCTCTATATTCCAGACATAACATGAAAAACATATTACATCATATTCACACCGGAGCAGCTCTGTATAGACATAGTCATCGGAATTGTTGATGGTAAACTCCTTGATCTCAAGTGACGGAGAATAACCAATCCCCGCCATGTACAGATATTTCAGAGCCAGATTGGAATGAATATATTTGGAATTCAGCGTAGCAAGCAGAATTCTCATTTTGCAGTCCCTTTATATTATTACAGTAGTCTGAACCTTTCGTCCTTTAATAATCCGGTATTATCCATTGCCGTCTTCAGCTGCTGCATCATTCTTTCATTATCTTCCGGAATGTTTCCTCTCAGATTGATATAGTTTGATGCGTGATTCATTCTGAAAACTGCAGATTTTTCAGGATGTGAATGTTCAAGGGTCAGATATGTTTCAGCCAGCACCTCTTCCGGTGTCAGAAGGGTCATTTTTCCACTGTAGATATCCTCTGCCAGCGGTGCATCTGACGGTGTCAGAAGAGTCAGAAGAGATACATAGGAGGCATTCATTTCTGTGATTGCCGTTCCCGTATCAATGGCATGTTCTCTCCAGTGCTCTGTTCCGCCAAGTCCGTTGATGAACATGACAGATTCCTGAATGCCGGCATCCTCTACTCTCTGGATGGATTCAATGAGCTGTGCTCTTGTTTCTCCTTTGTTCATGAATTTCAGCACTCCGTCATTTCCGGATTCAAATCCTGTATATACCATTTTCAGTCCATGCTTTCGCAATTCTTTCAGATCGTCATCAGATTTTCTCATGATATTGGACGCTCTTCCGTAGATGCTGACTCTTTCACATTCCGGTATTTCAGTTTCAATGTATTCGAGTATCGGCATCAGCCTGTCCATGGAAAGAGCCAATGCATCTGCATCTGCCAGGAAGATTCTCGGAATGGATCTATATCTTTTTCTTGCCCATTCAAAATCTGCCAGAATATCTTCCGTCGGTCTTGTATGAAATTTCTTTTCCTTGAACATGTTGCAGAACTTGCACTTGTTATGTGTACATCCTACGGTTGCCTGAATAATCAGTGAATACGCTTCACTTGGCGGTCTATATACGCTACCTTCATATCGAATCATCATTACATCCTTTCCGGACACTGCATTCCCAGAAGTGCAAGTCCATTCTTAATGGTATTCTTTGCAGCAAGCACCAATGCAAGCTTTGCTGCCTGTTCTTCCTTATCCTCTACGATGATATGCTCATCATGATAGAATTTATTAAAACCCTGTGCAATATTGACAATATGTCTGGTTACCACAGATGGCTCATACTTATTGGCAGCTTCAACGACAACTGCCGGAAAATCTTCAATCAGCTTCACCAGATTATATGCGGCATCTCCTGTGATATGCTCTGTGCTGATCTCTGCTTTTTCTGCCTTCGCAAGGGCCTGTTCATCTGCTCTGCGGATGACGCTTGCGGATCTTGCATAGGTATACTGAACATAAGGACCTGTTTCCCCTTCAAAATTCAGAACCTTATCCCATGAGAATACATAATCCTTGATTCTGTTATTGGAAAGTTCCTGGAAAATGACTGCGCCGATTCCGACCTGCTTTGCCGTTTCTTCAATGTTATCTGTCGCTACGCCCTTTTCCTCTATGATCTTCTTCGTTTCCTCTACAGCTCTATTTAATACGTCTTCCAGAAATACCACTCTTCCATGTCTTGTAGACATGGTTCCCTCTTCCAGAGAAACCAGCCCGAACGGAACATGTACGCAGTCGCCTGCCCAGTCATATCCCATCAGTTCCAGAATCTTGAACCACTGCTGGAAATGAAGATTCTGCTGAGAAGCTACAACATAGATGTTTTTATGGAAATCATAGGTTTCCTTACGATATACAGCAGCAGCAATGTCTCTGGTGATATATAAGGTGGAGCCGTCCGATTTCTTGATCAGCGCAGGAGACATTCCATATTCCTCAAGGTCCACAATCTGCGCGCCCTGTGATTCCTGCAGCAGCCCCTTTTCCTGAAGTTCATCTACAAATCTCGGCATCTTGTCGGAATAGAAGCTTTCTCCATTATATGAATCAAAGGTGATGCCAAGCATATCATATACTCTGGTAAACTCTTTCAGAGACTCTTCTCTGAACCATTTCCATAAACGGACTTCCTCTTCCCCGCCGTTTTCCAGCTTTGCAAAGATTTCTCTTGCCTCATCATCCAGTTCCGGATGTTCTTCCACTTCCACATGAAATTTTGTATAGTAGCTTAAAAGCGTCTTGATCGGTTCTCTCTTGACATCTTCTTCATTTCCCCATCTTCTGTATGCACAGATCATCTTGCCGAACTGTGTTCCATAGTCTCCCAGATGATTGATTCTGAATGCATCATAGCCAAGGAAATCATAAATCTTATAAATGGAGTTTCCGATGACAGTACTTCTGATATGTCCGATGTGGAACGGTTTTGCAATATTCGGAGAAGAATATTCCACAATGACTTTTCTGTTTTCTCCTATGTCACTGGAACCGTATCTGTCACCTTTTTCAAGCACTTCTCCAATGACATCCTTCACAAATGCATCTCTTGATACAAAGATATTGACATATGCATTGACCTGCTGAACATCTGCAAAAAGGGCATTTCCTGCAATCTGCTCCGCAATTCCCCTGGCAATCATCGGAGGCGCCTTTCTGAGAATTTTTGCAAGTTTAAAGCAAGGGAATGCATAATCTCCCATCTTCTGATCTGCCGGAACCTCAATCATATCCTTGATTTCCGAAACATCTAGGCCTTCAATGCAAGGTGCCAGTATTTCTGCTATGGCCTGTTTATAGTCTTTCATATCTGTTCCTTTCTATTTTAACTGAACAATTGTTACTCCGTCTCCGCCTTCGTCATATGAGCCTTTATGGAACTGCTTCACATGTTTATGATGTCTCATCATCTGCTGAAGACCGTTCTTAAGGATTCCTTCTCCTCTGCCGTGGATTACGGTTACTTCCTTTAATCCCGCCATGAATGCATCATCCAGATATTTGTCGACAATCATGACAGCATCATCCAGATTCTCCCCTCGGACATTGACAGATGTCGCCATGCTCATTGCCTTGTTTCTGTACAGACTGCCGTAGGCTGTATCTTTTTTCACTTTCTTTTTCTCAGGTTCATCGATGAGACAGATGTCATCCAGATTTACCTGCACCTTCAGGATTCCAACCTGAACGTACAGATTCTCTTTCTCATCCGGAAGGGAGAGAATCTCTCCATTCTGATCCAGAGATAATACCTTCACCCGGTCTCCGGCTTTCAATTCATCTGCCGTTACCGGTTTGTTGTTCACCTGGCGGACCACCCGCTCCTGATGCTTATCCGACAGGTTCTTTACTTTCTTTCTGGTTTCATTGAATCGCTGGTTTCTTTCTACTGCAGATTCCAGCTTGTTCAATTCCTTGAGCTCCTTCTGGACCTCTTTTGTGATATCCTTTGCCTCCCGAACAATGTCTCTGGCTTCTTCTCTCGCCCTGGCAAGGATATCCTCTTTCTTCATCCGGATTTCCGCTTCTTTGGCATCCAGCGCCTTCTTCTGCTTTTCCATCTCCACTTTGAGCTGGATTGCCATGTCTCTCTGCTGCTCTGCTGACTTTCTGTCATCCTCAAGTGCAGAAAGAACATCCTCAAATTCGATGTCTCCATGTTCCAGCAGGGTTCTGGCTTTATCGATGATGCCATCTTCCAGCCCCAGTTTTCTGGAGATTTCAAAAGCATTGGATTTCCCCGGAATTCCAATGGTGAGCCTGTATGTCGGGCTCAGCGTCTCTATGTCAAATTCCATGGATGCATTCTCTACACCATCCGTTGAAATTGCATACTTTTTCAGTTCTGTATAATGGGTTGTTGCAAATACCAGTGCTCCGTTATCCGAGAGTTTTTCTATGATGGATATGGCTAGAGCAGCGCCTTCCGTCGGATCCGTTCCTGCTCCCAGCTCATCCAGAAGAATCATGCATCCGTCACTCGCTTCCTTGACAATGTCTACAATGTTTGTCATATGGGAAGAGAATGTGGAAAGACTCTGCTCGATGCTCTGTTCGTCGCCGATGTCTGCAAAAATATCCCTGAAAACAGGTATCCTGCTTTCGCAGGATGCCGGTATGTGAAGTCCGGAAAGAGCCATCATGGACAGCAGCCCTGCCGTCTTGAGGGTAACAGTCTTTCCGCCGGTATTTGGTCCCGTGATAATCAGTGTCGTATAATCTCCGCCAAGTGACACATTGATGGGCACCGCCTTTGCAGGATCCAGCATGGGATGCCTTGCTTCCTTTAAAACCAGTTCCTGCTCCTCATGAATGAGAGGCTCTTCTCCCTGGTAGCTTAAAGAATATTTTCCTTTTGCAAAGATGAAATCCAGTTCTCTGAGAAGTTTCTGATTATTCTTCAGTTCATGGTAATGCTCCGCTACCCGTTCTGAAAGTTCCATGAGAATCCTGTCGATTTCCTTTTTTTCTGCAATCTCCAGTTCCCGCAGTTCATTGTTCATGTTGACAATGACCTGTGGCTCCACAAAAAGCGTAGCCCCGGTAGAAGACTGATCATGAATGATTCCCGGAAATCTGGATTTGTGTTCCTGTTTGACCGGAATGACAAATCTTCCGTCTCTCATGGTGACGATGGCATCCTGAAGCATGCTTTTGTTTTCTGATGCCCCAATAATATGGTTCATTTTCGCCTTGATTGCTTCATTCTGCCGTATGATGCTCCTTCTGATGCTTCTGAGCTCTGCAGATGCATGATCTGCCATTTCATCTTCAGAAAGAATGCATCTGTCGATTTCACCGGCAAGTTCCTTCGGAAAGGCAATGACTTCACGGATGGCATCAAGCGCAGGCGTTTCCAGAAGATCATCTGTCAGATATTTCTCCATGGCACCTGCACAGTTAATGTTATATGCAACCTTCAGAAGCTGGCTCATGGAAAGCCCGCCTCCCTTTCTTGCTCTGCCCAGAAATCCCCCGATATCGTAAAACGCTCCCATGGGCGGATTTCCTTTTGCCACAATCATCTGAACCGCTTCGGATGTCTGCTCCAGATGGTCCCGGATGGCATAGATGTCATTCATGGGCCTGATTTTCCCTGCAAACTCCTTCGTAATCGGGGATACTGCATATTCTGCCAGATTTCCTATTATTTTGCTGTATTCAAGTACTCTTAGACCCTTTTCATTCATTTCTGCTATTCTTCTGATTCACCCAGTCTGCTCTTTAGTTTTATGTTTTCCATCTGAAGATCAAAGAAACTGGATTCCAGCTCCTTATATCTGCGCTCAAGATCCTGCAGTCTGGAATCGCTGTTTGCCTTTAATCTGATCTCTTCCAGTTCTGCTCTGTGCCGGATCAGATTCTTCTTCGCCTCATCCCACAGATTCACATACTTTTTGACATCATTCTTTAATTCCTCATTTTTTGAACGCAGCTGCTGCAGCTCGTTTCTCTCGCTGAGCATTTCGTCTGTAATATTCACAGCAGACAATACCGCAAGAGAAGTTGCCGAACCAAGAAATGAGTTTTTTCCGATTTCATGCATCTTATCATTTACATAGGATGCAATCTCAAGAATCTCTTCTTCACTTTTTTCGCCAACAATTGTATATTCCTGGCCATAGATTCTTACTTTAACCTTTTTGCTATCCATTTTGCTACTCCTTACATTTCACGGAGAACAGCGCCTAATTCCTCACTTAATGCCTTCAGAACGTTTTCATGAACCGGTGCAACGTCCTCATCTGTTAATGTCTTTTCACTATCCTGATAAATCAGGGAGAAGGCTACTGACTTCTTCCCTTCTTCAACCTGTTCACCTCTATATACGTCAAACAGTTTTACCTCTTTAAGGATATCTGTTGCCGCATTTCTGATCACCTTTTCAATTGTTCCTGCTTCCAGTGCATCATCAACAAGAAGGGCAATGTCTCTGGATGTGGATGGATACTTCGGAAGCGGTGTATACATCTTCTTCATGTCACAGATTTCACATACTGTATCAAACATGATTTCTGCACAGTAGCATCTGCCTTTGATCTGATACTTCTTTGCAACATCCGGATGAACTTCTCCCATGATGCCGATCTCCACTTCTTCAAAAGCGGCACCTTCCATGGTCTGTGAATGATCGACTACCTCCTTGAGCTTGTTATATTCCTCGGAGCCTTCCTCTTCTCCCATGAGAAGGATATTCATCAGATCCTCCAGACCCTTGTCTACAGATTTTGCAGGAACCTTTGCGATTATTTTTGCACATCTGCCAGGATGGTATATGCCATATTCAGATTCTGCAACAAACTCCAGGTCCCTGATTCCAAGTTTTTTCAGCATTTCCACGATAACGCCCTTTAACAGGAAGAAATCGCAGTCCCTGCCGTACATTCCGATGCTCAGAGACTGTGATTCATCCGGAAGAAGTCCAGGATTGAATACATTCGGCATGAATGTGTTTCCGATTTCGAAGGCCTTGACGCTTTCAATGTTTCTTGTATAGTTTCTTGAAAGAACTTCCAGCATGTTCGGTGTCAGGATGGTTCTCATGACAGATGTCTCGTCTCCCAGAGGGTTGATGATCTTTACAAATTCTCTCTCCCATGAACCTTCTGCAATCCTGCAGTTATCCACGCCGGAAGGGCTGACAAATGAATATGTCTGGATTTCTGTCAGTCCCATTCCTGTTAGAACATCTTTTGCAATGTCTCTCATCTCCCATCCGAAAGGAACTTCAACCTGTGTATTTCCTTTTGGAAGTGTTACAGGCATCTGATCAAATCCATACATTCTGCCGATTTCTTCCACGATATCTTCTTCAATATGGATGTCCATTCTTACAGTCGGTGCTGTCACATACAGGTCATCGCCTTCTCCTTCAACCTTCATTTCCAGGCCTTCCAGAGCATTTACCATGTATTCTCTATCCACATCAATTCCAAGAACCTTATTGATTCTGGAAACTCTTGCATGAACCGCTTCTGCTTTTGCCGGTTCCGGATAAATATCCACACATCCGCCGACAACCGTACCGGAACCTGTCAGCTCGATCAGGCGGCAGACTCTGTCTGCAGCTTCTCTGCAGAGATTCGGGTCGATTCCCTTCTCAAATCTTGCGGATGCTTCTGTTCTCAGTCCCAGTTTCTTGGATGTCATTCTTACGGATTCGCCGCTGAAGTTTGCAGCTTCAATGACAATGGTCTTTGTCGTATCTCTTACATCAGAATCAAGACCGCCCATGACTCCTGCAATGCAGGCAGATTTCTTTGCGTCGCAGATCATCAGCATATCCTGGTCCAATGGACGTTCCACTTCATCAAGCGTTGTGAACTTTTCCATTGGGCGTGCCGTTCTGACAACAATCTTCCGTCCTTCCAGGGTCTCGATATCAAAGGCATGGATTGGCTGACCATATTCCAGCATAACGAAATTTGTAATGTCCACGATGTTATTGATCGGTCTCATTCCTGCACGGATCAGCCTCTTCTGAAGCCACCATGGAGACTGCTTGATGACCACATCTTTAACAACTCTTGCTGTATATCTTCTGCAGAGCTCTGACTGGACTTCCACCTCGATATATTCTGCCGCATCTCCTTCTTCCTTTTCACATTCTGTATCCGGATAGGAGAAGGTATTTCCAAATGTTGCTGCAGATTCTCTTGCCATGCCAATCATGGAAAGGCAGTCCGGACGGTTTGGTGTGATTTCAAAATCCACAACCGCATCCTTCAGTCCAAGAGCCTCATCCAGAGGAGCTCCTACTTCAAATTCGTCATTTAAGATCCAGATTCCATCCTTTGAAAGATATGGTGCCACTTTATCTTCCAGACCAAGTTCCTGCGGTCCGCAAAGCATGCCGAAGCTTTCCACGCCTCTGAGTTTTCCCTTTGTAATCTTGACGCCGCCTTCCACTTTCGGCTGTCCGTGAAGCGGGCCGGGGATTCTGCTCTTATGCATGGCAACCGGAACCAGTGCCCCTTCAAATACATTGGTTGCACCTGTAACAATCTGAACCGGTTCTTCCTGTCCAACATTCAGCTGGCATACCACCAGTTTGTCCGCATCCGGATGCTGCTCTATCTTTTCTATTCTGCCGACCAGTACATTCTCAATTCCTTCTCCCACATTCTCACATGTTTCAATGTTTGAACCGGACATGATCATGGAATCGCAGAACTCCTGATCGGAAACATTTACTTCTGTATAATCTCTTAACCATTCTAATGATAC
>JAZRWY010000025.1:0-19578 GCA_045599945.1 Anaerovoracaceae bacterium | reverse complement strand
CATCAGTGCAACATAGTGTGTGCCTGTAGCATTCATCATTGCGTCTGCAAGCATTCCGATAACGCCGGTTTCCTCCAGACCTCCTACTACCATGAATAAGAATGCGAAGAATACGATTGTCGGCCATTCTACATCGCTGATAGTCTCTTCCACATCCTGTCCGCCGATGGCGATCATGATGGATGCGCATGTCAGTGCGATGATGGAAGTCTTCAGTCCCAGAGTATCATGAAGGATGAATGCACATGCAACAACAAGAATCATAATGATGCTCTTGATGAACAGTGTATGGTTTTTGATTTCAGCCTTCTCATCCATGTTCATGATGAGCTGCATCTTGTCTGCCGATACATCCAGATGCTTTCCGTAGATGAACTTGAATACGAAGATCAGTACAACCATGGAAACAAGTACTGGCGGTGTATCGTTGATGATGAACTGTGCAAATGAGATATCTGCAGCAGAGCCGATCATGATGTTCGGCGGGTCGCCGATTAGTGTGGCGGTACCACCGACATTGGATGATATGATCTGCGTCATCAGGTATGGTACAGGGTTCAGTTCCAGTGTCTTGCAGATACTGAACGTCATAGGTCCGATAAGTAAAACTGTAGTTACATTGTCAAGGAACGCGGAAAGCACTGCAGTGATGATCATGAAGTAGATCATGATTCTCCAAGGGTCGCCCTTGGCCATTCTAGCGGACTTGATGGCCAGATATTCAAAGATACCTGACTGCTTGACAACCGCAACGAACATCATCATGCCGATGAGTACGCCCAGTGTGTTGAAGTCTACAAAGCCAAGTGCCTGTTCCGGAGTGATGATTCCGATCAGGATCAGAAGAACAGCACCGATGAGTGCGCAGGCTGCTCTGTGAAGCTTTTCGGAAACAATTACTGCGATTACTAACACGAAGATGACGATGGCGATAATCTGATTAGTTGCCATAAATTAACCTCCGATAATGATATGATTTTTTTAATAACGAAGATACTCTAATATATATATGAAGGAAACTCAATAGCACTTTGTACAAATCAATCCATAGTTCCATTGACGGCTGGGTGAAAAATCCAACTGAAGTGCTAGATTGTCAGACCGGGTATGAAAAACAGGAAATTTGACACAAAGCGAAAAATGTAAAAAGATGCGGAAAAATCTGAAAGCTTATTGTACTGCTTCAGATGGAAGGATATAATGGGAGTATGATGAAAAGGAGGCAAATGAAATGGGATATACGGAACTGATCAATGAACTTGCTCTTGAGAATTCCATCATGGCAGTCACAAGAGTCAAGAAGGAGGATTACAGGCTGAAGGATCTTCCGGGATGCATCTTCAAATGGGTGGATAGAATCCTGAATGGAGAAACCTATGTATTTGCAGAAGGCTCTCTCAGCTGCGGAGGTTTTTCTCATAATACAGGGCTTAGAGACGACCCGCCGATGATTCCGGGAGGATTCGGAAAGTTTTTGGCGGAAGGCTCCACTGCGCAGTGGACACCGGACGGCGAGAGACTGAAATGTGATCCGGAGACGGCATATGCATTTTATGACAGTCTGCCAAAGGATGTTATGGGAGACTTTGATGCACTGAAATTTGCTCCATATGAAGAAGGATGCGATGCAGATGTAGTCGTATGCTTTGTGAACAGTGAACAGCTGTCGGCGCTGATGAATCTTCATGGCTATGACAGAGGCAGCTACTGCAATGTCATAGGGACAATGGCATCCGGCTGTGCTTCCATGGTAAGGATTCCTCTTGCACAGCTCAAAGAGGATGAGAGTAAGGCAGTCATCACATGTACAGACCTTGCCATGAGAAAGTATGCAGATGAGAACAGGATAGCCATATCCTTTACAGGGAAAGATTTTGAGAAAATGTGTTCATTTACGGAAACCTGTTTCTTCCATTCTCCTGTATTTGAACCGACAAGAAAACGGCTTCACAAGGACATGCCGGAGAAAGCTAGATTTTCAAGAATTGCAGAATAGGAGGCAGCATGAAAAAGAAAGGGATACTGGTAATCATCGGCATAGTGATCATCGCACTTCTGGTAGCCATATTTGCACTGACCAGACCGACAAGCATGGATAAGATCATTAAAAAGAGTGAAATATCATCAAGCGGAGATTATGCAGTTTTTGATATCGGAAAGACAGAAAAGACTGTTGATGATGTGGAATTTGTGAGCATTGAGCAGAAGGGCAGCGATTACAAAGCCATGATGAAGGCCATAAAGAAGGCGGATCTTAAGAAAGCAGGACCGCAGGTCTCCATCGATGTAAAGAAGGGAACCTTCCTTATTAACATCAGGGAGAGCAGAGACAGTGAGCAGGGCATCCGATTTTACATCAACAGCGATAACGAGGTGCAGTTCGATGGCAGACTGTACAAGGTACAGAATGATGTGGATATTTACAATGCCATAGAGAAGGTATTTAGGAAAACGCTGAGAGATAACCGGTCAAAACCGAAGATGAAATAAGGAGAGGGAAGCATTGCTTCCTTCTTTTTCATGCGGATACGGAAACGAAATTCAGACGCAAAAATGGCAGGGTTTTGTCTGCCGCATGGCTAGCGGTTTTGTTTCATATTGCTATTTTTCCTGATATAGCAGATGGAAACCATAACCATTACCAGCATCATCATAATACCAAACATGACATAGCACTGGATGTAGCTTCCAAAATGCTCTGCAAATATGCCGGGCACCGTGGAAAAGCACAGGCCTCCTCCGTTATATGCAACTGTAAACCACCGGATGGCCTTTGGGAACTCTTCCTGGGATCCAAGGTCGTTGGCCCAGATGGTAGGTCCGACTGTCGATACTGAAAAACCCAGTCCGAACAGGGCGCCTGTTGTCATGGCAATCGGAACGCTGTGCAGAGGAATCATGAGAGTGATCATGCAGGCTGTGACAAGTATCACGCCAAATGCCATGGTCGACTTGAATCCTCCCAGATGGTCTGCGATGGAGCCCAGCAGAATCTTTCCTGCCATCATGACTCCGCCTACGATGGAGAATACCAGTGCAACATTTCCGGCAGAGAATCCGCCGGTCTTAAAGAGAACTGTAATATGCGCAAATCCTGGATTTGCCATGGCGCCCATGATGCCGATGGCCGCTATCATGAGAATCCACATGGAGCGGGTCATAGGCGGCACTCTTTCAGCAGACTTTTCCGTTTTTTCTGAAGCCCGCGAAGTCACAGGGCGTCTTCCTGCTTCCTCCGGGCTGTTCCTTACGATCAGGAAAATAAGGATATCCAGCACAAGCATGCCGATTCCTTCGGCGCCGAATGCTACTCTCATGGAATGATTCTCCACAAGATATGTTGATATGCCGGGCATGATCATTGTAGCCATGCCGCTTCCTGCGGCAACGATACCGATGGCAAGGCCTCTCTTGTCAATGAACCAGTTGTTGATGAGAATGGATGCAGGAACCATAGTCCCAAAACCAAATCCCATGCCCACAAAGCAAGCCCCTATGATAAATACAGCGTAACTTTCTGCAAATGCAAATATCCCAAATGAGATGGCGGAGCAGAGCGCAGCAATGAATATGCCAACCCTTACGGAAAAGATCTCATAGAACTTTCCGATGACAAGGAGTGCAAGAAAAGCTACGGTAAACCGAAACGTAACAAGGTTCGATGTCTGTATATATGTCAATCCCTTCTGTTCCATCATGTATGGCATGAAAACGGAAAAACCGTTATTTGCCACACCCATGGTTATGAACAGCAGCAGCGTGCATGCAGCGCATACTGCCCATCCGTAATTGTCTTTCTTCATACTATTTATCCCCTTTGAATCATGCCGATGCATTCAGCATATACCCGGGATTGTGAAAAGTCAATACCAACTCCTTGACATGCACGACTATGACTCTTCCGCTGGTCGATGGTCTCCTGAACGGAAGATTCTCCCTTTATTATGTAAAACAAATCACTTTCTTTACACATTTGCATTATTTTTTCACCCAATTAACACAAATATGTAGTATGATATATAGGCAATAATCAAAGATAATGATTAATATTAATAAAGTGAGGTATATAAAATGAAAAACACAAAAGTGTGGTCAACAGTATTCACAGTAATTTCCATCATCATGCTGGTTGTATTCATCGTCATGATTGTTGCGACAGTAGCATACATGAAGCAGACGGTAGCGCAGTACGGCATGACATTATCTTCAGCATATGGCGTGACAGGAATTATCCAGTCGCTTGCAGGTTCTACTTTGCAGTATCTGGTTTATGCACTGCTTCTGTTTGGCTTTGCTGTAGTACTGAAGAATATGAAGGTTGAAGCGCCGGCCGCTGCAGAGGTTCCTGAACTGGAAGATCCTCTGAAAGATGCAGTGGAGGAAGTTCCGGCACTGGAAGAATCCCTGGAAGAAAAAACAGAGGAGGCAGCAGAAGAAACTGAGGAAATTGCAGAAGAAGCAGAAGTGACTGTGGAAACCGCACCAGAAGAAGCAGAAAAGAAGGAAGAAATCTAAACATGCTTTGTTTACAGAAGGAGTGCCGGCAGGCATTCCTTCTGCTGTTTTTGTTCCTTTTTCTTTCTGCAGATGATATAATTCATGTAGGATTGAAACAAAGGAGAACTTTTTTATGAATTTTGAAACAGCATTAAAGATACAGAAATGCGCCATGGGCGATGAAATGGAGTTTTCAATCGGGGAAATTGCTGGAGAAGCAATCAATCCGGAAAAAATAGTAAAAGGAATGACAGAGGAAAAGAAAGCCTTTGCAATGGATATCATCCATTCTTACCTGAATGATGAGACGAGGAAAATCTATACGGGTGAAGCCATCATGGATGAGATGGACCGGATCAGAACTGAAATAGAGAAGGCGCTGAACAGCGACCCGAGGCTTCCTCTTTTCAACAGAATGTATGGAGCAGTGCAGGGAATGTTCATGTCTCCGCCATTTGCAGGGCTGGATGGGATTGCATCCGGAATCCTTGAAGTCTGTGTATATTCTGCTCTTGAATATTATGCATGGAAAAAGACTGGCTTTGACCATGAATACTATAGGGGTGAATTCAGTGAAAATCTTGCAAAGAAAGTGCATCCTAAAGTAGTGGAATACTGGATGGGAGTCTATGACCGGATTCAGGAAAAACTCACAGATGACATGGAAGAATCATCCGTAATGGTAATACAGGCAATTGAGGCTGAGGAGCCGGGAAAATCTGAAATGACAGAAAAGGACCTGGAATTTAATTCCAAGACGCTGAAAGCATTTCTGGAAGCTCAGCTCATGGGAATCCGGTCATGAGGTATAGAGACGAAGCATGGCTTCAGGAAAAGCGGCTTCTGCTGGAACAGTACCGGAAAGAAAACAGAAGCGTGCAGAAGGGCGGCATTCTGTTTGCAGGATCATCCCTCATGTTTCACTTTCCCATTGAAAAAATGTGCGCAGAAATCGGGATGACAGTATATAACAGAGGGGTCGGCGGCTATGAGATTGACGATTACATGAAGGTGCTGGATACGGTGATTCTGGATCTGGAGCCGTCGGTCATCTATATGAATATCGGGACCAATGATATTGGAGACCCCGATGTCTCTCTGGATGAAATGATTGGGCGCTATGAGCATCTTCTGGATGTGGTGGAGAATAGACTGCCTGACGCTTCAGTTACACTGATGGCATACTATCCGGTAGATCCCCATACCGAAGAGGAACTGATGCAGGATGAACTAAAGACCCGCACCAATGAAGCAATCCGCAGAGCCAATCAAGAAGTTGAAAGGATGGCAGAAAGGAGAGCCTTGGGATTCATTGATGTCAATTCGCCAATTACCGATGGGAATGGATGCCTGAAAAAAGAGTATTCTCTGGATGGTGTACATATTACGGAAGAAGGATATGAAGCCATTTTCAAAGAATTGAAAAAGCATCTGATTCACCGGGAAAATACTTGAAATCTTTGTTTTTTCTGCTAAAATATATTTATCAATTGAATCATAAACGTTAGTCAGAGTAAGGACAGCGCGTTAAGTGCCAGAGGACGGGATGTTGTCTCTGGACGAAGGGAATACCGCGATGCTGTTCTGCATCCACTGCTGCAAGAAAGAAACTGAAATGCTCCTTCCTGTAGCAAAAGGGAAGGAGTTTTTGTATGAAAAAAAACAAGAGCATTCAGATGGTTGTCACCATCGCGTTATTAGTAGCACTTCATATTATTCTGTCCAGATTTCTGTCCATTAATGCATGGAACATAAAAATTGGATTTGCATTTACTGCGATATTCATCGCAGCCTATCTGTTTGGTCCTGTAGGTGCGGCCATTACCGGCGCATTGGGAGATTTTCTGGGGGCCATTCTGTTCCCAATCGGACCGTATTTTCCGGGATTTACAGCCACATGCCTTCTGACAGGGCTTCTCTACGGATTTCTTCTGCATAAGAAACAGACCTGGGGAAGAATCATTGCCGCTGCATGCATCAACAATCTGATTTTGTCGCTGCTTCTGAACTCCTACTGGATTGCACTGGTCTACGGCACGCCGTTTGCAGCGCTGCTTGCGACCAGAGGTGTGCAGGTAGCCATTCTGATTCCGGTGGAGATTATAACCATGAAGCTGCTTTCCGGCATCATGGACCGGATCAATGCCAGAAAACTGGCAGGAGTCGATGGACAGACAGAGATCATGGAAAAGAGAAGACTGCTGCGGAAAGAGAAAATTGCAGCCAGAGACAGCCTGACAGCCGAAATGCATGAGATCAAGGACATGCAGATTGCTGATCGTCTCATTCATTCTGAAGCATTTTCCGCATCACGCAGGATTCTGATCTACAGCGCAGTAAAAGGTGAGGTGAATCTCAGCCCGCTGAAGGAACAGGCGCCGCAAAAGGAATATTGCTATCCTTATGTGATCAGCAATGAAGAGATGATTGCACTGTTCCCGGATCCGGACAATGCGTGGGGAGAAGATTTCCATGGCATTCCGCAGCCATCCATGGAAAAGGCTGCAGAGATTCATCCGGAAGACATTGATCTGATCATTGCACCGTGCACCGCTTTTGATGAGCACTGCGGAAGAATGGGCATGGGCGGAGGATATTATGACAGATTCCTCGAAAAGTGCATCCATGCAACAACCATTGGTGTAGCATATGAATGCCAGAAAGCGGAAACTGTATATATGCAGAAATGGGATAAAAAGACAGATTATATTATTACGGAAGAGAAGACATATATTGCATGAGAATAGCATTTGATGATATACTAATCAAAGTAAAATTATCGGAGGAAATGAACAATGGATATGAGACAGATTAACGATACAGCCAATAAGTATCTGGAAGTGATGCTGGATATGACAAGCACAAAGGAACAGATTGATGAAATGGGAATTCTTGATGACTTTTTCCAGTGCGGAATGCAGGCAAATGCAAGAAAATTCATTGCAATGACGCCGGATCTTGACGCTTTCAACAATTATGAAGACCTTGAGAAAATCGTAGATGATATTCCGGATTCGCTGGTTCTCGGCTCTGCTTTAATGGCAAAGTGGGAAGAAGTGACAGAACTGGATCTTGATACAAGAATGTGGTTCAATATCATGCTGAAGAGAATCTATACCATGACCATTGATGATGTCCGTGAGCTTCTGATGACCATTCAGGAACTGCAGGCACTTCTGAAGGAAAAGAAGGATGATATTCTTGCAGCAGCACCGGACCTTGAAGAAGGGGAGCTGATCTGGCTCACAAAGAATCCATTAAAGCTTCTCGAACTGGATTCCGGTATCGCATATGATCTTGCCAGAGGCGCCGGAATTGAAGTCAATGATATCATCGGAGCAATTGAAAGGGAAGAAATGCTGGGAATCATGTAAAATGAAGGAAAGAAGCTATCTGTTTGACAATATAAAAGCTTTTCTTGTATTTTCAATGGTATTGGCACACTTTCTGAAACAGAATCCTGACTTTTCACTGGATACTCCGGGAGGAGCTGTATACTTCATGATCTTTACATATATCATGCAGGGATTCTTCCTGATATCCGGATACTTTTCAAAGAATCTAGAAAAAAGCCAGAACGGAGCAGTTAAAAACCTGCTCCTTCCTTATGTTCTGATGGTTGCCATCGTAAGCTTCATATCCTATGGAATTACAGGAAATTTCAGAGGAGACCTGATTGAGCCAAGTTTTGCTCTCTGGTTTCTTTTTGCCATGTTTGTTTTCCGCTTAACGCTGAAGGGGCTGGTGGAGATTCCGGGACTTCTTTATATTTCCATGGCGCTTTATCTGATCGCCGGACAGATTCCGTTTCTGGATGACAGATTCACAGGGTCAAGGATCTGCTGCTTCCTGATGTTCTTCGTCATCGGATATTATCTGCAGGAAAAGCAGATTGCATGGCTCAGACGGGTCAATCATGGATTCATGACCCTGATAATCATCGGGCTTGTGGGCGCAGGCGTGCTCATTTCCGTATTTGACATGATGCAGACGAATCTTCTGTTCCTGGAACAGCCCTATGCAGACTTCGGGCTGACGTGGTATCAGGGGATGGGCATCCGGATATTTCTCGCGCTTTATTTCTTCGCTGTCATGATTGTCATCATCAATCTGATGCCGGACCGGAAGCTCTTTTTCTCGGAAATCGGGCAGAGGACCATGACGGTATATCTGCTGCATATTCCGTTCCGGTATGCCATGAAATATACAGATCTATCAGGCAGCGGCGGGATTGATTCCTATGTGATCGCCCTGGTCCTTGCCATTGCAGTAACCTGGCTGTTTTCCAGAAAACCGGTATTTGATGCATATGGCTGGGTCATCGATAAAGCCTACATGCCGATTGATTTTGTCTGGCAGAAAATGAAGAAACAGGCCAATGCCGTCAAAAAGAAAATAGAGGAGAATAAAGAAGGGTGATATGCTCTTCTTTTTTTGCCATTTTGGTTACAAAATAAAAATAATGTTCAAAAAATAGATAAAGTAGTGACAGAATGAAAACAAAGTGATATAATCCAAATATCCATAAAATGTAAATTCTAAATCAAAGGGGGGATGATATGGATATGCTAGATTATGAAAATTTTGTTGTTTTCATTCAAAAGACACTGCCCGGTTATGTGGGAGAACAGTATGCCGGCTGGAAGGTGGAAGAAAGATATACTTTCAAGATCAATGAAAAACTTCACACCATCAATCTGATGCCGGAGGATCATAGTGGAGAAATGGTCTGTCCGAACATCTATCTTGAAAAGTATTATGCGGCTTATGAAGAGGGAGAATCCCTTTATGCCATCATGGATGAGATTTCTGAAATTGTCCGGAATGAAACGAAGGAAAAAGTCATGACAGAGGTGGTCTCCGAGGAACATCTGATGGACGCGGTCATACCGGTCCTGATTAATACGGAAGTCAACAGGGAATATCTGAAAACGATTCCGCACATTCCTTTTCTGGACCTGTCCATTGTATTCCGGGCGGCGTTCAATTTTGAAGAGGAGACCCACCTGGGAACCATGATTACCAATGAGATGCTGGAAAAATGGGGAACCGGCATGGAGGAACTGATGGCAAAAGCGAATTTCAATGCTGCAAGGAAGTACGGTGTGCTTCTGACAGAAATGAAAGGGATCATTACGGCAACGAACAGCAGATATGTCTATGGGGCATTCAACGGGCTCTGCAACATGGATATTCTCAGAAACATTGCCTGCTCCTTTCATGATGATCTTTACATTGCTCCAAGTTCCATTCATGAGGTGTTTGTTGTTCCCTGCGGGGAGTACTGTGCCGACAGCCTGATTGATGCGGCGGAGGGCGCCATGGAGGCAGGGGTTTTGAGAAAGTGTGACTTTCTTTCCAGAAATATCTATAGATACGACCGTGAAAAGAATGCGGTCAGTATCGTTGAAAGGAGAAATTTACAATGAAAAAGAGAGTAATGACATGTCTGCTTGCTGCACTTGTCATGATGGCAGGCTTTGGAGCCTTTGCCACGCAGGTCTATGCATTGGATACAGGGTTTACGGTCAGTGCAAACAGTTTTAAAGCGGAATGGGAAAAATATGTCAAAGGCGACAAAGGCAGAGCAAAGCTGGTCTACGGCTATGATAAAACATTAATCAATGAAGATTATGCAAGAGGGTACCATACAACAAAAAAGCATTGCGTAGGAGTATCCTTTAAGTTTTCCAAGTATAAGGCGCCGGGTGTGGTTGCCAAAGTGGAAAAAATCCATCGTGAACGTGTTGCCTGGTATTCATTGCAGTATTAAAACATGAAAAAAATCAGATGGATGACAGCATTGGTCTTCTTTGCTGCCGGATTTCTCATCATCGGAGAACTTTTCACATGGCATGCGGACAGCTTTGAGACAGAATACCTTTCCTGTACCATGTATCTGCAGCCGGGAGATGATGGAGAAGTGATGAAACAGAATATTGAAGATGCGGCAGAGGCGGAAAACGTCGGAGTATTTGCTGTTGTAAGATCCATGGAGAATTCGTATACGGAAAAGATGACAATCTACGGGACAGATGGCAGCAGGAAAGAAATCATGGAGCGGTCTAAGATCCGGGAAGGAGAATTCCGGAGTTTCATTCTGGGAAATATCCGGATCGAGTATGAGGATTTCCGGAAGATTCCGGACATGGATCTGATGACAGAATACTTTGTCGCAGGAACGGAAGATGCGGCAGAGCGTTTCAAGTCCCGCCTCATAGACAGGTATGCCGGAAGCTATCCGAAGGAAGGGTATGCATCTTATGAGATGAAGAGAACCATTTCGATGCTCTGGATAATCATTGATCTTCTCCTGATTCTGATGACAGTTTATGAAATGATGCTGGAAAACAAGGAGATGGCAGTCCGCATGGTCATGGGAGAAGATATCCGGGTCCGGATGGCCAGGAGAATCCTGATGGATACAGGAATCTATTCCCTGTCCTTTGCTGCCATTTATGGTGCAGAGCAGCAGATGACAGAGGCAGGATTTCTTCTGGAGCGGTCCCTTGCGGGACTTCTGGTGCTGATCGGGCTGAATGCTGCCGTCCGCATCCTGATGGGCCTGCGCTTAACGAGCAGTCATCTTTTCAGAAGAGAAGGCGGATTTCCATGCATGGCAGGTTCTGTGATGAAATTTTTCATATTGACGATTCTTCTTTCCTTTGTCTGCAGTTTTGTGCAGGTTTTCATGGATGGCCGGGAATATGGACAGCAGGAGGAATATTTCCGGGCGCATGAGGACTATTCGTTTGTCAATCTCTGCATATGTGACGAGAACAGAGAAGCATGCACAAAGGACCTGTTCCGAGCGGCAGACTGCGACATCTGCTGCCGGGCGCGAATGGATTTTTATGAGGAGGAACAGGGGAGATGGATTCTCACCCAGGATAAGGATCTGACCCAGGAGGAGAAAGATATTCTTGGAGGCGATGGTGATGACGGAATCACGGTCTATGTTTCCACGAAAGAAAAGCCGGATGAAATCCGGATGGAAGCGGAATATCTGTTAAAGGAGATGGCAGGATGCAGCGAGGAATTCTGCGTGAAGGAATATGAAGAAAACCTGGATTTCCTCTGCATGGATGGCTTTGGAGAAAAAGTGCAGACAGAATATGTCAGAAATCCCATCATCGTGGTCGACCGGCATCTGACAGAGCACATCCTGGAGAAAGGAAACAGCCTGTTTACATACTGCCCGTCCATGATGCTGCGGATGGACAGGATGGAATGGGAGAGGTTTCTGAAAGAGCATGAGAAATCTCTGGTTTCTGAAAGTACCTGCCGGACCGGCGCATATGAACGGTATCTGGATGAAAAAAAGCAGCAGAACCGGTTGATGAAGGGAGCAGCATTCCTCTGCATCCTGTTCCTTGTAATTGATTTCATGGCAACAGAACTGATGCTCGAACTGGAGTTTTCATTTCGCGCCATGGAAAAAGCCATACGGAAAATATGCGGCGCATCCATCTGGGAGAATTATCGCCTGACAATCGGGGCATCCATACTGCCTGCGGTTTTATGCATTCCGGTGTCCGTGCATTTCATGGGAGGAGCCTGCGGATGCATTCTGCCTGTCATGCTGATTGCCATGGAGCTTGCCGCTGCAGGAATGAAAATTGCAGAAATGGAGCATGCCTGCATCACATCCATATTGAAAGGAGGCATTCTGTGATTGAACTGAAAGATGTATCGAAAACCTATGAGAAGCATTGCATTTTCAGGAATTTTAATCTGACGGTCTGCCAGGGAGAATTTGTAATCATCTCCGGAGAAAGCGGGAGCGGAAAGACGACCCTTCTGAACATGATTGGAGCGCTGGAAATGCCGGACAGCGGCACAGTCAGAATCCGGGGAAAAGAAATCCGGACGGAAAGAGACCGGAGAATCTACTGGAGGCAGACGGCGGGCTTTCTCTTTCAGCAGTTTGCTCTGGTAGAAAACAAGACGGTGCAGGATAATCTGAAGATGATCCGGAAACAGGACAGAAGCGGAATATCTTTTGATGAAGCACTGGAAATGACAGGCCTTTCCGGCATGGGAAGCCGGAAAATATACATGCTTTCCGGAGGAGAGCAGCAGAGAGTGGCCCTGGCACGCCTGCTGGTAAAACAGACAGCAGTCATTCTGGCGGATGAGCCCACAGGTTCCTTGGACAGAAAGAATGCACAGAAGGTCATGGACCTGCTTCTTGAGATGAACCGGATGGGAAAGACCGTTCTGATGGTGACCCATGATGAAGAAATGAAGAAGAAAGGAGACCGGGTGATTGAAATTGAAAACAGTTAGAAGAAAAAGGATTCTGATGTTCCTGCTGCTGCTCTTTGTGCTTTTTTCTCTTGTGAGCGCCATATGGATGGCATTCCGGACAAATGTTTATGAGCAGTACGGAAGGGGCATGGAGCAGTTTGCAGAGGATGACCGGAAACGATATGTTGATGAAGACAGCGAAGGTTATCTGTATAATCTGAAACTGCCGGATTTTCTGCAGACAGACTGCAATGCCTGCATCTCCAATGAGGAAGAGGGTATTTCTCTATTCATCTGGCCGAAGATTTCCGGCAGAACGGAATACGGCATGCAGCTTTCCCATCCGGAAGGAGGAGAGCTGAACATTGAACTGTGCATGATGATTGATGAGGAAGGAAATGCGCTGGAGGAAATGGGAGAAAAAGAAAAAAGAAAATTTGAATCGCAGAAGGAAGAAATACAGGTGCTCCTTGAAAAAGCGGAAAAACGATGGGGAATACATGATTGACGAAGGCGGGCAGCGGATATATGATAAAAGTATACAGAAGGAGAGGAGAAATGAATGATGAATGATGTAATCAAAAGCCTGTATATAAAATCCGCGGCGACAACCTGCGAAGCACTGAAACAGAGAGGTTTTGATGCATATTGCGTTCCGGATAGGGAAGCCGCACTTAAAATGGCATTAAAACTCATCCCGAAGAATCATAGCGTCGGATGGGGCGGTACGATGACGGTTGACGAACTGGGGCTGAAGAAGGCTCTTGGCGAACGGGGCAATGTTCTGATCGACAGAGACGAAGCAAAAAATCCGGACGAAAGATTCCAGAAGATGCGCCAGGCACTATGTGCCGATACGTTTCTGATGTCCAGCAATGCCATCACACAGGACGGGCAGCTGCTCAACATTGATGGGTATGGAAACAGAGTGGCAGCATTATGCTTTGGACCGGAGCAGGTAATCATCATTGCCGGCATGAACAAGGTAGTGAAGGACCTGGACGCTGCATATTCCCGCGCCAGAGGATTTGCGGCACCTGCCAATGCACAGAGATTCGACATTGATACGCCTTGCAGAAAAACGGGAAAATGTGCAGACTGCATTGCAAAGAATACCATCTGCACCCATTTTGTGCATACGAGAGTATGCAGACCGGCAGGAAGAATCAAGGTGATTCTGGTAGGTGAAAATCTGGGACTGTAAAAAAAGATGGCAGCAGAAAAATCTGCTGCTATTTATATTTTTTGAGAAGTTTCGAAACGGTAGACTGATCTACGCCAAGGGCCTCTGCGGCCTTATATGTTGTCTTGTATCTGCTGATTGCTTTTTTAACCAGCTGTTCTTCCAGCTGATGTTTTGCCTCTTTGAGAGGAATGAGATCAGTACAGATTACAACGGAATTGTCATTGACATCGGAACTTCCGTAGATGATGCTGTGAATGGTTTCACCCAGAATGATATGTCCTTCGGTCAGAGCATAGGCGCTTTCGATGACCTGGCTGAATTCTGTGAGATTTCCCGGCCAGGAATAGGCGGTCAGGATGCCGATGGCAGAATTGGCCAGAATCTTTCTGTCCTTATATTTTGCATTGCACTCTGAAAGATAGATTCTGCATAAAGAAGAAATATCCTGTTTGCGGTCATTTAATGACATCAGAGGAATCTGAATGGCAGCCAGTCCCTGAAAGAAGGATGGATTCAGAGATGCCAGACTGTCCGTGGTCAGCCCGATGATTCTGACATCGCAGGATACGGACCGTGAGCTTCCTGCTCTTGTGAAGTTCTTGGAGCGTATGAAGGAGGAGAATTTTGCCTGAAGCCGCTCCGGCAGCTGTTCCATTTCCGAAACAATGAGCGTGCCTTTGTCTGCCAGTTCCAGTTTTCCTTTTGTAATGCAGGTTTTTCCATTCTGGATACGTTCTTCTCCAAAGATATCTCTGTCCAGATCGTCATGGGATAGACCGGAGCATCTGACGGAAATGACAGGAGCCTCTCTGCGAAGACCGGAACGGGCAATGGTTCTGGCAACATTCAGTTTGCCGGTGCCGGACTCTCCGGAGATATACACGGGAACATCTACAAGAGACGCCTTTTCTATGAGCGCTCTGGTATTTTCTGATGCAGGACCTTCTGCAGCAGGAAGAGAACCTTCCGAAAGTTCATGTTTCAGGCTCTGAATCTGAGCATTCTGTTTTTCCAGTGTCTCCAGCAGATTGGTTACCGATTCGAAGTCTGATGATGTGCAGACCACCATTTTGATGTTTCCGTTCTCATCAAAAACAGGATTTGCCACTTCAAGGATTTCCTTTCCGCTCTTTACCCGCATCAGCATGTTGAGCGGCTTTTTTTCCTTTAGAACCTTTAGGGTGATACTTTCATTAAAGTATCCTTCCTTTACCAGGTCTCGAACATTTCTTCCGATGACATTCTTTGCATCCAGTTCATTGATTTCAATGGATGCCGGATTCGCGAATATGATATTGGCGTCTGCGTCGCAGACAAAGATTTCCTGATTGACATTTTCTACAATCAGCTGATAGATGTTCTCATCGATTTTCATGGCACCTGCCTCCCTGATAAAAAGTATAGTATTTCGGAGAATGAATATCAATGAAAAAAACATCATTGTGATTCTTCACATTCTCAAAAGAGAAAATTGTTTCCATTTCACATATTTTATGAAACATTTATGTGGAAATACACAAAATGGTGTTGACAAATATTTTATGAAAGCAGATAATTATAGTACTATGAAGTAAATAATTGAAAGAATAGATTTAAAGAGAGGTATTTAAAATGACTTACAGATTTCCAGTACAGAGAACATCAAATCCAAAGCATAAGCCTGATCCTAAGCATCTTCCATTCGGCAAGATCTTTACCGACCACATGTTTGTAATGGAATATGACCCGGAAAACGGCTGGCACAGCGGAAGAATCCGCCCATACAGTGCACTTGCACTTGACCCTGCATGTATCGTATTCCACTATGGACAGGAAATGTTCGAAGGATTAAAGGCATACAAGACAGCAGACGGAGCCATTCAGCTGTTCAGACCTGACATGAATGCAAAGAGAACAAACAATACAAACCAGAGAATGTGCATGCCGCAGATTCCGGAAGATCTTTTTGTTGATGCAGTAAAGCAGATTGTTGAAGTTGATGCAGACTGGATTCCTGATGAACCGGATACTTCCTTATATATCAGACCGTTCATGATTGCTACGGATAATTTCCTTGGAGTTGCAGCATCCAGAACATACAAGTTCATGATTATCCTCTGTCCGTCCGGTCCTTACTATGAAAACGGACTTGCTCCAACAAAGATCTATGTAGAAGATGAATATGTAAGATCTGCAATGGGCGGCACAGGATTTGCAAAGATCGGCGGAAACTATGCGGCAGCAATGATTGCAGAGCAGAAGGCACATGTCATGGGATATGACCAGGTATTATGGCTGGATGCAGCAGAAAAGAAGTTTGTAGAGGAAATCGGTACTTCCAATGCATTCTTCAAGATCGATGGAGAAATCTACACATCTTCACTGGAAGGAACCATTCTTCCGGGTATCACAAGAGATTCCATGATTACAGTCATGAGAGAATGGGGTCTTAAGGTGAACGAAACAAGATTTACCATAGATTTCGTATGGGAAGCAGCGAAGAACGGAACTCTGGAAGAGGTATTTGCAACAGGTACTGCAGCTGTAATCTCACCGGTTGGAATGCTTTGCTGGAAGGGTGAGGAAATCACAATCAACAATAACGAAATCGGCCCTCTTTCCCAGAAACTTTATGATGAGCTTTACGGAATTCAGACAGGAAAGATTAAAGATACAAGAGGCTGGGTTGTACCGGTAATTGAATAATTCAGTAGTTTTTTACAATTGCACCCGGAAGCATTTGCCGCTTCCGGGTGCATTTTTTTCAGCATGTGATATAATGGAAGAATAGTGAAATGAAACGAGGATTGTTTATGAAAAACGAAGTGACATATGAAATGATACGGGAAGCAAAGGCGGGCCTTTCCGGCATTGCAAGACATACAGACCTGGTGCCCTCTCACATATTAAGCATTCCGGGGAAGCGAAATGTTTTCATTAAAACAGAATGCCTTCAGTTTACCGGATCCTTCAAACTGAGAGGAGCATATAACCGGATCAGAATGCTTTCTGAAGAAGCAAAAAGAAGAGGAGTTATAGCAGCATCTGCCGGAAACCATGCCCAGGGAGTTGCTCTGGCAGCAAAATATCTGGGGATTCCGGCAACGCTGGTAATGCCGAAGGGAACGCCGCTTGTAAAAGTGAATGCAACAAGAAATCATGGCGCGGATATCGTTCTGAAAGGAAAAGTTTATGATGATGCCTGTCGGGAGGCCCTTGCTCTTGCAGAAGAGACAGGCGCAGCCTTCATTCATGCATTCGATGATCCTTATGTAATTGCAGGGCAGGGAACCATTGGTCTTGAAATCATGGAGGATGAACCGCAGATTGACCAGATTGTGGTGCCCATTGGCGGCGGCGGTCTGGCAGCCGGTATATGTTCTGCTGTAAAAGAGAAACATCCGCATGTAAAAGTCATAGGGGTTGAAGCCTCCGGCGCAGCATGCATGAAGAAATCCTTGGAGGCAGGGGCCATTCAGACGACAGAAAGTGCAATGACGCTGGCAGACGGGATTGCTGTAAAAACGCCGGGAGAATATACCTTCGACATCTGCAGCAGATATCTGGATGAAATCGTAACGGTGGAGGAAGATGAGATCGCCTATGCCATATTGACACTCATGGAGAAGAGGAAACTCATCGCAGAAGGTGCAGGAGCGGTGCCGCTGGCTGCAATGCTGTTTAACAGATTTGATGCAAAAGGAAATGTAGCCCTGGTGCTTTCGGGCGGAAATGTGGATATTAATAGTCTTCAGAGAATTGTCAACCAGGGACTGATCAAGGCCGGAAGACTGGCATATATCTCTGTTTCCATGGAAGACCGGCCTGCAGAGCTTGCCAGATTTCTCAATCTTATTTCTGAGAATGGAGGAGTCGTTACGGCTCTGAAGCAGCGATTTGAAAATGCAAGCTTCGGAGGGAAAATCGCAAGAATGGATATTGTGCTGGAAGCAAATGATTCTGCGCACATGGATCAGCTGATGCGCATTTCCGGAGAAAACGGTTTTTCCGTACAGAGGAAATAGGAGTAAAAAGTGGAAAAGAATAAGAAAAAGGAACTGAGAAAGCAGTATGAGAACAGGCATCCTGATGCGGGAATTGCCTGCTGGCAGAGCGGAGAGCATCTCTGGATTGCGCCCACAAAGGATGCAAAAGCAGATTTCAACGGAACCAGCTTTCAGCTGCGGCTTGGTTCGTGGCCGAACCGGGAGATGCAGAAGCTGTACCGGGAGGATCCGGAAAGTTTCCAGTGGTCCCTGCTGCGCGAACTGGAATATGAGGATGTTTCCGATGATTTAAGCGAAGACCTGGAGATTCTTCTGCTGGAAGTGCAGGAAGAATATCCGGATGCAAAGCCAATGAAACCGGGAAAGAAAATCCGATGAGAAATGGAAAGAAGGAATCAGCATGAGTCTTGGGATTTACAGAAAAGAATGGAAAGTTACAGCATCGTCCTGTGATTATGAAGGGAAACTGTCATTGTGGGATGTTTTTGCCCTGTTTCAGGATATGGCCGCCGAGCATGCGGGGATTCTGGGGATCGGTCTTTATGATCTGGCAGAAAAAGACATGTTCTGGCTGACCTTGAGAACGAAAGTCAGATTTTTCCGCAAGGCAGACATGTACGAAGATGTGGCTGCTGTCACATGGCCGGAAGTGCCGGACCGCGCCCGCTGCCTTCGGGACTATGCGCTGACATCCGGTGATGAGCTTCTGGCAGACGGAAAAACGGAATGGGCCATCATGAACAGAAAGACAGGGAAACTGGTGAAGCCTGCGGAAATATATCCGGAGGAGATGGAGATTCTGAATGAATTTGCCTTTACAGACAAACTCGAAAAGCTGGATAACAGATTTGAAGGGGAGACTTTTGCAGAATATGTCATAAAAAGTACGGACATGGATGTTGGCGGCCATATGAACAACATCGCTTACATCCGCGCTTTTGCAGGTCTTCTGCCTGTTGATGAATGGAAACGGATGCGGGTAAAGGAGATGGAAGTGGCATACAAAGAGCAGTGCTTCGAGGGAGAAATCCTTACCTTCAAAAAGAAAGAGGAGGAAGGAAGAATCACGGTGCAGGCCTTTAACGAAAGTGGGAAGGCTGCATTTCAGGTGATTGTTGTTTTTGAATGACATGGGACAGACGATTAGAGCGGGCGGCATTTCCTGCAGGCAGTTCTGCAGAAATCCGGAGAATGTGGAAAAAGCAGTCATATATGTGCTGGGATATGGAGACGATCTATCCAATGAAGCGCTTGCGGCATTTGGAAGAAAAGTGGAAGAGGAATGTGAAAATGTTCTGCTGATTGCACCTGAACTTCCGGCTCATGGAGAGCATCAGGGAGAGCTTCTGACCCTTTCTGCATGTGATGGATGTCTGAAAAGCGTCCTTGCATATGTGCGGGAACATTATCCAAAGGCGGAGATTCTCGGGCATGGGACCAGTTTCGGGAGCTATCTCATGCTGAAATACATCCGCGAAAACGGAAATCCGTTCAGGCGGCAGGTGCTGCGATGCCCTGCAATCAGCATGAGAGATGTTCTGCTGAATGGAATTATGACAGAGGAGAATCTGAAAGAACTGGAAGCAGGGAAACAGACTGCAGTCGGATTTGCCAATAAGATTATGGTGGACCGGGCTTTTCTCGATGAACTTCAGGAGA
>JAZRWY010000024.1:0-36621 GCA_045599945.1 Anaerovoracaceae bacterium | reverse complement strand
TAGGCTCCGCCTGTCATATGTGTCAGGGAGTCTCTCAGTCCGGGCATGTTTGCCATCTCTCCTTTTGCACTGTTTTCGTCTGCATATGTGATCTTTATTCCAAGATAATCCGAATATGGATGTTTTTCTTCCATCTTCATTCCCCTTACTTTAAGAATGTTCCGAGGATGCTTCTTCCAAGCTGCGCACCGACATTTCCGCCAAGTGTCTTTCCAAAGTTTCCTCCAACCTTCTTGCCCAGCAGTTTTCCTGTTTCTCTGCCGATGGTACCTACTGCAGATGATGCAACAGACTTGATCTGCTTCTTCTTGTTTGCCTTTTCCCTTTCAGCAGCTTTCAATGCTGCCTTTTCTGCTTTTTCTGCTTCCTTTGCTTCAAGCTTTGCCTGCTTTTCTGCTTCCTTTGCTTCAGCAGCTGCAGTTTTCTGTTCTTCAAGCATCAGAGCCTTCTGCTGTCCCAGTCTCTGAAGGAATTCATAAGCAGAATCACGGTCAACCATGTCCTTGTATCTGAGATATGTATTGCTTGTGAGAACCATCTGGCTCTTCTCTTCGTCTGTAAGGTTCTGATCCATGCTTGCAGGCGCATAAATCTTTGTTCTCTCTACCATTGTAGGAATACCGTCTTCTCCCAGAGTTGAGATCAGGGCTTCACCTGTTCCCAGTGCAAGGATTGTCTCATATGTATCAAATTCAGGATTTGCTCTGAATGTATCGGCAACTGTCTTTACAACCTTTTCATCTGCAGGTGTATATGCTCTTAATCCATGCTGAATCTTGTTTCCAAGCTGTGCAAGAATCTGATCCGGAATGTCCTTCGGGCTCTGTGTAATGAAATATACGCCTACGCCCTTTGATCTGATGAGCTTGATTACCTGTTCAAATTTATTCATCAGTGCCTTGTTGATGTCTTTGAATACAAGATGTGCTTCGTCAAAGAAGAATACCATTCTTGGCTTATCCAGGTCGCCAACTTCAGGAAGCGTCTCAAAGAGTTCTGAAAGCATCCACATCAGGAATGTCGCATACATGGTTGAATCGTTTACCAGTTCTTTGGCATCAAGGATGTTCACCATGCCTCTTCCATCCATGCCTGTTGAGAACCAGTCTGCAATGTTCAGGGCAGGTTCTGCGAAGAACTGCTCTGCGCCCTTTGCTTCAAGAGCAACAATGTTTCTGATGATTGTTGTTACTGTGGCTTTTGCAATGTTTCCATAGGATGCAGCAAACTCATCGCTGTTTTCGGAAACAAACTGAAGCATGGACTTCAGGTCCTTGGTGTCAATCAGAAGAAGTCCCTGGTCATCCGCAATCTTGAATGTTACAGTCAGAACATCTGCCTGCGTATCATTCAGGTCCATGAGCTTCGCTAAAAGCGTTGGCCCCATTTCAGAGATTGTTGTTCTTGTAGGAATCCCTCCATTTCCATAGATATCCCAGAAAGTTACAGGATATGTCTTTGCCATTCCTGCCAGGTCTCCCTTTACATCTGAGAAGAATACAGGAACGCCTGCTTCTGAGAAGGATTCTGCAAGAGCCTTTAATGTTGTTGTTTTACCGGTACCTGTTGCACCTGTGATCAGACCATGTCTGTTCGCCATTTTAGGATTGATGAAAATCTCTTTTCCATTTGCATCACCTAATACAATTTTGTTATCTTTATACATTACTCTCCCTCCGGTTATTATCTATAAAATATATATTGATTATACTTTATTTGTCCGCATTTTAGTATTTATTTTTGGGATTTTTGCTGAGTTTTTTTCTTTTTCTTCCCTTGAACGCTACCAGGGCTGCCAGAGCTGCTACCAGAAGCCCGGCAAGAATCATCAATGCTTTCAATACCGAATGGACACATATTTTTCCCCAGAAGCTCTGTTCCACGCTGTTTGCCGCTTTCAGATTCACACTTCCGACAACCTGATCACCTAGAACAATATTTACTTTTCCCAGCTTATCTCCCTTCTTGATGGGTGCTCTGATAATTTCATTGAAGACTATTTCCGTCTTTGCATTGCCCTTTGTTCCATTTGCGGCCAGTGCCTGATAGCTCCGGTCCGCATATGCTTCGACCTTTCTTGCTTTCCCGCCTTTTACTTTTGCACTGCCGATAATATCTCCCTGTCTGACCAGTTCAATGTTTTCATAATTGTCAAACCCATACTCCAGAAGTTCAATGGCACTGGAAAACCTGGTCATTGCTTCCGCCTTCATGACTACGGAAATCAGTTCCTCATCATTCTTGACCGCATAGGATGCCAGACATCCGCCGGCTTTTTCCGTATATCCTGTCTTAATTCCTTTGGCATATTTATAGTATGGATGTCTTGACTTTCCGTTTACTTCAATCCATGAAAGGGAATCATACAGCAGACGGTCCGTAGTCAGAACCGATACCTGTTCCCGCTTGTTTGTCTTTGTCGTCTGATAAGTTGGATTTGCAACAATATCCCGGATTTCCTGATGCTTCATGGCTTCTTTCGCAATCAGCGCCATGTCTCTTGCTGTAGACATATGCCCTTTTGCATCAAGGCCGCTTGGGTTCTTGAAGGTTGTATTTGTACAGCCAAGTTCCTTTGCCCTCTCTGTCATCATTTCCGCAAATTTCTCTTCACTTCCGGCGACACCTTCTGCCAGTGCGACCGCACAGTCATTCGCGGAATATACCAGCATGACCCCCAGCACGTCCCTGACTTTTATTTTCTCGTTTTTCTTCAGCCCCAGCGCACTTCCGCCGATGGTTGTTACATGCTTGCTGATGGTAAGTTTCTGGTCCATGTCCAGATTTTCAACTGTCAGTATGGCAGTCATCATCTTTGTCATGGAGGCAGGTCTTCTCTGTGTGTCTGCGTCTTTTTCAAACAGCACTTCTCCGGTATTTGCATCAATCAATATGGCAGATTGTGCTTCCGATGCCACCTCCGCAGACGATATGACTGTCATTGAAATGATTAGCGACAATGCCAGAACAATGGATAGCATGCTTCGAAACAGTCTATGATTCATACGTCCTCCCCGTAGCTTTTCTGATTCCATTGTACCATATACCGGTTCTGTAAAAAAGAGAATCCCGCATTTTGCGGGATGATTCTTGCTAGCTCATGGCAATCTGTCTTGCAACAAATACGCCACTTGCCGATGCATGAGATAGAGAATGGGTAACGCCACTTCCATCTCCTATGATGTACAGACCCTTGTGTCTGCTTTCCAGATGGTCGTCAATCTCAACTTCCATGTTATAGAATTTTACTTCCACACCATACAGCAGCGTATCGTCATTTGCTGTTCCGGGAGCGATCTTGTCCAGCGCATAAATCATTTCGATGATTCCATCAAGAATTCTCTTTGGAATGACCAGCGAAAGATCTCCCGGCGTTGCATTCAGCGTCGGTGTTGTAAAGCTTTCCGCAATCCTTCTCTCATTGGATCTCTTTCCGGAAATGAGGTCTCCGAATCTCTGGACAATGACGCCGCCGCCCAGCATGTTGGAAAGCTTTGCAATGTTTTCGGCATATGCATTGGAATCATTGAATGGTTCCGTAAAATGCTTGGAAACAAGAAGCGCAAAGTTTGTATATTCTGTATGCTTTGCAGGATCTTCGTAGCTGTGTCCGTTTACTGTAATGATTCCATTTGTGTTTTCATTTACAACCTCACCGTATGGATTCATGCAGAAAGTACGGACTTTATCCTCATACTTTTCTGTACGGTAAACAATCTTACTCTCGTAGAGTTCATCTGTCAGATGTGAGAAAACTGCTGCCGGAAGCTCTACTCTCACGCCGATATCCACTCTGTTGCTGAGAGTGCGGATTTCCAGATTTCTGCAGACCTGCTCCATCCATTTGCTGCCGCTTCTTCCGACAGATACTACACATTTTTCGCATTCGTATCTGGTTTCTCCTGCAATGACTGCAAAGCCTTCTTCCAGTTTCTCAATGGTTTCTACACTGGTATTGAAGAAGATATCTACCCGGTCTTTCAGGAGATTATATAGATTTCCAAGCACCACATAATTCTTGTCCGTTCCCAGATGACGGACAGAAGCATCCAGCAGATGCAGCTGGTTCTGCAGGCAGAGTTTATGAATGGACGTGTTCTTTGTG
Organism: Anaerovoracaceae bacterium; assembly: GCA_045599945.1. Taxonomy (GTDB): domain Bacteria; phylum Bacillota; class Clostridia; order Peptostreptococcales; family Anaerovoracaceae; genus UMGS973. Next base: position 32,516 of record JAZRWY010000024.1, on the reverse strand, counting down.
GAATAGAGTTTTGATCCTTCTCCGCCGTATTTCATATTAATTGCGTCCACATATTCCATCAGTTCAATGGCTTTCTTTTTCCCGATATGCTCATGGAGGTTTCCGCCGAATTCATTGGTAATGTTATATTTCCCGTCAGAAAAGGCTCCTGCTCCTCCAAATCCGTTCATAATTGCACATGTCTTGCAGTTGATGCAGCTGGTAACCGTTTCTCCATCAATTGGGCATACTCTCTTCTCCAAGGGGTTTCCTGCCTCAAACATGGCAATTCTGGTATCCGGTTTCATTTTCAGCAGCTCGTAGGCAGTAAATATTCCTCCCGGACCTGCGCCAATAATTATACAATCATAATATTTATTCATCCTGTTACTCCATTTCTGTGTGTGTCACCTTTTACACACAACGACAATTTTACCATATGGAATGGAATTTGCAACCATTATTCCCTTTCATCCAATAATCTTCACAGAAAAAGGCATGCCACAGCATGCCCTTCCCCGTATGTATTATAAACTCTGCTCTTAGTCGTCGATGGAACGATCTGTTGCATGATCGAAGATATCTGTTACAGCCTTTGATGGCGCTTCAGTAGCAAGAGTTACAACAACAGCAACAATCATTCCGCAGATGAAACCAGGAATGATTTCATAGATGCCTGTGCTGCTCATGAATGTGAGCCATAATACGTCTACTACTGCACCAACAATGATGCCTGCAATGGCACCTTTTTCATTGAATCTCCTCCAGAACAGGGAAAGAAGAACGGTTGGACCGAATGCTGAGCCGAAACCGCCCCATGCATTTTCTACCATGTTCATGATTGCCTGGGCACCTGCGCCCTTGGATGATGCTATGAAGAATGCAACGACTGCAACAACAACTACTACGATTCTTCCTACCATGAGGATTTCCTTTTCCGTTGCTTCCTTCCGGATAATCGGCTGATAGATGTCCGCTGTGAAGGAGCTGGATGCAACCAGAATCTGTGAGTCAGCAGTGGATACTGCAGCAGCGATGATTGCTGCCAGAAGGAATCCTGAAATTGCAGGAGGGAAGAACTGTCTTGCCATGAAGATAAAGATGGTCTTCTGCTGTCCGATTGGGAGGAGATCATCTGCTACAAGCATTCTGCCCTGATAAGCAATCAGGCATGCAGCGCCAAGTGTAAGCACTACCCAGATGATGGCAACGGTTGCACTCTTGTTGAGCATGGACGGTTTTTCAATGGACATGAATCTTACAAGAATGTGAGGCATTCCGAAATATCCCAGACCCCAGCCAAGTCCTGTCGCGATTTCCTGCCAGCTGGAATCAAAGATTCCTGTGCCGAACCTGCATTCAACAGCTTCGCCGGAAACTGCATCTGTATATGTGTAAGTATTTTCTAAAAGTGATGTGTCAAGATTCTGCGTTGCAACGACAATGATAGGAACTGCAAGCAGTGCAATCAGCATCAGTATTCCCTGGAAGAAGTCGGTCCAGCATACTGCCTTGAAACCGCCGAACAGGGTATAAAGAACAATGAGAAGCGCAAAGCATACCATTGCAAACTGTTCATTCATTCCATCAAAGAGCTGGGTGAATACTGTCGCTCCTGATACGAATGCAGATGCAACATATACCGTGAAGAATACCAGGAATACGATGGCACATACAACCTGAAGCGTCTTCTTTTCTGTTACAAATCTGTTGGAAAGATACTGCGGAAGTGTGATTGCATCGTTGGCCGCCTTTGAGAATCTTCTCAGTCTCTTTGCGCAGAAGATCCAGTTGGCAGCTGTTCCAAGTGCCAGTCCGATACCGATCCACATCTGCCCGAAGCCAAATGCAAGGATGGAGCCGGGAAGACCCATTAAAAGCCATCCTGACATGTCTGATGCCTGTGCTGACATTGCTGTAACCCAAGGTCCCATGGAACGTCCGCCCAGGAAATAGTCCTTACCACCCTTGTTTGCGCCATTGAAGAAGAATACAAGGCTGACACCAAAGATGGCGATAAAATACAATATGAATACTAAGATTTCTGAGTTCATTTTTCTATTCCTTTCAAAATTAATACAATAGGAAGTATACCATATCCAACTCTGAAATAAAATACAGAATTTAGTATATACATAAAACAGACTGTACCAATACAATACAGTCTGTTAATGCTTAAATTTCAACAATTATTCGTTAGACTAATTCTAAACCAACAAATTTACTGAAAAATATATTTTTTCTTAAAAGCTCTTGAGCAGCCAGTTTTTCAGGAACTCGTCCGATTCCTTTTTCTCTGCTGCATCCGTTTTCCTCCATTCCTGATACTTCTTTATCTGCATCTTCTTGCTGGATTTTCCCTGAATAAACAGTTTGCCGGAGATTTCTTTCTTGATTTCTTCCGACTTTTCCTCATAGACCGTTCCAGCTTTGAAGGAAGCACAGAAGGAGATGAATTTCTCATATTCCTCTTCAAATTCCGCTTCCTCGGAAATCATCACAAAAACATCATTGCTCTGCCAGTCCATGGTCTGGAGAGGCGTAAGGCTCTTCAGGTCCGTATCTTTTGTGAGCTTGGTCGCCATTTTCAGCTGCATTCCTGCTTTTACCGCCTCGATGTGCGTATGGATAGCCACCATTTTTCCCTCTGCTTTGTAGATCATGCAGCAGGCATCATAATACAGCTGGTCGATGGCAACCTTCGCACCGGTTCCCTGCCGCTTGATTTCCCGGACCGCATGATCTTCTACTTTTTTCTTTCCAGCCGCTTCATCGAAGGAGATTTCTCTTTTTTCCGCAAACTGGAATTCTCTACCTGAAAGCTGCGCCAGTTTCCTCGCATATCCTTCAATATATTCATCCACATATTCGAACTGCCTGTAGTCAATGAACAGGGTTCTGGGATCTTTTTTGTCTGCTCCGTCAATATAGCTGAAGCCTTCTCCCGTCCGGTAGAGGGTCTTGGATTTTTCTCCTGCAAACTCTGCAGAAATCTTTACCGGATAACAGAAATTCCGGTATGTCTCCAGTCTCGCCGCTTCCGTATTCCATCCTTTTGGAAGCTGCACGCTGGCAAGCACCATTCCTTCATCATTTCTAATTTCCATTACTATCTGATCTCCTGAATATCTTTTCCATTTTCTTCTCCCGGAGAAGCATCGATGATTCTTTCCGGAATTACAACAATCACACCTTTTACCGGTTCATTTCCATCTGCCTGCAAAGCCATATATTCCATCGCTTCGCCGTCCTCTTCATATGAAGCCTTTCCCCAGATCTGATAAGCTTCGAGGCTTTTTGCATCATAGACAGAAATGGCAATTTCTCCATTCCTCTTTATGTTCTCCGCTGTCAGTTCCATGAATACGTCTGCGATAACAAGCCTTCCGTCAGGAAGAACTGCCTTAAGCCCTATGGGGACCACGCACAGCCTGAGTCCATGTGTTGCCACATTCCAGATTCTCCTCTCAAGAAGATTCTTTACTTTCTCGTCCATCATACCACCTATTCAATCCCCATTGCAATCATTTCTGGAGTGATCGGAAGGCTTCTGAATCTTTTTCCGGTTCCGTTATATATGGCATCTGTGATTGCGCTAAGCGGCGTATTGAGCACCACCTCTCCAATGGACTTTGCGCCAAACGGTCCGTTCGGCTCATAGCTGTCTGCAAATTCAACCTTGATCACAGGCGTATCAATTCTGGTCGGAATCTTATACTTCATGAAGGAATCTTCAACCTGTCTCCCGAATCTATCGTAGTTGACATCCTCCCACAAAGTCATGCCGATGCCCTGCATCAGGCCCCCTTCCACCTGGATGCGCGCCAGGTTTGGATTGATGGTTGTTCCGCAGTCAACGCATACATCATACTCAATCACCTTGGCTTCTCCTGTGAGCTTATCGATTTCCACCTCTGCTGCTCCTGCGATGTATGGAGGAGGACTTGACGGGCCTGTATGATGATAGGCAGCCTCAAGAATATACCCTTCGTGGCCGCACTGCTGCACGCCGTATACTATGTCCGTAAGGGATACGCTCTTTTCCCCCGCATATACCTTTTCTCCATCAAACTGAGCTTCTTCCTTTTCTATCTTAAGAAGCGATGCTCCGGCTTCCATGATTCTCTCTCTTAAGATCTTCGCACATTCCTCTACAGCCTTTCCGGTTACAAAGGTTGTGCTTGATGCATATGAACCGGAGTCATACGGAGAAGCATCCGTGTCGCCGCTGAATGTGATTACCCGGTTCACATCACACTGAAGGACTTCTGCCGCAATCTGAGGAAGGATGGTATCACAGCCCTGTCCCATTTCACCTGCACCGTTAAACAGTACATAGAAACCTTCATCATTCAGTTTGATTCTCGCTTCGCCCACATCAATCTGGGTGATGCATGAACCCTGAAGGTTCATGCCGATGCCGACGGCTCTCACCTTACCATTTCCCATGTCACGTACAGGATATTTATCATCCCAGCCAATCATTTCCTTTGCTCTTGCAAGGCAGTCGTCCAGCTTGCAGCTTGTATTCTCCTCGCCAAAGTATGCCGGCATGATATCGCCTTCCCTGGTCATGTTTTTGTTTCTGATCTCAAATCTGTCAATTCCCAGAGTATCCGCAAGTTCGTTTACGGTTGTCTCCAGGGCAAATGTTCCCTGGGTCCCGCCGTAGCCTCTGTATGCTCCGCTTGCCTGTCTGTTTGTATATACCACATCAAAATGGAACCTGAATGCTTCAAGATCTCGATACAGCGATATCGCCTTATGTCCGGAAAGGTCTACAGTGGTAGGACCATGCTCTGAATATGCTCCTGTATTGGAAAGGGTATACATCTCTATGGCGCGGATTTTTCCATCGCGGTCTGCTCCGACCTTGGCCCTGACTTCCATCTCATGCCTTGGTGAGCCTGCAATCTGAGCCTCTTCTCTTGTATATATGATCTTGCTTGGCTTTCCGGTCTTCCAGGTTACGAAAGCCGGATAGAAATCAGCGACCGAGCTCTGCTTTGCACCAAAACCTCCACCCACTCTAGGCTTTATGATTCTTACCATGGATTTCGGAATGCCAAGTGCTGCTGCCACATGCCTTCTTGCATGGAAGATGATCTGCGTAGAACTTACTACATTCAGTCTACCGAATGCATCCATGCTTGCATAGGCTCTGAAGGTCTCCATTGGCGTCTGGGAATTGGCCTTGGTATGGAAGGTTCTGTCAAGAACAACATCGCAGTCTGCAAAGACTGCATCCACGTCACCCTCACCCGTATCCGAATGGGCAACGAGATTTCTTCTTCTGTCTGCACCAACAGGGAGCAGGCTCTCCCAGTTCTCCTCAGGATGTACAATGACATGGCTGTCCAGCGCCTCATGGATGTCAAGCACCGCTTCCAGCACCTCATATTCAATCTTCACAGCCTTTACTGCCAGCTCTGCTGCAGCTTCGGTCTCAGCTGCTACTATGGCAGCGGCATCGCCTGAAAAACGCATATGCCGGTCAAGTATGAGCCTGTCATGAGGGCTTGGCTCAGGATATGTCTGGCCTGCATTGGTATATCTTGGACCATCCTGGTCAACATCCTTCCATGAGAAGACAGCAACAACCCCATCAATTGCCATGGCATCCTCGATATCAATATCCTTTATGATTGCATTGGCATATGGGCATCTGACCACTTTTACCACCAGAGCATCGCGAGGTGCCAGATCTTCCACATATGCAGGCTTTCCGGTAAGGATGGCCCTGGATTCCTTCTTATGCACCGATGTATTTACGACTTTCATCTACAGGACCCCCTTTCCATTCTTTGCTTCAATATATTTCATGATTCCTCTTGTCTGCCCCTGGTAGCCTGAGCATCTGCAGAGATTTCCTGCCAGATGTTCATTGACTTCAGACTCTGTAGGATTGCTGTTCTTCTTCAGCAGCGCAATGGTGTTCATCATAAATCCGGGATTGCAGAAACCGCACTGGTCCGCTCCCTCTGCCGCTATATATGCTGCCAGCTCACCTGCCTGCTCCTGCACGCCCTCAAGGGTGGTGACCTCTCTTCCGTCTGCTCTTGCGGCCAATATGCTGCATGAAAGAACCGGCTCATCATCCAGCAATACTGTACATGCACCGCAGCTGCTTGTCTCACAGCCGCACTTTACGCTATACATGTTTTCATTTCTAACAAAAGCATAGAGGTTCATGCCGGGATCGATGTCTCTTGTGATATCTCTTCCGTTCAGTGTGATTGTCACCTTCATTATATTTCACCTCCCAGTCTCTCTACTGCCCTATCGCAGAGCACCTTTGCAAGATGCAGCCTATATTCACCGCTTCCCTTGAGATTGCTTCCAAAGGATACTTCCTCTTCCATTCTCTTCTTCATTTCATCCCGGTCCATGTTTCCTTCCAAAAGCACTGCCTTTCCCGGTCTTCCTCCAACGGCAATGTACATTCTGTCATCCGTCCTTCTTGCCGCAAAGGTGAGTATTGGGAAATCTGTCTGTGCGCCCCTGACTGACTGGTAGAAGATCTTCGCCTGGCTCTTCTTTACAATGACATGCGTAAGGATGTCCCTTTCATTTTTCATTTCAGCAAAGTCACGGATCTCCACGTCTCCTGCCTTCACCAGTCTTACCTTTGCATCCAGTGCAAGGAAGAGTGTAAATACATCTGAAAATCCCAGTTTTGCATAGATGCTTCCGCCTACCGTTGCCATGTTTCGAAACTGCACACCTACAATAGGCTTGATGGCATCTATGACTGCTCCATCTGTATATTCGATGAACCCTTCGTTTTCCATGAGCTGATTCAAGCTTGCCATCGCACCGATGATGAATTCATTTTCTGTCTCGGTGATAACATCCAGGCCCAGGTCTGAAAGATCGATGGCAGTATCTATGACCTTGTCTGCCTGGCGCATCCATATCATGCCGCCCAGCACCTGATTGTTTCTGTCCTGATTGAGTTCCCAGGCCTCTTCAAGCGTCTGTGCTCTTACATACTTTTTAATCTTTAACATATTCTCTCCATTCCGTCATATTACGATTCCGTTACAGTGGTCGATCTCATGCTGGATAATCTGCGCTGTCCAGCCTGTATATTTTCTCTGCTGCTCCCTGAAGTCCTGGTCCATGTATTTTACTTCAATCTCCTCATATCTTGTGCATGGACGCTGACTATCCAAGGATAGACAGCCTTCTTCCGTCTGGTATGGGTTTTTCTTTGAAACAATGACCGGATTATACATCACAAACTGAAAAGGCCCTGCTGCAACCGCAATGATGCATTTCTTCACTCCAATCATGTTTGCCGCCATGCCCACGCATCTATGCAGATTGGCACGGAGCGTATCCAGAAGGTCCGCTGCCACCTGCTGATCTGCAGGAGTTGCAGGTTCAGACTTCTGTGCGAGAAACATCGGGTCTCTCATAATTTCCTTCACCATGTCTATTTCTCCTTTTCGAGCGTTCCATCCGAAAGAATGAAGACCTTATCTCCTTCATTCAGTGCTCTTTCATAGCAGAGAGCATCTGCCATGCGCACATTCCTTCCATCGGAAAGCACTACTGTTACCATCGGTTCCTGTCCTTCCGGCCTTCCCTCGCATCCGAAATCATCCTCGAGGATTCTTTCAATGGTCACAGGAATGGATGCCAGCATATTGGCGTAGAAGGTGACAGCGCCTTCTATCTCATCCTTTGTCGGATGCCCCTTTCTTATGCCGCCGATCAGCCTGGCAGGACCTACGCTATCATGGCCCAGGCATCCGTATCTGCCTGCAATCTTCGCATGCTTTTCCTTTAATATCTTCTCGATGGAGCCATATGCAGCTTTTCCTCCATATGTGCAGATAAGAAATACATTCTTGCCTTCGGGAAGATTCTTTTCTGCAAAGGAAAGAACGCTCTCATGAAACTTTCCAAAGAATATGCCGGATGCAAATCCAATCAGGTCATATTCATTCAGGTCTCTCTCTTTCATCTCTACTGCATCCATTACGTCCACCTCATGGGATGCTGAAATGGCATCCATGAGTTTCTTCGTATTTCCATGGTGGACAGATGCATAAACAATTGCTGTTTTCATATCCCGCTTCTCCTATAAATATTCCATCTCCATTGTACAAAATTTTCGTTGCAAATGAAAGAGGCGGGGATATATAATGGGAATGGAAATGTAAGTGACAGTTCCAGAGGAGGTGCAAAATGACTTTTGGACAGAGCTTAAAGAAAATGAGAAAAGAAAGAAGGATGTCAAAAGATGAGCTTGCCAAGAAAGCAGGCTTCACCGTAGCTGACATCACAAGATTTGAACGCATGTCTACAGTTCCTGATCCCGAAATCGTTCAGAGACTGTCAGATGCACTTGGCATCGAAGTTTAGCAATGCAAGGGAAAGACCTCGTCACGAGGTCTTTTTTCATCGGCCCGTTTCACAGTGAACGGAGATGATTCCCGGCGGAACATCAGTCTTTTCAATCTTTTAACAAACATAGGCCAAGCAATCCATGCTTGGCCTATCCCTATAATTCCATTATGATTTCAGTTCCCCTGCCCACTTCGCTCTGAAGCTCTATGGTTCCTCCATGAAGCTCAACGATATGCTTTACTATGGCAAGGCCAAGACCGGTTCCTCCGGTCTCTCTTGATCTTGATTTATCTACTCGGTAGAAACGCTCAAAGACCCGTTTCTGATCCTCCTTCGGAATGCCGATTCCCGTGTCGGAAACCGTCAGCTTTCCGCGGCTTCCCACCTGTTCAACCTTCACATTCACTGAACCGTTTTCCACGTTATACCGAATAGCATTCTGCACCAGATTATCCAGAAGTTCAATGAACAGTTCCTGATTCGTATTGACAATGCACTTTTCTCCTGTCAGTTTCAGTGCAATATTTCTTTCTGCAGCCATGCCCTTCAGAAGTTCCAGCCGCTCCAATGCAATGGCATGGATATCCACGTGGCTGAATTCCTGCAGACTGTTTCCGTGGTCCAGTTCGGAAAGCCTGATGGTATCGTTTATTACCGAAACGAGTCTGTTGGCATTCCTCCTGATTTCCCCTGCAAACTTTATCTTCTGTTCATCATCAACCATATCATTTTCGATGAGCTCTGCATAGCCGGATATGGCGGTGATGGGAGTCTTCAGTTCATGCGATACATTGGCTGTAAAATCCTGCCTGCTCTTTGCAGCAGCAAGAACATTTTCATGCTGCTCACGGATTTTGTCCATGAAAGGAGACAGTTCCTTATATACCATGACTGCCGGCGGATCATCGGGATTTTCTGCCATCTCCTTGATTGGCTCCATCAGCTGCCTGGTAAGGAGCCTGCTGAAAATGATGCATACAATTACAATCAGTATAATTACAAGAAGAACAACAGGTAGATATGAAAGAAATACGCTGAGGGCACTCTTTGCTTCTGTTGCAACCCGGAGCACCGTTCCATCTGCAAGAAGGATTGCATAATAGTAGGTTCTAAGGTTCATGGTCGAAGACTGCCGGTCGGAAGCGCCGTGACCATTCTGAAAGGCTTCCTTTACCTCCGGACGGTCCATGTGATTGGACAGGCTGCCCACATCCGCATCATTGTCGAAGAGAACCTCTCCGTCGGCTGAAATCCACGTGATGCGAATATCTTCATCGCCCATTACCGATTCATTGCTGATCAGTCCGGAAATGCCTGCTTCGCTCAGAATTCTTGCTTCAACCTCCAGGTCCTTTTTTACCCGGTCCTGAAAGATTCCATAATATACAAAAGTAATGCTGATGATTGTTACGATGGTTGCAAGGATTGCAATGGAAACCAGCCGAATGTTAATCTTTTGCTTCATTCTATGAAATACCCCACATTTCTGACAGTACGGATATGTGCCCCGGCATCTCCCAGTTTCTTTCTCAATGTCTTTATATGCATGTCCACTGTTCGGGATTCTCCTTCAAAATCCGTATCCCACACATTCAGCATGATCTTGTCTCGGGACAGTACAATCCCCTTGTTTTCCATCAGATAAAGGAGCAGTTCATATTCCTTGTATGTCAGTTCCACCGGAATTCCGTCCACTTTGCACTGATGTCTGCTGTCATCCATCTCAATGTTATTCAGCACAAGTATGTCATCTCTGGTTACTTCACATCTTCTGAGCACAGCTTTGACCCTTGTGATGAGTTCCATGACAGAAAACGGCTTACGGATATAGTCATCTGCGCCATTGTCAAGACCTCGGATCATGTCCAGCTCCGTTGTCTTTGCCGTAACCATGATGACCGGAATCCTTTTGGTATCCACATTCATTCTGAGTTTCCTGACGATTGCATTTCCGTCCTCATCCGGGAGCATCACATCAAGAATAAGGAGATCCGGCAGGTTCTCCTTCAATGCGGCGTAAAAATCTGCTGCATTTTCAAATGACTGCACCATGTGCCCGCTGTTTGAAAGAGCAATGGATTCAATTTCTCTGATACTGCTGTCATCCTCAACAATATATATTAATGCCATGTCATTTCCTCTTTTCATGTTCTGTCCCTTTCATTATACTCCAAGAGGAGTGTGTTTGCTATGCATACTTTTCCATATATTCGTTATAGTATTTTGTGAAATATGGTTCAATCTGAAGTGTTGAAGAATGGGGATTAAATGACTCGTCAATGCTCATGCGGATGGCAATTGCAATGTTGGAGCAGTGGTCTCCGATTCTTTCCATGTCTGTCAGCATGTCATTGAATACGAACCCATGCTGATATGTGCACTCATTTCTCTGGAGTCTTTCGATATGGCGAAGTTTATCCTCATCACATAAAGTATCGATGACTTCCTCCAATGCTTCGATTCTATACAGGTTATCCTCTTCATCCGAAATGAATGTATCTACAGTCAGCTGTACAATCTCTGTAACGGCACCCATCAGCTGATGGATTTCATGGTCAGCTGCCGGTGTGAAATGAATGTCCTTTTCTGCCATTTCCTTTGCGGATTCAGCGATATTCTTTGAATGGTCGCTGATTCTTTCATAGTCATTAATGGTATGCATGTATTCGCTGACGATGACATTCTGCTCATGATTTAAGTCGCTGCCCATCAGTGCAACGATGTATTTTCCAAGTTTTTCTTCATAGATATCAACGATGCCTTCCAGCTCAGAGGCTCTTTGGAAGCCTTGCTCATGAAACGCTCCGCAGAGTTTAACCGCTTCCCTAAGATTCTCCAGAGTAAGCGCTGCCATGGAGCGGATGGTAATCCTTGTCTGTTCTATGGCAAGTGCCGGGTGATCCAGGAATCTCTCTTCCAGGCGGTCTACATCCTTCAGTTCCACAACTTCCTGCTGATTATCCGGGATTATTTTTTCAACCATGCGTTCCATGACGCCAATCAGCGGTGTGAGAAGAAGAACAATCACTGCCCTGTAGACCGTGTTCAGCAGTGCAATGCTCACCATTGTCATCGATGCACTCATGAAGGAAAAACCAACAGCCGCATGGATGGCATAAAACAGTATGCTGAATAAAATGGCGCCAAAGGTATCTACCATCAGATAGATCAGTGCCGTCCGCTTACCATTTGTACTGGCGCCCAGCGCTGAAAGGAGCACCGGAACAGATGCACCGATTCCGATTCCCATGATTACGGGAAGTGCCAGTCCAAAATTAATGGCTCCTGTAATGGCCAGCGCCTGCAGGATTCCGACTGCTGCAGAAGCACTCTGAATGATGCAGGTAAATGCCAGACCAATGAGAATTCCGATGATCGGATTGGAGAAGTTCGTCAGAAGATTGATGAATTCCTCGCTTTCCCTCAGGGGTGCCACTGCTGTGGTCATCGCTTTGATTCCAAACATCAGAACAGCAAAACCAAGCATGATGCCTGCCACATTATGATTTGCTTCTTTTTTTGTAAACATCAGGAGAATGATGCCCGCCACTGCAACCAGCGCAGTAAGCGTGTCCGTTGATATGATTTCAAACACCTGGCTTCCGCCGCTGAGCGAAGAAAGGCAGATGATCCATCCGGTAATGCTTGTTCCGATAATGGCGCCCATGATAATTCCTATGGCCTGCTTTACCTTCATCATGCCGGAGTTTACAAAGCCGACCACCATGACAGAAGTCGCAGATGAGCTCTGAATGACTGCTGTCACACCGGTTCCCAGTATAATTCCTTTGATTGGTGTGCTGGTCAATCGATACAATATGATCTCCAGCCTGCTGCCTGCCGCTTTTTTCAGGCCGTCTCCCATCAGATTCATGCCAAACAGGAATAATGCTACTCCTCCCAGCAAAGCAAAAATATCACTTAGGCCCATTTCTTCTTTCCTTTCATTTTTCCAATCTCCACCAAATATAATACTATGTGCTTCTTGTAAATTCTGAAACGGATTATGTAATATTTATGACTACGCATTGTAAAATCTATGTAAAAAATACCGCCGGCTGGCGGTATTTCATGTGTGGTATTTTTACTCTGAATCTCCCTGCAATGGAACAAAGACCTTTTCTGCCGTGTTCAGAAGCGAATCGATGTCGGCATCCTGTTCCATTCCAAGGTTATATAGGATTCCCGGGACCACATCCAGCCATGCAACATAGCCTGCTCCCTCTCCCATTACATAATATCCCTGTCTTTCCATGACTTCTATGGAAGCAAAGTCTTCCCATTCATAATTCAGACCGGAAATATCTCCTTTCAGGTCTTTCAGCGAAATGTCCGGTGGATTGTCCGGGTCCTCTTCTCCTTCAATGAGCTCTGTAAGATCTGTTGGGACAGCACGAAGGTATGCTTCCTTTCCATCCAGCGTGAATCTCATTTCAGCCATTGCCAGCTCTCCCTTGATCACATAATATTCCACATTTTCCGCATTTTCAGGTGCCGGAAGATTTATTCCGGTCTCATCTATCAGCCCCTGCTGATCCACACTCACCAGCGGATTCTCCATTCCTTCCCCTTCTTCTTCCGGCTCATTGCTTCCACAGGAAGCAAGGCAGAAGCATAGTGTTACGGCAAGTGATACTGTCAATAATTTGGTGATTCTCTTCATTTGTTTTCCTTTCTTTGATGTTTCTTTTACTTCCCTCATTATACCGCAGATGTGTTGGAAATCAACAGGTTATGGTTTATTCCCTTCTCCACTTGTGATAATATGTATGTTAGAGGAAGAAACAAAGGTGAAAAAAATGAACTGGAACAAACTACTATCGAAAAAAAGGCCCATTGAAGGTGCCAGAATTCCAACCTGCTGGAACGACTACCCCATGGACGCTTCCGACCGCGATTATATGGAAATCATCTGCAACCCGTCCTACCGGAAAATGCAGGACAAGTCCCAGCTGTATCTGATTAACAGAAGTGACTTTGTCCGCACCAGACTCACCCATTCCATGGAAGTTGCGGGAATCGGCAAACTGCTCGGCAGCATGATTACAAAAAATACAAAAAAAGACGGCATCGATGAGCTGAAATCCAATGCGGAATTCTATGAGAGAAAGATTTCAACCACTCTTGGCTGTGCAGGCTTCCTGCATGACATCGGAAATCCGCCATTCGGCCATAAGGGTGAAGATGCCATTTCCAGCTGGTTTAAAAACAAACTGGAAGACAGCAGTTTCACCTTCAAGGGAAGGCCGGTCAGAGAATGGCTGAGCAATCAGATGATACAGGACCTCCTCCATTTTGATGGAAATGCACAGATGGTAAGAATTCTCGCAAGGCCGGAAGTGAACCATCTGAATGTGTCCTACGCACTCATCAGCACCATGCTGAAGTACCCGGCTGACTCACTGGAAGCAGACCGTTCCTGCGGAGATCTTCGCAGAAAAAAGGCAGGATATTTCTACAGCGAAAAAGATTTTGTGAAGAAAGTGCGCGAAGCGACCGGTGTCGGCTCTGCAGAGGAACCTTTTGCAAGGCATCCTCTTACATTCCTTCTGGAAGCTGCCGATGACATCGCTTATGTCGTCTCCGATCTGGAGGACGCCATTGACCGCAAACACATTACTGCTCCGCAGCTTGCAGCTTTTCTGGAAAAAGAGCTTGCAAAGATTCCGCCGGAAGGAGATGAGCTTCATCAGCTTCAGATCATGGCAACCGGTTCCATTCTGAATCAGCTGACTAAGAAACTGGAAACGGTAAGAGATGCCAGCAGCGAGATTGAAATACAGGCATTTCAGGAATGGACAAGACTTCTGAAGGGCTGGCTTTTATATGTCAGTGCATACAGTTTCACAAAAAAATATGAAGACATCATGGCCGGAAGATATAACGGAGATCTGTTTGATGACGGTCACCATAGATATACCGTGCAGATTCTCAAATCCGCCATCCAGCGATTTGTATACCCAAGCAAGGCCAATTCCGAAATCATGGCATATAACATCATTGACTATCTGATGGAGGTATATGCTTCCGCTGTCGTTGAGTGGAATCAGAATCTGAACACATCAGGAAATCATAATCTTGCCATTCTTTCCATACCGGAAAACCTAAAGGAAGCATACCTCATGGAACGTACCGGTGATGAAGGAACCGATTTATATCTCAGATTCCGCATGGTCATTGATTTCATCTCCGGCATGACAGACCGGGAAATCAAAGAGCTATATCTCGAACAAAAAGGGTTGAAATAGAAAAAGAACACCGCCTGGTGTTCTTTTCATATGCTGTCCTGTCTGGCAATCATCATTCTGCCAGATCTTCGGGTTTTCCGTGTTCCATTCATGTTCATGCAGCTGATGGAAACCAGTACAGTGATTATTCCAATCCAGCTGATCAGATTCAATGTCTCATGATAGATGAGCATGCCAAGAACTGCCGCTACCACTGTCTGATTGGATGCAAGAACGGACGCCTTGCTTGTTTCTGTAATCATGGAAAGCCCGCGATAATATATGATATATCCAAGAGATGTGGGTACCAGTGCAAGAATCACTACAAGAAGAATCAGATGCATGAATGTCATGTCCATCTGAAAAGTCCACGGCTTTGCCGGCACCACCAGCATCAGCGCTGCGAACAGATAGCTGTATGTGCTGGATACAAATACATTCACATTTTTCATGGCAAATCTTCCGATAATCGGAACAAGCCCATAGGTTGCTCCGGCCCCCACACTGCATAAAATGCCGATAACGGATACATTCCCAAAAGAAAAGTCCCCCCCGGTCACTGCCAATGTACAGCCTGCAATATTCAGGCAGATGGCAAAGGCCTTCCAGGATGTAAGTTTTTCTGAAAACAGGAAAAGCGCTGTAAGAAGCGTTACTGCCGGAGCTATGTTCATTACAACAGCACTTACAGAAACGCCGGAGATGGATACTGCCAGGCTATATAGGATATTATGGATTCCGTGGCATACGATTCCAAGAAGAGCGCAATAAAGCAGCTCTTTTCTCCCAATCTTCATGGAGGGAAGGCCTCCATTCAATGCAGTAATCACGAGCATGCAAAGAAAAGCAAATGCCATTCTGAGAAATGCAATCTCAATGGCAGATGCGCCGCATAAGGACATTTCCTTTAGGAAAATACCAATGGTTCCCCACAGAATTCCTGCCGCAAATATTAAGATATATCCTTTCTGTTCTCTATGCTCCGTCATGTCTGCAGCCTCCTTTTCCATACATATATTTGCACAGAAAAAACCCTGCAGGAAGCAAAAGCTTTTTACAGGGTTATAAGAATTTCTTATCGCTGGTTATATCAGAGAATATCCAAATTCTCCAAGTGCTGCAAGGAGCGTTACCAGAATGGCAATCAACAGCTGCTTTTTCGGCTGACTGACAAACAGACCGGCAACTTCCCGCAGAAGCGCATTCGGCCAGAAATACCACTTTGTATCTGCGCCAATGCCTTCCGCATCAAGTCCCGCCTGACCGGCAATGATTCCGCTGCGGAACACATGATAATTGGTGGTTGCAAAAGCAACTCTGGCATATTCATTTCTCCCGCAGACAATATTCTTCGAGAAATTCATGTTCTCATAAGTCGTCGTAGATTCTGTTTCCGGCAGAATCTGGTCCTCCGGAATCCCCCGGCTGATCAGATAATCGGCAACTGCCCGGCCTTCAGAGACAGTTTCATCCTCGCCCTGTCCTCCGGAAGGAATGAAATATGCTTTCTTCCCCGTTTTTTCCAGCTGTTCCTGGTAAAAACGGATGGCCGCATCTGCTCTTCCCTGAATCAGCGGATATAAGGTTCCATCCTCTCGGATTTTACATCCTAATATGATGATATATTCCTTATCCGGCGACGGTTTCTTCTTTGCTGCATAAATGCTGCAGAAAATGGTACTAAACAGCACAACCTCAAACATGACATATAATGCATTGGCGGAAGATGCGGCAATCTGCATGCCGGCGCTGTGGTAATTGGAAGAAAGATAAAGCAGCGCTCCAATCATGCATAGTCCGAGTATCATGATAAAACTGACAGCAATTCCCAGGGCATTGACCGGCCGCACGCCCTCATGCTTCATCAGCGCCAGATTGCTGACAGATACCGAAACAGCAAAGATTAAAACAAGCGGAAGGGATAATCCCACCAGCATCAGTGCAATGTTTTCATTTACCGTAGCAATGGCCGTAGATGAAATGCTTCCTGTATTGACCATGGAATAAATGGTTGCAGAAGTCCATACGACGAGCAGAAACAGAAAGAAAAGTGCAGCTGCCAGCACAAATACGGTATCGTAGGAATATTTGTCTCTGCGTATGCGAAAGACGAATACAACGGTATAGTAGATGAGCATCAGGACTGCAAATGCAATGGCCGCCAGATAGATATACTGTTTCTGATTGTTTATGATGAAATGACCGGCTCCGACGGTGATCTTTTCTCCGGTTCCGATTCTTTCGACCTCTCCGTTATTATGAAAATATGCATTCACTTCCACCTCTTCGCTGCCCCTGGCTTTTGCCGAAAAGCATACATCTGCGTTGGTTTCGCTATCCACAACGTATGCCACATCCAGGATATCACTTTCTTTCTTTCCGTCAAAAGTAACCTCCACTTTCTGGAATTCTCCCGGATTTACATAATTCACATGCATGACATAGTGGTCACCCCTGGCATAGACAATGCCTCCGTAGGCAAGCGCCACCAGCACAAAAGCCATGATGGCTGTAATCAGGCGGTGATGCATCATCAGTTTTTTCATCTCAGTTCTCCATCAGAATAATCTTCTTAGATTATATTATATGCATGATTCTCTTTCAACTCAATGACACTATATGATATAATAAACATATCCGTAAAGACGAACACACATAATCAGAGGAGAATCGGTCATGTCACTTTTAGGAAATCTTTTTAAAGAAATTGCAGGCGCTACAACTGTAGAACATCCATGCAAAAACTGCCCGTCCGGCTGTCAGATGTATCCGGAAGCCTGCGAAGTATGTGCTCCATACAAAGAAAAAATTCTGGAAGCATTATACAGTGTAGAACATAAGGACGAAATACTGGCAAAATATGAAGTTGTCAGCGAAATAACAGAAGGAGGTACTGTAACCTGTCCGCACTGCGGCGGCGCTTCAGAAAACAAATATGTCTGTGATTACTGCGGCTCAAAACTTCAGGAGGGAAGCGAAAAAATCCAGGTGAAAAGTGCCGCAGATCTTCCAAATCCTGTACTGGACTGCCAGGATCTGATTTTCGAACGCTACAGCAAGGTGTCCGACTATGATGCCTCCACCGGAGACATGAGGGACGCTCTGGAAACCATCTACAGTCTGAGAACCAGAGGTCTTCTTGGTACAATCATCAATGCTGTAAATGAAGTAAAATCCACAGAAAGCGTCATCGGCTCCAAAATGAGCGAATATGAAATCGCTGAAATGGCTGCAGCCTATGGAATAACGGAAAGTGTATACCTTGCAGGACTGGATAACGGTAAATACCTGACAAAATCTGCCAAGGCAGCATATGCCCAGGCGCAGAAATACCAGAACAGCCAGCGCACCATCTCCATCGGCGGCATGGGTTCCGCCATTGGTGCAGGCATGGCAATGGGAAGAATGCTGAATACCCGTCCAATGCAGCAGCGTCCCATGGTCATACGTACAGCACCGCCAAGGCCTCCAATGCATAACTCACCGCTTAGAAGCAGAGGACCTGCCGGAAACATGAGAAGACCCGGCATCGGAATGAGACCAATGGGCGGTCCCGGAATGGGAGGGCCAAAAAGACATCGGTAAAATAAAATCTCTGGAGGATTTTCTCTTCCAGAGATTTCTTTTATTTCTTTTCCACCGAATCAATCATGGCATTTACCATATGCTGAAATATGCTGACCGGATCATCCGCCTTGATTTTCAGATAATAGTCTCCGAGATCGACCAGCGCCTTGGCATGAAGTTCTCCGCCATGAAGCCATCCCATGAATGCTGCATCAAGACTGTTTCTGCATATGAGTTCTGCCTTGATGAAATCATGCCGTTTCAGTTCATCGCCCAGAATCTGCGCCAGTGTTCTTTTCTCTCCCTGCTTATCCAGAATGGAAATGGTAATGGTCGGAAGCGACTTCAGAAACTCGATGAATTCCATGACTTTCTTTTCTTCTTCTTCCATCACATCCTTTAATGCATATTCTCTTGAAATGCGCATTCTGTAACCGGATGGTGCAAGATCAATCTCTTTCGTTTTGTATACTGCACATACTGCAAGGAATCTGTCGTCCTCTTCAAAAATATATTCCTGTACATAGCTCTGGTCTTCCCCGCGGTAGAAGTTATATACTGCCGACGCATATCCGTCTACAGATGTGGTGATGCACATGACGCGGTGCTCTGCTGCCCGTTTCTGCCCGAAACTATCCAGCGTATCTTCACTTTTTTCATAGCCATAGATTTCCACCGACTCTCTGGCATTCTCATCATCATAAAGAGCCAGCATTCCTCTGCTCTCCTGTTCTTTTGCCAAAGGTTTTTTCTCCATTGGATCTTTCAATCTCCACTCAGGAAGATTGCCTCCTAGTCTGATGCTTTTTATCATGATTTCTCTCCTATGCTTCATCGATCATTTCCTGGAGCAGGCTGCTCACCTTGCTCATCTCTTCTTCATCCAGCCGGCAGAGATTCAGTTTCAAAAGTTCGGAAGCCGATACTCTTTCCTCCAGATTGCCCTTTGAAATGAACGGCAGCAGTTCCACCAGCTGCCGGAAAGTAATGTTCAGATTCTGCAGGGCATAGAGCATCGGCCCCTTGCTGCAGCCCAGTTCCGGATCGGTAATGAGATTCATCAACGGCTCTACTGCATCATCGCAATGCATGCTTCCCAGACATCTTGCAATCTGATTTCTTGCCTTCTGGTCTTCTGTCTGCTCCAGAAGATCAAGAAGATGATCCGCATCTATGAATCTCCTCATGTTTACGCCGGACCTGAAGAAAGCATCCCGGTCCTCAGGAGAATCCCACTCTTTTACATACAAAAGGTTTTCTGCTGCAATAATGATTCCTCGGATTTCATTCGCAAATCTTGCCATGACATGCTCATCCACGTCTCCTGCCAGTTCCATGAGTTCTCCTTCATACTGCCCCCCGGCCAGAGGATTTTGAAGGAGATGGCTCATCATTGCTTCTGCCGCCGATTCCACAAACAGTTCCTGTCTCAGGCATCTTGCCACATCAAGCTCCGTCAGTTCTCCTGCGGTCTTCTCCAGCACTTCATTGTGCCATCTGGACAGGGCATCTGTTTCCTCCAGCGGATGGCACTGATATATCTCTTTGATCTTTTCCATTTTCATTCACCTCTTCATCCCCATTATATTCCTCTTTTTGTTTCTTGTCCAAAAAGAAAAGAGAGCGCTTTGCTCTCCTTTCTGCCTACAGATGTATGCATATTTTCTCTTTATTCATAATCCGGAATATATGATTCGCCTGAAATCTCCGTCAGTTTTTCTTCCCAAACAACGCCTTCCTTGATTTCAATGTCATAGGTGATACCCAGCTCTTCTGCATACTTCAGATACTGCTCTACCTGTGCATCGTTCATCTCATCCGATGAAATCAGGCCCTTCTGTGTAATCAGGTCATTGACGAACAGCTTCGTAAACAGGAATGCGCCCTGACCGGTCAGGTACATTTCTCCTGTCATCTTTGCAAGCTCATAGGATTCCACAAGACCAGGTGCTGTTACATGAAGGTCTACCATGACATCCTTTCCATCTTTTTTACCATATGCTTCAACTACAAATGCACCACCATCGGATACAAGACCTTCTTCAATGATTGCCTTGATTTCATCCGGGTCTTTTGGAGCTGCAGGGGTATGCGCTCTGATTACTTCATGAGGAATCACCTTGCGTCCGTTGATTTCCTCTTCTTCATAGGAAAGAAGTCCTGCTCTTGAAAGCGGTTCTGCAAATTCAATGCCTACTCCGCCATATTTGAAGTATGAATTCTTGCATCCCTTGAAATACTTATCTGCATGATATCCAACATAAACCGGTTCGTCATGGGAATGTTCAACCATTCTTACAGGTTTTCCATCTGTTTCCGGCCATGCTCTCCAGATTTCATTACTGAATGCCGGTGTTCTTAAATGCTTGCCATCTTCAAATGCATATGCATCTTCTGACATGTCTGCAAGTGCAACATCCGGTGACCACCAGAATGGAATGAATCTCTTTGCTTCTACGCCTTCATATACCATCATGTTGATGGTATCGCATTCGTCCAGTTCCTGAACGGCTCTACGCGCCATGACGCACATGACTCCTGGTGCAGAACCTGTACCAATCAGTGCTGTTGCGCCCTTTGCCGCAAATTCCTTGCCCATCACTTTATACATGTAGTTGATGCCTGCAATCCAGCTATGGTAATCTTCTACATCCTCCACCAGGTCTTCACATGCAGACAGATCCTGATAGCAAATGCCCATTTCCATTGCTGCCTTTAAAACATTTGTTAACAGTTCCAGCGGCATAACGCCGATTACCATCTCACAGCCTTCTGCAGCTTCCTTTATTGCTTCAATGCTTCTTGCATCTACCTGCTTCGGTGTTCCTTTTGTCATCAGTTTGCATACAGCCTCTGCAGATGCCAGATTGAAATCTGCGCATACTACTTCTTCAATGTTCGGCTCCTGATCAAGTTTTCTACAGATGGTTGATCCCTGTGCGCCACAACCGCATACCATTACTTTTTTCATTATTTTCCCTCCTTGTATATGTTCATTTGAAATATGTCCTATAAAAATACAGAGTAAATCATATGCATGACTCCTCTGTCTCTTTGCCTGTTGGTTATCGCCTCGTTGGCTCCGCTTTATGCGGTCTTTCCAAAGTTCTGTCCTGCAGCCTTCCCCTTTGCCTGTCAGTTGCATCTGCCAATTTGCCAATCGGCAGACTTTCCGCTTCGGCCTTCTGTTTTCAGAATGTCTCGGACTACAATCATCCAGCCATATTCATTTCTCAATTAAGTATACCCGTTTGAAATAAAAAAAGTCAATTAAAACCTTGTTCTATTCCATATACAATGTTGCTGTATTCAGTAAACGAGGGCTTCCCGCAGGGGAAAGCCCTCATGTTTTTATTCAATTTCTACTTTTGGAACATATTCGGTGCTGCTCTTTACCACACAGTTTCCGGGAACGATTCCCCGAAGTGCTGTGGTAGGATATACATTAGTATTTGGTCCGATTACCGTCCCTGGATTACATACTGCATTACAGCCGATATCCACATAATCGCCTAGAAATGCGCCTGCTTTCCGCACCCCGGTCTCATATGGACCTTCTTCTCCTTTGATGACAACATTTCTGTTGTCTGCCTTGACATTGGAGGTGATGCTTCCGGCTCCCATATGTGCATGGAATCCCAGAATGCTGTCTCCCACATAGTTATAGTGGGGAACCTGAACGTTATCGAAGAGAATGACATTCTTCAGTTCCACCGAATTTCCAACTACGCAGTTTGCACCCACCAGTGCAGAGCCGCGTACAAAAGCACAATGTCTGACTTCCGTTTCCGGCCCGATAATGCATGGTGCTCCCAGATAAGCCGATTCAAAAACCTTTGCGCTTTCATGAATCCATACATTTTCCTTGACCTGGATATATTCTTCTCCGAGAGTATTTCCAAGGTCAATGATCATCTGCTTGATGCCCTTCAATGCTTCCCATGGATATTCAAACTGTTCCAGATACTCTTTTGCCTGTGTATGCTCTAAGTCATAGAGGCTTGTAATATTGCAAATTCCCATTTTACCTTTTCCCTATTTCTTTATTTCAACCAGTCTTCCTGCCTGATCCATTGCTGCAATGATATCGTCCACCTTGGATTCACAGAGTTCAAAGCTGGTTGCTTCCGACATGACTCTGAGAACCGGTTCTGTTCCGCTCTTTCTGAGAAGTACTCTTCCCTCATCGCCAAGTTCTTCTTCCGCCTTCTTTACTGCTGCTACAACTTCTGCACACGTAAGGGTTTCATCCTTGTCTGTTACAACAACATTCTTCAGTACCTGCGGATACATGACCATCGGGGCTGCCAGCATGGAAAGCGGCTGCTTTGTTTCTGTCATAACTTCCATTACTTTGATGGCTGTCAGTATTCCGTCGCCCGTATTTGCATATCTGCCAAAGATAATATGTCCGGACTGCTCTCCTCCAATCAGGTAATCGTTTTCTCTCATGTTTTCAGCAACATACTTGTCACCGACCAGCGTCTGTTCATATCCGATGCCTAGCTCATCCAGAGCCTTGTAGAGACCCATGTTGGACATGACAGTCGTTACCACGTGGCTGTCTCCCAGCGTTCCCTTCTCCTGCATGTATCTGCCGCATACATAGAGAATATGGTCTCCATTGACAACATTTCCTTTTTCATCCACTGCAATGCATCTGTCAGCATCGCCATCAAATGCAAAGCCGACATCCAGATGGTTTTCCTTTACCAGTTTCACCAGATTCTCGATGTGTGTAGAGCCGCATCCGATATTTACATTGCATCCGTCCGGCGTATTGCCGACAACATATGTGTCTGCTCCGAGTGCATCAAAGACGCTCTTTGCCATCTGCCATGAGCTTCCGTTTGCGCAGTCAAGGCCGACTCTGTACTTCTTGTATGAACGTGTGGCAAGAGAAATGAGATATCCGACATATCTGTTTCTGCCTGCTGAATAATCCACTACGCATCCGATTTCATCCTGGTATGCATATGGAAGGCTTTCTCTGCTGTCCAGATAATTTTCCAGCTCCAGAATGAAGGATTCCTCCATCTTGTCTCCATTGGAATTGATCAGTTTGATTCCATTGTCCTGGAATGGATTATGGCTTGCTGTAATCATGATGCCGCAGTCAAAATCATCTGATTTGGTAATATATGATACACTTGGTGTGGTCGTCACATGCAGAAGATATGCATCTGCCCCGCTTGCTGTCAGTCCTGCGCATAATGCAGATTCAAACATGTAGCTGGATCTTCTTGTATCCTTGCCGATTACAATCTGCGGTCTATGGTCTTCCTTCTTGAAGTAATATCCAAGAAAGCGTCCAATCTTAAATGCATGGTCAACCGTAAGGTTACAGTTTGCCTCACCTCTGAATCCGTCTGTTCCAAAATATTTTCCCATTACAGTATCTCCTTTGCATATACATCCTTAAAGAACTTATATGTATCCACCTTCAGTTCCCCGCATGCTGCTTCATCGCATGCAATGACTGCATTGTTATGAAGCTGAAGTGCGGAAATCGTCCATTTGGAGCTGACGCCGCCCTCTACACAGTGGGCCAGTGCTCTTGCCTTATTGTGTCCGCTGATGAGAATCATTACTTCTCTGGAATCGGTTACCGTTCCAACACCTACAGAAAGTGCCTGTGTCGGTACCTTTTCCGGATCGTTTTCAAAGAATCTGGAATTCACGATTCTTGTATCTTCTGTCAGATCTCTGATTCCGGTTCTTGAATTCAGTGAAGTATATGGTTCATTGAATGCGATATGTCCATCCACACCGGCACCTCCCATGAACAGGTCGATTCCGCCGTATGATGCTATCTTTTCTTCATATCTTCTGCATTCGCCTTCCGGATCGTCTGTCATGCCGTTTAAGATATTGATGTTTTCTGCCGGAATTTCAATGTGATCGAAGAAGTTATCGTGCATGAAGTACCAATAGCTCTGGTCATGTTCCTTTGGAAGGCCAAGATATTCATCCATGTTAAAAGTTACAACATTTTCAAAGGAAACTCTTCCTTCTTTGTTTGCCTTGATCAGGTTCTGATATACACCAAGCGGTGATGATCCGGTAGGAAGTCCCAATACAAACGGACGGTCCTCTTTATGGTTATTGATTGCCTCTATGATGTGCTCTGCAGCCCATTCACTCATCTTCTCATAATCGCTTTGAATAATTACTTTCATTGTTTCAATCTCCTTTCCGTTCTCTCTTCAAAAATATTGTATGATTCTACACCCACATGAGTGCTGTTTCCTCAAAAAACTTTACTCTTTATTATATCCCAACTTTTTTTGTTTCACAATATTTTTGACAATATTTCTCCGCTGCACTGTTTACAATCTGCCGTCGATTATGGTATATATTAATTGTGAGAAGTCAGAACAGAATGTTTGAGATTGCCACTCGTTTTATCGGGTGGCTTTTTTTGGAGGGAAAAACATGAGCATCTATTGGCCGATTGCACTTGCTGTATGCGCAGATATCTTCTACCAGATCTGTGCGAAATCCACACCGGAATCCTTAAATCCTCTTGCAGGGCTTACCATCACCTATATGGTCGGCGCTGCAGTATCTGCAGTCCTGTTTTTTGCATTGAACAAAGGAGAATCCATTGTCCAGTCATGGAGTCATATCAACTGGACAACCTTTGTCCTCGGCATTGCCATTGTCGGTCTTGAAGTCGGCGCCATCTACATGTACAAGGTGGGCTGGAACATCAATACCGGATTCATGGTAAAGGCTATCATTTTATCTCTGGCCCTGATTCTGGTCGGATATTTCATATATAGGGAGCAGATTACTACAACAAAGGTATGCGGCATGGCCGTCTGCCTGCTTGGCCTTTATCTGATCAATAAATAACAGGCTGCCTGCATTCCTATGCTTATCTGATTCTGTATTTTTCCCGTATACCGATGGACATCTGCGAGTATGACCACTTTGGACTGCACCAGCACCAGAACAGTGATTCTTTTTTCATGGCATTCTCTCTCCTTCCTGACCATGAATATCCGCCGGTCAGGTCCTTATTCATAATAACACAATTTCGGATAGTATCTCTTTCATTCTGTGATATAATAGAAGAGATTTCAAAGAAAGACGCACAATTGGAGGTATCTTATGCCAGGGGGAAGAGGAGGATTAGGTCCCAGAGGGTTCCTGACCGACGAAGAAAAACAGAACATGCCTAAGATTACAAAGGCATTATTAAAGAGAATATTATCATATCTAAAACCATACTGGCTTCAGTTCATTTTCGTATTCATAACCATTCTGCTTTCTGCAGTTGTGGGACTTCTGCCGTCAATCATCACCGGCAGGATTGTTGATGAGGCTCTTGTAGGGAAGAGCATGGAGCTTCTGGTGCAGCTGCTTCTTGCAGCTCTTGCTGCCATAGTAGTCAGCCAGCTTGTAGGAGTTCTTGAAAACTATATTAATGCGTGGATATCCCAGAAGATCATCTTCGACATGAGAAATGAGATGTATCATCATATCCAGTACATGCCGCATTCATTCTTCACGACAGAAAAGCAGGGGGACATCATCACCAGGATGAATTCCGACATCAACGGTGTCAGTTCCGTAATATCCGGAACGCTTTCCAGTATCGTCAGCAATATTGCCACGGTAGTCACGACTCTAGTCGCGCTGTTTTCCATGAGCTGGCAGCTTGCGCTGGTTGGACTCGTGGTGATTCCGCTTCTGATTCTTCCGACAAAGACTGCCGGGAAGACAAGATGGAAGTATCTGTCACAGAGTCAGGTCAAGAGCGACGAGCTGAACCAGAAGATAGATGAAACCCTTTCTGTATCGGGTGCAATGCTTGTGAAGATTTTTACCCGTGAAGAAAAGGAATATGAAGAATTTACAGGAATAAACAAGGAAGTAACAGACCTGAATCTGAAAGAGATGAGATCGGGCCAGCTGTTCAGAGTAGCAATGGGAATGTTCACCCAGCTTGGGCCTCTGCTTCTCTACTTTGCAGGCGGATATTTCATCATAAACCAGATAGATACTACACTTACTGTTGGAACAGTAACCGCAGCAGTTGCTCTTGTAAACAGACTGTATAGACCTGTTGAGTCACTGCTCAATGTATCTGTAGATTTCACAAGGTCCCTTGCACTGTTCACCAGAATCTTTGATTATCTTGACAGAAAGAATGACATTGTGTCTCCTGAAAACGGAGAAAAGCCTGATGTAGACAATCAGCCGATCGTCTATGATCATGTTGCATTCAGTTATTCAGAAGATAAGCTGATCCTCACAGATGTCAACTTTACAGTGCCGGGTGGCAAGATATATGCCGTTGTTGGCCCATCCGGCTCTGGAAAATCAACGGTTGTAAATCTGATACCAAGGCTTTATGATGTCACAGGGGGAAGTGTAAAGATAGGCGGCGTCGATGTCCGCGACTTTGATCTTCCATATCTCAGACAGTGCATCGGCGTAGTTACCCAGGAGACATATCTGTTCAACGGAACAGTCCTTGAGAACCTGCGCTATGCCAACGAAAATGCCAGCCTCGAGGAAATCGAGGAAGCATGCAAGGTTGCCAACATCCATGATTTCATCATCCATCAGCCGGAAGGGTATGACACTCCTGTCGGAAACAGGGGTCTGAAGCTGTCCGGCGGTGAAAAACAGAGGCTTTCTCTTGCCAGAGTCATACTCAAGAATCCAAAGATCCTGATTCTGGACGAGGCGACCTCTGCTCTGGATTCCATCTCTGAAAATGCCATTCAGGATGCCCTTGAAAGAATGATGGAAGGAAGAACTTCCATCGTCATCGCCCACAGACTTTCTACCATTCTGAAAGCCGATCAGATCCTGGTTGTCAAGGATGGAGTCATTGCGGAGCAGGGCACCCATGACGAGCTCATCGATCTTGGCGGCGTGTATAAGGAACTCTATGAAACCCAGTTCCGTCAGGCAATCGACTATGAGGCTGAGCACAATGGAAGTCTTAACATAGAAACTCTATCCACACAGTATACGGTAAGCCGCATTACAGAGGCCGACATATCCCCTGTATACCGGCTGGCAAGATCCAATGCAAAATACTATGAATACATGCGGACAGTGCCAACAAGAGAAAGCCTGACCGAAATCATATCCAATGTGCCGGAAGGTGCAGATGAGACCGACAAGAACTTTGTAGGCTTCTACAATGCAGATGATGTTCTCATCGCAGTCATGGATCTGATTACAGGATATCCGGAAAAGGACGATGCATTCATCGGCTGGTTCATGGTCGATGGCGAGGTGCAGAGAAACGGAATCGGTTCATCGATATTTGCCGATGTCCGGGCTGCCATGAAGGCGCAGGGCTATGATTACATGTCTCTGGGCTGTGTAGAAGATAACCAGGAAGCCATGAAGTTCTGGAAGGAACAGGGCTTTACTGCTACAGGTGAAGAACAGTGTGAAGATTACAAGGTCATAACCCTTGCAAGAGCAATTTAATGGAGTTAACATGAAATTCTTATATGCATTACTCATTTTTATACCGGTAACCATTGCCGGACAGTTCATGGGCTTTTCAGATCCGGTCATGTTCATATTAAGTGCACTTGCCATCATACCGCTGGCAGGTGTCATGGGCAAAGGAACGGATATAATTTCATATTATGCAGGGCAGAAGATAGGTGGTCTTTTAAATGCCACCTTCGGCAATGCAACAGAACTCATCATAGCATTCATCGCCATGAAAGCAGGAATGTTTGATGTGGTCAAAGCGTCTCTTGCCGGCTCTGTAATCGGGAACATTCTTCTTGTTCTGGGCATGGCGATGCTGTGCGGCGGAATCAGATTCAAGACCCAATACTTTAACAGACAGTCCATTAACAATACATCCAGCATGCTTTTATTTGCAGTGCTTGGATTATGCGTTCCTGCATTCTTCATCCATACCATGTCGGAAAGTACAAAAAGCATGCAGATTGAAGATTTCAGCGTGATTGTTGCCATCATCATGCTGGTAATATACATTCTTCAGTTTGTATTCACATTTGGAACTCACAGACATCTGTTTGAGGAAGTGTCTGATGAAGAAACAGAAGAGACGCCAAATATGAGCCTCAGGGTGGCGATAGCAGTTCTTGTAGCAGCAACGGTATGCGTTGCAATCATGTCAGAAATATTTGTCGGCACAGTAGAACCCATGGCCGAAAGTTCCGGTCTTTCCAAGACATTTGTGGGAATCATACTGGTTCCGATTATCGGCAATGCTGCAGAGCATTCCTCGGCAATCATCATGGCATATAAGAACAAGATGAATGCCGCTGTAGAGATCGCGCTTGGCTCAAGCCTTCAGATTACACTGTTTGTAATGCCTGTGCTTGTGCTGCTGAGCCTATTTTTCACACCGATGGATATCGTATTTACACCGTTTGAACTGATTGCTGTTGCTGCTTCCGTTCTCATTGCCAACCGAGTGGCATCAGACGGAGAATCCAACTGGCTTGAGGGCGTCCAGCTCATAGCCGTATATGTTATCATCGGAACAGGATTCTTTTTCATGTAGATTATTGCAATAAAAAACCGCATTCCTGCGGTTTTTCTTTTTGCCTCTATGCCGGATTTCCATTCTTCCATGCTGCATAATCATCAAGATCCTTCTTGGAAATTGCAACTGCAGCTGCTATGACTGCTGCATCATCCAGCTGTCCAATGCCGATATACTTGTCCGGAATGATGTCCTTTGGATTGATCAGATATATAAGGGCTGCAATGATTGCAACCAGCGCCTTTGTCGGAGCTTCATAGTCCTTCTCAATATGGTCTTTCAGCAGGGCTATCATTCTTGGAACTTCTGCAAAATATTCTCCTGCCTTCGGAATATCTGCAAGTTTTTCTTCCGCTGCAGCCAGCAGCTGATCAAGTTTTCCGTCATCCTCGAGAAACTCCTGCGCCTTTTCTTTCCCCTGTTCAAGGTATTCCTGCGCAATCTGTTTTAATTTTTCTGCGTTCATCTCATGTCCTCCGAATTTTCAAACTATTTTTATTTATTATATCACAAGTTGTGTTTTTGCTGTATAATGAAAATGTCATATCTGACACACAATAAAAATAAAGGAGAACAGACATGAACTTACAGAGTATAATTACAAATTCGCTGTTATCAGGTGCAGCTCTTGATGTTCTTTCAAAGAAGACAAAAATGCCTAAGTCAAAGCTGAAGCCAATTGTTGCAGCAGCAATCCCAATGCTTCTCGGAAGCATGACAAAGAACGCTTCTTCAAAGGACGGAGCAGCTTCACTTCTCAGCGCTCTTGGAAAACACGAAACAAAGAAATCTGCCAAGCAGCAGATTGAAGAGGCTGATCTTGAAGACGGTGCAAAGATTCTTGGCCATATTCTTGGCGACAACAAGAAAAATGCTTTTTCTGCACTTGCAAAGGAAGCAGATGTTGATGAGAAGGATGTGGACGGCGTATTAAACAATATCGCTCCTCTTTTAATGAGCAGCCTTTCATCTGCAACAGGTTCAGCCAAGTCAAAGAAAAAAACCGGCGTTGATTTAAGCGACGGCTTCGATCTTTCCGATGTATTCGGTCTTCTTGGCGGAGCAGTTCAGCCGGAACATAAGAGCAGCAAAGACCATGGCTCCAATGGGAACCAGCTGATTCAGGCACTTCTGAAAGGTCTATAATCATCGAAAAGAACTGCAGTCCGCGCCGGGTTGCAGTTTCCTATCACGAACGGAAAGGAGAACAGCCTATGATTGGCAGACAAGTCATTGAAGTAAACAAGGGGTTTACTCTGGATGAACTACTTACATTCATGAACGAGAACTGGGATACAGCAACTCACAATCAGTTCAGAAAAGGAAGACCGACGCCCGCCTCGATTGAAGAATATATTCTGCTTCCGGCCACATATAACTACATGGTTGCAGCATATCCAAGAAAAGCCGGCGGGTTATTCAGCAGAGAAAACAAGGTCATTCTGATTGTATGCGACACCCCGGAAGGCATCGATACGCAGATTATTTCCAGCCTTCCAACCAGCAACATATTCTTTGGCGCCGGAAAAATCGGCATTGTAATGTCAAAGGAAAAAGAAAGAAAAGGTCCTGCAGAAAATGCCCTTCAGTTCTATACAGCATACATGAAAGAACTGCTGGAAAAAGCCGGATTGTGTCAGAAATAAGGGACAAATATTTTCGGTTATTGGGGGACATGCACATGAAAAGGAAAATATTATCGCTCATATTATCAGTCATCATGGTGATGGCTTTTACTCCAATGGAGGGCATTGCTTCAGAAACTGCCTTGGGCGGAAGCTGCGGACACAACCTGACATAGACTTTGGAAAACGGAACTCTTACCATCAGCGGAAAAGGCGGAAACTTCGATTTTACAGATGCAACCTAGAGAATTTTTCCCGATATCTGCAATGTTCTCAATATACTATACATCATAATAAAACTTCAGGGATTTAAGAAAACAGTCCGAATAATGCATTTCTTTGCATATTCGGACTGCTGCTATTTTTACTCCCACTCGATAATAATACTTTTTACCCTTTGTGCAAATGCGCATTTTAAGCCATTTTTACAGTGCACTTTTGTACTGTTTCTTTCTATTATCTGCTATTTTAATGAATTTGGTTGTCACGGGAGGGCGCCTTTCTCCCTATTCTCACTCCAGGAAAAGGGGCGCTCATCTGAATGCCCCTTTTACCATATAAGCGCTCCCATATAAAGTGGCATGGTCAAAGTCTGCCCATCTCTACCCACATTATAGTCGCCGAATTTCAACGCATTATACACATGATACTTCTCCGGATGCTTTAATATGGTTTTCACACTTTTAGCATTTCCTGTTACCGCCTTGACCTCAACAAGTGTGCATTCATCTTCGTATCTTATCACAAAATCTATTTCCAAACCAGAATCCTTACGGAAGTAATAAAGTTTTTTACCTGCTTTTGAGAGGAAATCTGCCATGAGATTTTCAAAAATAGCTCCTTTATATGCAAGCATATCCCCCTTCAGAACACTGTTCTGAGTCCCGTCTTCAAGCATACTGATGAATAATCCCGTATCTCTCATATATACTTTAAATACTTCAGGGATAGCGTTCCCATCTAACGGAAGTTCTGTAATTGTCAGGTTATAACATCTGGCAATAATCCCGGCATCCTCGATCCATTGTATACTACCGGCAAACTCTGATGCTTTTGCCCCTTTTTTAATTACAGAGTACTGGAATTTCTTATTTTCCTTTGCAAGCTGCTTGGGAATTGACTGGAAGCACTCTCTTATCTTGGCCTTGTCTGTTTTTGCTGCATGCTTGATCATGTCATCCTCATATGAAGTCACTATATCACGCTGCATTTGCAGAACCTTGTTCATTTGTTTTGTATCAACAAATGTTTGAACAACCTCAGGCATTCCTCCCACAACAACATACTGTAAAAGCAATTCGCGCATCCGATTATGAATCGGTATCGGCACCGGTCTTTCTTCCTTAAAACACTCCATTACAGTCGAAATAACCTGTGGTGATATTCCATTAGCCCATATGAACTCCTCATAATCCATTGGGGTCATCTCTATTACTGTTTCATATCCAACAGGGATTGATGTCGGATTGTCTCTATATCCACTTACGCCCAAAAGAGATCCCGTACCTATACAATCAAATCTTCCATCCAGATGGAAGAACTTAAGTGATGTCCTCGCTTCCGGACACTCCTGTATTTCATCCAGAATAATTACTGTTTCTCCCGGTTCAAAATCAAAATCAACCCCCGGCATAGTGGATATGAACATAATCAGATTATCAATATCAAGGGAACCACTGAATATGTCTTTATACTGCGGGTTCTCAAAGAAATTCAAATAAACCACATTCTTGTAATTGTCATGTGCAAAGTCCAGTACCGAAAATGTTTTACCGCATTGTCTCGGTCCCTTTATTATTAAAGGTTTATGCTTTGGGTCTTCTTTCCAGATGCATAGAGTTTCTGTTATTTTTCTCTTTAACATAAAAATGCTACCACCTTTCCAAATAAGATGATAGCATTGTTCTCGCATTTTTTCAAGTCACTTCAAACTGTTTTTGCCTCTTTTTTAAGTTACTTTTCTATACAATTTCCACTTTTTTGAGCCACTTCTTATTCCCACTCAATCGTTACTTTTTTATACTTTCTTACAAATGGCTATATTCAGCCATTCTTTACAGTGCACTTTTGTACTGTTTGTACGTATTATACTGTTTTTTGATGAATTTGGTTGTCATTTGGTTGTCACGGGAGGATGCGATTATTTCAGTTTTCAAGGCTCTCCATTCTTAGAAAGTTCTTTAAGGATATATGCTGTATATTGCTTGTCGAATAGTCTATTTCATCATTTGTTATTATTACTTTTCTGTCTAACTG
>JAZRWY010000023.1:0-10642 GCA_045599945.1 Anaerovoracaceae bacterium | reverse complement strand
ATCGGAAGACTGGAACGATTTGTTGCTGACTGGCATGCAGAGCATGGTGCAGAAAAGAAAAACGAAGTGGAAAAGAACGGCCACAAGGTTGCAATCTTAGGCGCAGGCCCTGCGGGACTTACCTGTGCAGGAGACCTGATTGGACTTGGATATGATGTAACAGTATTTGAAGGTCTTCACAAAGCAGGCGGAGTACTTGCCTACGGCATCCCTGAATTCAGACTTCCGAAGGCGATTGTAGCCGAAGAAGTGCAGAAACTTGAAGATAAGGGCGTAGAAATTGTAAAGAATGCCATCATCGGACGTTCCATGAATGTAGATGAACTTCTTGCCGATGGCTATGAGGCTGTATTTGTAGGAACCGGCGCTGGACTTCCTTCATTCATGGGAATCCCGGGAGAAAACCTTCTTGGCGTATGTTCAGCCAATGAATATCTTACTAGAATCAATCTCATGAAGGCTTATCTTGATGAGTATGATACACCGATTCAGCATGCGAAGAATGTAGCAGTAGTAGGCGGCGGAAACGTTGCAATGGATGCTGCAAGATCCGCTCTCAGAATGGGCGCTGAAAATGTATACATTGTATACCGCCGTTCCATGACAGAGCTTCCTGCACGTAAGGAAGAAGTGGAGCATGCAATAGAGGAAGGTGTTGAATTCAGACTTCTGAACAATCCTGTAAAGGTAATCGGAGATGAAGAAGGAAGAGTAACAGGAATCGAATGCATTCAGATGAAGCTTGGTGAACCGGATGCATCAGGAAGAAGAAGACCAATCGAGGTGGAAGGTTCAAACTTCGTTCTCGATGTTGACTGTGTCATCATGGCAATCGGTACCAAACTCAACAAGCTGATTCTCGATACTACCGAAAATCTCGAAGCCAATGACAGAGGCGGAATCTATACGGATGACGGGGCTGCAACCAACAGGCCTGGCATCTATGCCGGCGGTGATGCAGTAACAGGAGCTGCAACAGTAATCCTTGCAATGGGAGCCGGCAAGACTGCAGCAGAAAGCATTGACGAATATTTCAGAAATAAATAACAGATATTGCTGCAATACGGGCATCTGCAGGAGCAGGTGCCTGCCTTTTATAGGAAAATGTAAAATAATGGGAAAATTGCTTTTAATTGTAAATTGTCTGTGATATAATATAACTGGCTCAGAAAGGGGGAGGTTATATGCAGCCAATTACACATTCCGTTGTTTTTCCGCGAGTGATGGAGAATCCATCCATCTGCAGCAGGTTTTTGAAGCTGATTCTGACGGAGGGCGATTATCCGGACATTGAAAATCTAACAGAAGAGAATATCGTTGTAGAGAAAAATGTGATTCGAGTGAACCATAAGGATACAAGATTTGATGTATATATCCATACACAGCGGCAACGGCTGGAGATGGAGATGCAGAATGAAAACAGAAAGGAATATCATACGCCGAACAGGTCAAAGTTTTACCATGTACAGATGGCATGGACACAGCTTGAAAAGAAAGTAACATATGATAAACTCATGCCGACAACTGTAATCTTTCTTTGCATGTTTGATTACTTTAACATGAATCATCCAAGGTATACTTTTCGAATGAACTGTGAAGAATATCCGGACTTGAATCTTGGAGATGGGACGTGTACAATGATATTGAACCTGAAATATGAGGGAGCAGAACTGAAAGATGATCTGAAGGAGTTATATGCATATTTCAGAAATGGTACATATTCGGAAGATAATTCACTTGTTTCAGATATTCATAAGGAAGTTGTCCGGGTGAATCTTGATGAGGAGGAAGCCATTATGACATGGGAAGATGAAATGGAACTGGAAGTGAGATTTCGCGTGAAAGAGATACTGGAGCAGGCACAGGGAGAACTGGAGCAGGCACAGGGAGAACTGGAGCAGGCACAGGGAGAACTGGAGCAGACACAGGGAGAACTGGAACAGACACAGGGAGAACTGGAACAGACACAGGGAGAACTGGAACAGACACAGGGAGAACTGGAACAGACACAGGGAGAACTGGAGCAGACACAGGGAGAACTGGAGCAGACACAGGGAGAACTGGAGCAGACACAGGGAAAACTGGAGCAGACACAGGAAGAGTTGAAACAGGCGCAGGGGAAACTGTACCAGGCAGAAAATGACAGTATTGAATATGAAACAAAAATCATACGCGAAATGGCAAAGAGAGGCTTTCCGATAGAGAGCATATCTGAAATTGTTGGAAAACCAGTAGATAGCATCAAGAAAATCATTGCTTAGATAAAAGCGTCCGGAATGGGCGTTTTTTTATTGCAATCCATATATGTTTACTATTATCCGGAGATATAGTAGAATAATATGGTAATGGAAAGGGTATAGAGATTATGAACGTTAAAGCGAAATGGTATGTCAGACTGTGGCGATATTTTACAACTTATGAAAAGTGCTGGTGGTTTTCCATCGTAATTCTTTCATTCATCATAGCATTTCTCTTTCCTGAAGAGGATGTCATGGGAATTAATGGGAACCTGGTTATGACCCTTTATCTGATTAACATATTTACAAATGTAACATGCGAACTTCTGATTTCAAAGCAGAGCAAGTGGAATTTCATGGTTTCGCTTCTTGTGGAATTGTCGGAAATCAGCATATACGTAACGCTGGCCTACAGGTTTGCTACCATGGCGACTACAATCTTCTTCTGGATACCGATAGATATCATCAGTTTCATTGCATGGAACAGACACGGCGATCAGGAAGAAAAGGAACTTACGGAAGTAAGAAAACTCACAGGTCTTCAGGAGGTGCTTGTAATTGCAGGCATCATAGCATGGACCGTTGTTGTTGGATATATCATGACGAGGATGGAGATAGAAGGGCTCCTGTCGGATAACCCTACCATGGAGACGTTAGTCTGCTATCTGGATGCCTGTGTAAGCGCTGTTGGCGTATGCAACGGCATATTCATCCTCTTAAGATACAGAGAGCAGTGGATTGCATGGTATATCAGTACAATATTTGAAACCATCATAAACATCATATCCGGCCAGTGGGTGCTGCTTGTACTGAAGGCAGGTTATCTGACCAATACCACATATGGATATATCAAGTGGACAAAATATATCAGAAAGCATCAGAAAAAGGAAGATTAAGAATGGCTGAACATGCATTTAAGACAATTGGAAAGGATGTAAGAGAAAACAGACTGAAGCCGGTTGTGCTGCTCCATGGAAAAGAGCAGTATCTTGTAGACTGGGCATGCAGGATGCTGATAGAAAAGTTCGTCAATCCGGTTACAAAAGAGATGGACTGTTCTGTTTTTGATGCATCAGATGCAGAGGCGGAGGATATTATTGCCGCATGTGAAACCATAGCCATGCTGTCTGAAAAGAGAGTGGTTCTTGTTAAGTTCGGAAAAGAAAAGATCCGTTTCGATGAAGATATGCTGGCAGAATACCTTAAGGATGTCCCGGATGAGACGATGCTGATTCTTTCATTTGAAGCGGAAGGAAAAGCAAAAAAAGTTTTTAACGAAGCAGGGAAGGTCGGTTCTGTATATGAGTTTGGAATTCTCGATGAGAGGACGCTCAAAGGTTTCATTGGCAAGAGGCTTAAAGCCGAAGGAATGGACATGACACCCCAGGCATTAAAGGCTTTTGTATCCATGAGCGGATATTTCAATAAGGAGAGCGACTATACCATTTATCATCTGGTCAATGACCTGTCAAAGCTTGCTGCATATGCCGAAACGGATGTCATTTCCAAAGAGGAAGTGGAAGAACTTATGGAGCAGTCGGCTGAGAGATACATATTTGCCCTTATCGAGGCAGTAAGCCGCGGCAGGAAGGATGAAGCTTTCAGGAAAATGGATGATCTGATCAATGGCGGAACATCCATATTCAGCATCATTGGACTTCTGGCAGGTCAGTTTGAACTGATGCTTTCCATCAAACAGCTGAAAGCAAAGGGAATCAACCGGAACGAACTTCCAGAAATTCTGAATGCACATGAATATAGAGTAAAGAAAGTAATTCCGATTGTTGACAGATATGACGAAGCGCGACTAAAAAAGATTTTGTTGCGTGCATATGAAATGGAATCAGATATCAAGAACGGAAATCTGACTGAAAGGCTTGCGCTGGAAATGTTCATGGCATCGATGTAGGAGAAAGATGAGTAAAAGATTTAAAGCAGAACTGATCCTGATTATTGTAGCACTCTGCTGGGGGATTTCATATGTTCTGATGGATGTGGCGCTTGCAGGTTTTGGAGCGTTTACGCTGAATGCTGTCAGATTTCTGGGAGCATTTTTCATTGCCTTTGTGCTGCTGTTCCCTAGAATGAGGAATGTTAATCAGCTGACAATCAAATACAGCATGCTGATTGGGCTGACTCTCGTCCTTGTGTATGCAGGAGCCACATTTGGCGTGATGTATACCAGTCTTTCCAATGCCGGATTCTTATGTGCGCTTTCCTGTGTATTCACACCTGTTTTCGGCTATCTGTTCAAAGGGCAGAGACCGGGGAAGAAGTTTGCATCTGTCGTGCTGCTGTGCACTGTGGGAGCTGCACTGATGTCTTTGAATGAGGAATTCAGACCTGCACTGGGAGACATATTGTGTCTTGGATGCGGTCTCTTCTACGCAGCAGATCTTCTCATGACGGAATCTGCAGTGACGTTAAAGGATGTGGATGTTCTGCAGCTTGGCGTATATGAACTTGGATTTACAGGAATCTTCAACCTGATTCTGGCTTTTGTTTTTGAGGAGCCGTCTCTTCTGCAGACACCTGTCGTATGGGGAAGCACGCTGTTTCTTGCCGTATTCTGTACAGGTCTTGCATTCATTGCGCAGACTGTTGCACAGCAGTATACTTCAGCATCCAGGGTGGGCATCATCTTTACTCTGGAGCCTGTTTTCTCTGCTGTGGCAGCTTTTTTCATTGCCCATGAAATCCTGCGGCCAAGAGCATATGCCGGTGCCGTAATGATGGTCATTGCACTGGTAATCATGGAAATAGATTTTTCCAGGCTGAAGCCTAAAGAATAAAAAAACCGCGTCTTGCGGTTTTTTTCATAGACCTGTCATCAGTTCGACAAGCTTTTCGTAAAACTTTCCAATATGGTATCCATCAACTGTCTGATGGTTGACTTCCACATTCATGTTCAATATTTTACGGCCGCCAATCTCCTTATATCTGCCCCATACAACATGCGGAGCAGTATCGTCAGATCCCTTCTCGGCGTTCATGTTTTTTTCACGCACAAGACCGGTCATGAACAGCCATGGTACGGAAGAGATGTGAATCATCTCAAGAGGCGAAACAGGAAAATCAAAGAAGGATTTCTGGTTGCAGCTGACCTCCCGTGCCGACCGGTTGAAATCAATCAGGGAATCACCTGCCGGCAATGCCGCAATGTGAAAGGTGTCGGAGCCTTTCCGGATATCGGTAAAGGATGGAATCAGTGCATCCAGTACATAAACATGATCTCCTTTTATGACATATCTGAAATTCTCAATGGAATTCATTGCCTTTGTAACAAGATAGATCATTGTATAATAAAAGGACAGATTTTCCCTCTTGGAGTAATTGTATGCTTCGGTCACATCTACTTCAAAGGTCAGGCTGTATCTAGGGTCTGACAGTTTGTGGTAATATGCAAAAAGTTCTTTTCTGTTCCAGTTTTCCATATCGATTTTCTTCATTTTTTTCTTCTCCTTTATCCGTAGATTATATCTTTTTGTGAAAACAATGTGAAGGATTTGTGAAATATTCAGAAATTAGCACTCGACGCTTGACAGTGCTAACAAAGATGATATAATGATAACTGTCAGAGGGAATCTGATGATAAGAAAAAGAAAATGAAACCTTATAAAAATGAATGATTACAATTTAAATGAAATGTGGGATTACAAGGAGGTAGTCAAAATGTTATTTGAAGAATTAAGCAATTTATTATTTGACGGATGCATGAATACTCCGGTTGAAAGAAGTTACATGAAGACGGATGTGAAAGACATGGGGGACCATATGCTTTTCATTTCAGATCTTCCCGGCTATGCAAAGGAAGATATTACCGCAAAGATTGACAAGGGCGTTCTTACCATCGAAGCGTCTGCTGTATCTGAAAATGAAGAAGGCAGCGAAGATGGTAAATATGTCAGAAGGGAAAGATACAAGGGTTCCTGCTCCAGAAGCTTCTTTGTAGGAAAAGAAGTAAAGCCGGAACACATATCTGCAAGTTTTAAGGATGGCATCCTTACTGTAAAGGTATCCAGACCTGAAGCAAAGGCAATGCCGGAAGAGGATAAGATTATTCCAATCGACTGATCAGACCCTGACTCCTTTCTAATATGATATGATTTGACAAAAAGAGAGCTTTCTCCTGATGGAAGAAAGCTCTCTTTTATATTGTGGAACTGTGAATATGATGGTATAATATTAAAGTTAATTTAGCATAGAAAGAAGACGATTCAAATGGGAAACGACAAGATCATAAACATAGCAGTTATTGCACATGTAGATGCGGGAAAATCCACCCTGGTGGATGCTTTTCTGAACCAGAGCGGTGTTTTCCGTGAAAATGAAGAAGTAGTAGATTGTGTCATGGACTCCGACGATATTGAAAGGGAGAGAGGAATTACCATTTATTCCAAGAACTGTTCCGTCATGTACAAGGACTATAAAATCAATATCGTGGATACTCCGGGACATGCAGATTTTTCCTCCGAAGTGGAGCGGATCATGAAGACGGTGGATACAGTGATTCTTCTGGTTGATTCATCAGAAGGTCCAATGCCTCAGACAAGATTTGTATTGAAAAAATCGCTGGAACAGGGAATTAACCCAATCCTTCTGATCAATAAACTGGACAAAAAGGATGCAAGAATCGATGAAGTGGTGGATGAGGTATATGAACTGTTCATGGATCTTGAGGCCAATGATGAACAGCTGGACTTTCCGATTCTCTACGGCATTGCAAGACAGGGAATCGTTGTGAAAGATCCATCTGAGGTGGAAGGTCTGGAAATCGGAAGCGGAGACAAGAAAATACGGAAGAATCCGAATGGAAACAGACCGGCCGGTCTTTCCATTGCACCTCTGTTTGAAACCATTCTGGAGCATTGCAATGCATATCCTGATCTGAATGAGGAACCTCTTCAGGTACAGATTTCATCCCTTGCCTATGATGACTATATTGGAAGACTGGGCATTGGAAGAGTGACAAGAGGCAGAATTTCTGAAGCAGAAGCGGTTGTTGTCTGTGATGATGAAGGTAATCAGAGAAACTGTAAAGTGAATCAGGTATTTACATATAAAGGCCTGAAGAGAACGCCGGTAAAAGAGGCATGTTCCGGAGACATTGTGGTATTATCCGGTATTCCGGACATCTCCATAGGAGAAACCATCTGCAGCCCGGATTGCGTGGAACCAATGGAAATGATCAGGATTGAAGAACCGACCCTTTCCATGAATTTCATGGTCAACAAGTCTCCATTTGCCGGAAAATCAGGAAAATATGTTACTTCCAGACATCTCAAGGAAAGGCTGGAAAAGGAGCTGGAGGTCAACGTAGGTCTTCTGGTGGAGCCGACGGATTCCACCGATTGTTTCAAGGTGTCAGGAAGAGGTGAACTCCACCTTTCCATCCTCATTGAAAACATGAGGAGAGAAGGATATGAGCTTGCAGTATCCAAGCCGGAAGTAATCCTCAGAAAAGGAGAAAACGGGCAGATCCTGGAACCGATGGAAGAGGTTGTTGTTTCCGTGCCGGATGAATTTGCAGGAACTGTCATTAATAAACTGAATCTCCGAAAGGGTCTTATGAGACAGATGACCGGTGAAAATGGATATTCAAGAATTGAATATCTTGTTCCGACGAGAGGACTGCTGGGATACAGGAGTGAGTTCATCAATGATACAAGAGGCGAAGGAACCATGGTCAGACGGTTCGAATGCTTTGATGAATGGAAAGGAGATATCCCGCAGAGGGTAAACGGTGTGGCAATTGCACAGGAACCAGGCGTTGCAACGCCGTATGCATTGTTTAACATTGGTGAGAGGGTACAGATGTTCATTGCACCTGGTACCAAGGTTTATGAAGGAATGATTGTCGGAATGAATGCCAGAAATGATGACATGGTTGTTAATCCATGCAAGGCGAAGAAGGCATCCAACATGAGAGCAGCGGGTTCCGATGAAGCCATTAAGCTTTCTCCGCACAGGGCATTTACTTTGGAGGAGGCGCTGGAATTCATCAATGACGATGAACTGGTGGAAATTGTTCCGGACGATATCCGGTTAAGGAAAAAGCTTCTTTCGGAACTGGAAAGAAGAAAATATATGAATAATAGAGAGAGGTAAGAAAATGAACATGAATTCAAGCGTAGCAGATTTATTAGGGCCATGGGCTGCAGCAGCTCCGGCAATCTGTTTCATCATTGTTTTTCTGATCGGGATGATCGCATTAAAGATCATACTGAGCATATTAAAAAAGATTCTCAAGAAGAGCAGGCTGGATCCGGCTCTGCATACATTCATCACAAACATTATCAAGGTATCCGGAATCATCCTGATTCTCCTGATTGCCCTTGAATCGGTGGGAGTAAAGCTTACAGCCATCATTGCTGTACTGGGCGCTGCAGGTGCTGCCATTGCTCTTGCTTTAAAAGATTCTCTTGCCAATGTTGCAGGAGGAATCATCATCATGGTGACGAAGCCATTCGGTCAGGGAGATTATGTGAAGATGGGAGATACGGAAGGAACGGTAAGGGAAATCAATATTCTTCATACCGATCTCAAGACGGCAGACAACAAGTATGTGACCATTCCAAATGGAATGATTTCAACATCTGTCTTAACGAACTTCAACAGAACGGAAGACAGAAGAGTGGAATGCCAGTTCTGTCTGGATTATGGCTGTGATCTGGATTATGCAAGAAGCGTTGCAGAAGAAGTGGCACGGGAATGTCCGCATATTGTCAGAGATCATGCCGTATTCTTTGGTGTC
The DNA here is from genome assembly GCA_045599945.1 of Anaerovoracaceae bacterium. Classification (GTDB taxonomy): domain Bacteria; phylum Bacillota; class Clostridia; order Peptostreptococcales; family Anaerovoracaceae; genus UMGS973. The sequence goes on along the minus strand of JAZRWY010000023.1, from coordinate 1,651 downwards.
ATTGAAAATGCGCCGGAAGGCCTTCTTGTGGATATCAACACATGGTGTGAACCGCCGAAGTACTGGGATGCCAAGTACTGGATGGAAGAGCATGTCATGAAGGCATTTGCTGAAAAGGGAATCAAAGCAGGAGGACCTGGAATCAAGGTTACCATGAATCACTGAGTCTGAGTGAATATAAAGGAGAAAGAATATGGACGCGAAGCCAACTGTCATAGGATTTTTTATCTATTTCTGGTTTTTCCAGATTGCAGCTTTTATCGTTTATAAGCTGATGAATCTGGTCAATGGTGAATCCAGCCTCAAGGTAGTGCTGATCCTGTTTGTCATCAATACCATTGCTTATACATTCCTGTATTTTGTAAAGAAAAACGGAGACCGCAAAAGAGCTGCGCGAAAAGCATCAGCAGAGCAGGATGTGAATTATCAGAATAGAAAAGGCAAAAAAAGAAAATAAAGGATCCGAAGGAGAACATGATATTCATGGTCTCCTTTTTTTCTGCTGCATTGACAAGAAATGGAAAATAATGTAAAATATGAAACGGGAAATAGAGAAACCAGCATCCGTGAAAAGGGGGAATCATGGATTACAAAGACAGGGAGATGTGCATATGGTTTTTATCCAATTATGCGGATTTCAGATATTTTGAATTATCCGAAACCGCATTTGACTATCTGAGTTTTGAAATGGAGCAGAAGGGGATTTCTGTAGGGCTATGTGCTGCGTGTATGGAGGATGAAAAGCGATGCATGGAGCTTGCCAGAAAAAAATGGAAAGCCAGCAGAAGTGCAGACATGGGGAGACTGCTGTCCATCATGGATGGAGCGCTGCAGAGATTCAAGGACTCTGCCAATGAAAAACAGACCAGAATTCTGGTAGTTTCCCATTTCAGCATGGAGAGTTTTTCTGTCCAGGCTAAAGAGCAGGCGAAGAGTCTGCAGATATCCATAGCCAGATATTATACATTAAAAGCAGCGGCAGAAGATCTGTATTGCAGGAAGCTCCTGGAATTCGCAGAAGAAAGAAATTTCAGCCTGCATCAAGCCTATGAGAAACTGAAAAGGAAAATCAGAGATCATGAGCCGGGAGAAAGACTCTATGAGAATTCTCTGGTTGTTCTCAAAAAATATATGGCAGTAAAAAAACATGCGGTGCTTGAAAAAGCAAAAGAGCGTCAATGCGGCACCAGTGCCAGAAATGCTGTCGAGCAGGCATCCTATCTTCTGGGAGGAGATATTCTCGCAAGATGGATGCATTCTTCCATGATGGAAAACACATACATTGAGATTCTATTCATTGATGAGACCATCCGAAGAATGCGACAGATCAGTAGAGAAGGCAGGATGTATGCGGATATTCTTTCCGTCATGTATACAGATGAAAGATATGAAATGTTTGACCGGGCGGAAAAAATTGAAAAACTTGGAATGACCGACCGTGTCTTTTATTCCAGAAGGAAAAAAGCAGTCATGATGTTTTCCAAAATTCTTTGGGGAAGCACGGGGTATAGAGCATAAAAACATGCCGGAGGGCAGAGCCTTCCGGATTTCTTATGTGTTGCTTTAGCGTGAATAATCCACCTGCTATGCAGGTGAGAATAAAAAAGCTTTAGCTTCAAGCAAAATAAAACCTCCTGTGATAAGATGAATG
>JAZRWY010000022.1:0-25079 GCA_045599945.1 Anaerovoracaceae bacterium | reverse complement strand
TTAGCTGAAGGCGATACCCTAAGTGCGGATAAGTATTTGCGTAAGATGGATATAATCAGAGAGCAGCTTGAAGAGGAAGCAGAGGAGATTGCTTACGAAAATCGAAAAAAATTCTAATTTACTGTTGACAAGGCATACCTGGATATGTATAATATCTATTGTCGCGTTAAGGTGGCATGAATAAATAGTTATTGTTCCGAAGTAGCTCAATGGTAGAGCAACCGGCTGTTAACCGGTAGGTCGTGGGTTCGAGCCCCACCTTCGGAGCCAACTTTTTGCCGGAGTGGCGGAATTGGCAGACGCACAGGACTTAAAATCCTGCGATCCTTACCGATCGTACCGGTTCGACCCCGGTCTCCGGCACCATCTTAATCCAAAACAATATCGCGGGGTAGAGCAGTCGGTAGCTCGTCGGGCTCATAACCCGGAGGTCGGAGGTTCAAGTCCTCCCCCCGCAACCACAGATAATTCAGCTGAGCAGATGCTCAGTTTTTTCTTTTGTTTTTTAAAAAACAGATATGCCAACAGAACAGAATAGCATATAATGAAAGAAAAAGAAGGAAAGGATGCACTTATGAAAATCAGGGAAATCTTAGACCACGTATTTGAAGTGGAAACATATACGAAACTGAACGCTGCAGCCGCTGAAGAACGGGCCTGGGAGCACTTCGGCGGCGGCGGATGCACATGTGCAGTCAGAACGCTGGAGAATGGAGATACACTGGTAGGCAGAAACATGGACCTGACCATCAGCAATAAACCGGCATATGTGGTCCGGACGAATTGCGGAAAGCATCGGACCGTAGGCCTTGCATATTCATATTTCTCAGGGCCATCCTGCGAAGATGCACGAAGCAACGGGATCTCTGATGAATTTGCAGAGATGCTTCCGTTCCTCTGCTGCGATGTGCTAAACGATAGGGGACTTTATGTGGAGATCAACATGAGATCCGGTGAGCATTATCCGGACGGTTCCTCAAAGTTCGGATGTACAGGGACAAATCCGGATGCCGCCCATAGAGTATGTTCCATGAATCTTACGAGATATATTGGTGAAAATTGCGGAAGCATTGCGGAAGCATTGGAATATGTGCGAAATGAATTGAATCTATATACGCCGATGGGTAAAGATATTCCTTGGAACTTTACATTTATTCTGGCAGAAAAGGGCGGAAGGCATGGACTCCTTGAAATTGCAGAAAACAGGATTTCATGGCTGGAGGGACAGAGTGCACAGGCAAATTTCTATATCACGGGAGATTTTTATGAAAAGCAGGAATTAAAATGTGGGCTGGGAAGATATGATCTGGTGACCGGAGGTCTGGAAGATGTCGGGAGCGAAGAGGATTTCTTTGCACTGATGGACCGCGTTTCCTATTACCAGGTCTATGAAGCAGATCCGCAATATGATGTGCGCAGCGAGTATGTTGGTGTAGAGCCGCATTGGACCATTGATTATGTCCTTGCAGAGGAGAACAGAGAGGAGATTTCCAGGCGCATTGCGGAGAATATAAAAAAGGCAGGAGAAATGAGCCGAAAGGAAATGGAAGAAGCCGTGCTTTACTGGGAGTCGGTATTTACGGTGGTTGCCAATGTGACCAAAGGAACCATTCAGGTACGCTTCTTTGAAGACAACGATAGAATGCTTCATCTGTCAATCGGATAAGCGGTCTCATAGGAAAGATAAGGGCAAAAATCCGCATCATTTGAGGATTTTTTGCTTTTTTTGCCATGAAAATGAATGGTACCCGTAGAAATATGATGATTCAGATGATATAATAATATATTAGATTAAAAAGAAATCAGATCATTTGGCCAAAGATCTGAAAGAAATGGAGACGCAGATGGGCAGCAGAATATATGATGAATACAAGCATAAGCTTCGCACACCAAAGGAAGCAGTAAATGTGGTAAAGAGCGGAGACTGGGTGGATTATACCGTTGCAAACGGATTTCCGACACTTCTTGATGCGGCTCTTGCAGAGCGTAAAGAAGAACTGTATGATGTTAAAATCAGAGGAAATCTCATCTTTGGACCAATCAGGGCAGCGGAATGTGATCCTGAAAGAGTGCATTTCATATATAACAGCTGGCATTTTTCATCCTATGAGAGAAAGCTGGGGGATCGGGGCCTATGCAGCTACATCCCCATGATTTTCAGAAATCATACGGAACTGTATAGAAAATTCCTGCACTGCAATGTTGCCATGGTATGCGCTACACCGATGGACAAGCATGGATATTTTAATCTGTCCACGTCAATCGGAACGGCAAAGGGAATCCTGGACAATGCGGATACGGTAATCATTGAAGTGAATGAGCATCTTCCGAAGGTAAACGGATGCTTTGATGAATGCATACATATTTCAGAAGTCGACATGATTGTTGAGGGAGAACATGGTCCTCTCATTGAGATTCTGCCTTCAAAGCCAAATGATGTAGATATTAAGATTGCAGAAAATATCATTCCATATATTACTGACGGCGCCATGCTGCAGCTGGGCATTGGAGGGCTTCCCGGTGTAATCGGAGAATATATTGCAAATTCGGATCTGAGAAATCTGGGAATGCATACGGAGCTTGCATCCGATGCCTACTATAAAATGTATGAGGCAGGGAAACTGACAAATAAGTGCTCAACCCTGTATCCCGGAAAAGGACTGGCAGGAATATTCCTTGGAACAGAAAAGTTCTATGACTGGATTGACGATAATCCGGGCATACTGGGATACCCGATAGAGCTGGTGAATTCACCGGAAAAAATGGGACAGCTTCAGAAACTGATTTCAATCAATGGAGGCATTTCCGTAGATATCTATGGACAGGTATGCTCTGAAACGGTTGGAGAAAGACAGATTTCCGGAACCGGAGGACAGCTGGATTTCCTGACGGGAGCAGGCATGAGCCAGGGCGGAAAAGGCTTCATCTGTCTTCCTTCTGTCAGAAGAGATAAAGAGGGCAATATGATATCCAATATCGTAACCAAGTTTTCGGATGGAGATATTATTACGACACCTAGATCACAGTCCAACTATATCGTAACGGAATATGGTGCCATCAATCTTTCGGGCAGGACAACATGGGAAAGGACAGAAATGATTGTCTCAATCGCGCATCCGGATTTCAGAGAAGAACTGATCCGCAATGCTGCAAAAAGGGGAATATGGACAAGGTCCAATAAGAGATAAGAGTTTCTATGGATTGGGAGGAGAAACAGATGAGAAGAATACTTGCGATATTCCTTTCGCTGGTGATTGTGCTTGCAGTATTTCCGGCAGTGGGAAATGGCGCATCTACTGTCACTGTAAATAGTTCTACAGATTTTCAGAATGCGGTGCAGGCAAGCAATCCGGCATATCTGAAACTTGGGGCAGATCTTAAGGCCTTGAGATATTTTGTGGTGCCACAGGGAAGAACCGTCTATCTTGATCTGAACGGTCATTCCATCATCGGCCCGTCTCAGGATGCAACGGCAATTCTGATGAACGGTACGCTGCAGGTGAGTGATTCAGCAGGAAACGGATACATTCGTGAGATTGCAGGATATGAAGGATCCAGACTCATTTTAAAAAGCGGAAAAATCATCGGGGAAGGAAGCCAGAGCGGCGTAAGAACCTATGGAGATTTCACCATGAACGGCGGAACGGTTTATTCGAAGAGCTGTGCAGCGGTTGATGTGGAAACCAATGGAACCGTCAATATCACCGGAGGACTCTTATCCTCCGAATCCCGTACGCAGGCAGCGCTTTATGTCTGCAGAGGTGTTGTCAACATATCCGGCGGCACCATCAGCAGCAGTTTCCGCGGCATATGGATATCCGGTCCTTATGCAAAGGTAAATGTGACCGGCGGAACGGTCAGCTCCATATTTGAGGACAATGGCGGCAGTGCCATCAGTCCGCCAAAAAAGATGACCCTGTCCAAGACAAAACTCACATATAACGGGAAGTATCAGAGACCGTCGATTACAGTATATGATGCGGTGGGAGAAATCATTCCATCCAGCTACTATACGGCTTCATATACCGGAAACAAGAATGTGGGGACTGCATCGGTTACAGTGAAGTTCCGTTCTCCATATTCGGGAAGCCTGAAAAAGACCTATCAGATCATTCCGAAGAATACTTCAATCAAAAAACTTTCAGCGCTGAAAAAAGGCATGACCGTAAGGTGGTACAGAAAGACAACGCAGGTAACAGGATATCAGATCAGATACTCCACAACTGCAGCAATGACAAAATACAAGAAGGTAACAGTTTCGAATAATAAAACCATATCCAAAAAAATCAAGAAACTGTCATCCGAAAAAAAGTATTATGTAAAAATAAGAACATATAAAAAAGCAGGCTCCAAATACTATTACGGAAATTGGAGCAAGGTGAAATCCATCAAGACAAAATAATCATTCAGGAGGCATGTTGAAAATGCCTCTTTTTTTGTGCAAAATAGCCTTCTCCTCTTTGCAGCAGCGGAGTAAAGTGATAAAATGAATATAATATACTGAATTTTGTAAAAACTAAAAAAAGGAAGTGAAATACATGGAGTGGATGACAACGAAAAACGAGCCGGGAAAGAAATATCTCATGCAGGGCAATGAAGCCATTGTGAGAGGTGCTCTGGAAGGCGGCGTGCATTTTGCATCATCCTACCCCGGCTCACCATCATCGCAGGTTCTGGGAATGATGGGACATATTGCCGGAGAAATGGGATTCCGTGCGGAATGGTCAACCAATGAAACAACAGCTCTTCAGTCGTGCATGGGCGCATCCTTTGCCAATGCAAGGTCCATATGTATCGTAAAACAGAATGGACTTCTTGTAGAATCTGATGCAATCCACTGCGGCGCACTGGGAGGAGTAAAAGGAGGTCTGGTGCTTGTCAGCTCTGATGACCCGGACTCACATTCCAGTACCAATGAGTTCGATTCAAGACACATGGCGGTATCGGCAAACATACCGATGCTGGAGCCTGCAAGCGTGCAGGAGACAAAGGACATGATCCCATATGCCTTTGAACTGTCCGAGAGACTGGGACAGATGGTGCTTGTTCGTGTTACGACAAGAATATGCCATGGAAGAGGTAGTGTAGAACTTGGGAAACTGCCGGAAAAAAGACCGTTCAGAGAAATCGGCTTATGGGACAGAATGGTCGGCATCAACTGGCTGCATGGATTCCTGCTGGAAAAACTGGAGAAAGCAAGAAATGAATTTGAGGATAGTCCGTTCAACCACTTTAATGGCAATGCGGAATCAGAAAATCTGATCATTACCGGCGGAACAGGAATGAAATACGTTCTTGAAGCCCTGGAACTTCTGGATGCAGAAGACCGGGCAGGCGTACTGTCTCTTGGCACATTATGGCCCCTTCCGGAAAAGCTCATAGTGGAAAAGCTGTCAAAGGCGAAGAGAGTTCTCATGGTAGAAGAGGTGGATCCGTTCCTTGAGGAGCATATTTCCGCAATTGCTGCAAAAAACGGAGTTCCGGTTGAAATCTTTGGAAGGTCAGACATCCTTCCGAAAATCGGAGAATTAAATCCGGACATTGTAAAGGATGCCGTAGAAGAATTTCTTGGACTGGAAAAACCGGTCTGCTGCAGCGAAGGATGTCCGGCAATGGAAGGCGTTGCTATTCCTGAACGTGAGCTTACATTCTGCGCAGGATGTCCGCATAGAGCCTCGTTTTTCATCCTGAAGCAGGCGCTTAGAATGGATGGAAGAAACGGTGTGGTAATGGGAGATATCGGCTGCTATACCATGGCAGGACAGCGTGCAGGCCAGTATGGCTATCATTTCATGAGCTGCATGGGCTCAGGAATCAGTGCAGCAGAAGGACTGGGACAGCTGACCAATTACGGATTCGATCAGCCTGTCGTATCACTCTGCGGAGATTCAACCTTTTTCCATACTGTGGTACCGGGACTGATCAATGCAAAGATGAACAATGCCAACATTCTGCATATTGTTCTGGATAATTCGGCAACGGCCATGACCGGATTTCAGCCGCATCCGGGAACCGGAGAGACTGCAATGGGATTTGAGACGGAAAAGATTTCCATCCAGGCATTGTGTGAATCTCTGGGATGCAGAGTATGGAAGGCGGATCCGTTTGATGTGGAAGAAACCAAAGAACTTATAAACAGTCTCCTGAAAATCAATGGTCTTAAGATTCTTATTCTGGAGCAGCCATGCGCAACGCTTGCGGCAAAGACGAGAGCAAAGAAGAACGTATGGGTGGATGCAGAAAAGTGCCGGGGAGAATCCTGCGGATGCGACAGATATTGCAGCCGTGTCTGGGGATGCCCGGGCAACATCTGGGATTTTGAAAAGAACTGTGCGAAGATCGATGAAGTGGTATGTGTAGGCTGCGGAGTATGTGCGAAGATATGCCCTGCAGGAGCAATCCATGTGGAAGGGGGCGATGAATGATGATGGTAAATGTAGTAATCTGCGGAATCGGCGGACAGGGAAACATCCTGGCTTCCGGTCTCATGGGATCGGCCCTTGTGGAAAAAGGATATAAGGTAGCGGTAGGAGAGACATATGGCGCATCCCAGAGAGGAGGCTCCGTCATGAGTCACCTGAGGCTATCGGACGATGTGGAAAGAGGCGTTCTCATTCCAAAGGGAAAAGCAGATATCGTCGTTGCATTTGAGCCTGTTGAGGCCTTAAGAATCCTGAGAGAATACGGAAATGAAAATACAGTTGTAATATATGATAACAGACCGGCATACCCGCTTGGCGTGCTGATCGGTGAGGATGAGTATCCTTCTCTGGATGATATTCAGGCCGAGATTGATGGAAAATGTGCGGAAAGCCATGTCATCCCGGCAACGGATATGGCAGTAGAGGCAGGGAATTCAAAGGTGGCAAACATTATCATGATGGGATGCCTTGCAGCCTTAGATGAAATCCCTCTGACGCCTGAGGAATTCTTTGTCGTTCTGGATCAGAACTTCAAGGGAAAGGTGCTGGAGATGAACAAGAAGGTCTTCCTGACAGGCTATGAGGCAATAAAAGAAAGGAGAGGAAAGTAATGAAGCAGAAATGTAGATTCGAACACCCTCTCAACGGTACATTCTTTGAAGCGGATATTCCTGTAGAAATGACATTCAAGGAAATACAGAAATATCTCATGGGAGAAGGATTCATAACAGAAAAAAAGGGAGGCTACCAGTTCATATTCGAAGATAGAATCTGTAAACTGGGAGCGGCTCTTGAAACATACATTCCAGAAGGAACGGAATGCATGGAGATACGCATCCATGGACTTCTGATCATATTGACATAAGGAGGGCGCAGCATGAACAGCATATTAGAAGTTGAACGCAAAGTAGTAAAGACCGGTCTTTGCACGAACTGCGGAGCATGTCAGGGCATGTGCCCATACTGGAAATCGTTTGAAGGAAGAGCATTTGTGGATTACGAATGTGACAGAAAAGAAGGAAGATGCAGGTACTTCTGCCCAAGAATGCCCGGGGACCTTGAAACTTTAAGAAAGAAATTCTTCGCTGAGGAGGATATCATTTCTGAACTTGGCCCTGTAAAAGCCCTTTACCTTACCCGTGCAGCAGATCCTGAAATCAGAAAGAATGCGCAGCATGGCGGGACAGTAACTGCCCTTGTCGAACTGGCGCTCCGGGAAGGGATTATTGATGCAGCAGTGCTTTCCAAGGCAGAGAATACTCCTTCGCCGGAAGGCGTTCTTGTAACGGAGCCGGAAGAAGTGAGAACATGCAGCGGATCAAGTTTTCAGATTCCGCCTACTCTGGGAGTGTTAAATCAGGCGCTTTCCGAGAATGCGTTTCGGAGTATCGGAGTTGTAGGAACTCCTTGCAAGACCCTTGCGGCATATAAGATGATGGCGAAGCCTTTTGCAGAGAATGAAAACAACGCAGACAACATCGGAATGGTATTCGGACTCTTCTGCGGCTGGGGCATGGACTGGAAGGGCATGGAAAGCTTTGGAGATCCTAAGCATATAGACATACTGCCAAGCAAATATCATAGAATGGATGCAGATGACAGGCATATCGACCTGGATGAGGTCATGCCGCTTGTCAGAGAAAACTGCGGCTACTGCTATGACATGACAGCTGAATTTGCAGATGTTTCTGTCGGCGGAGGAAGATCTGTAGACGGATGGGATATCGACAAGGGCTGGAATGAACTTGTAGTAAGAAGTGAAAAAGGCATGAAGCTTGTGGAACTCGCAAGAGAAAAAGGCATCCTTGAATTCAAGGAGGGTGCTGATCTTGAAAAACTGAAGAAGGCTTCTGCAGGAAAGAAGAGGAAGGCTGTGGCTGCCATCGTTGAGATGACAGGTTCGAATGATGATCTTAGCTACCTTGAGCCATCCAGAAATCTTTTTGAAGAATATATCCAGGAGGGCTGATGATGAAATTTAAAGTCGGCTGCTGCCAGATGGGCGGCTCCATGGCAGAGGATATATCTGCAAACAAGAAAGAGACGAGAGCAAAGGCGGAGACCATGATCAGGGATGCTGCAGCCGCAGGATGCGATATGGTATGTCTTCCTGAAATGTGGAATACGCCATATGCCAATGAATTTTTCCGGCCGTATGCGGAGCCGGAAGACGGCGAGACTGTAGCATTCATGTCGAATCTGGCGAAAGAGCTTGGAATCTATCTGATTGGCGGTTCCATTTCAGAAATCGATCATGACAAGGTGTACAACACGTCCTTTGCATTTGACCGGGAAGGAAATGTTATCGGGAAGCACAGAAAGGCGCATCTTTTTGATATCAATGTGGAAGGAGGCATTCGCTTCATGGAATCAGACACGCTCACGCAGGGTGAGAGTGCAACCCTCTTTGATACCGAGTTTGGAAAGATGGGGCTTGCCATATGCTTTGATGTGAGATTTCCGGAACTGTTCAGAAAGATGGCTCTGGAAGGTGCGCAGATGATTTTCCTTCCGGGTGCATTCAACATGACAACAGGGCCTGTTCACTGGCATCTTTCCATGAAGATGAGAGCGCTGGACAACCAGGTATTCTTTGCCGCAATATCGCCGGCAAGAAACATGGATGGTGTTTATCAGGCGTTTGGTCATTCCATGATAGTCGACCCGTGGGCCGATGTCATTGCTGAAGCCGGTGCAGGCGAGGAAATCATCCTTGCGGAAATCGATCTTGATAAAGTGGCAAGCATCAGAAACCAGCTGCCGCTTCTGAAGGCGAGAAGGCCCGAACTGTATTAACGGGCACTGATGAAAAAGAATAGCAGATAAAAAATGGCAGGAATTGTTGTTCCTGCCATTAATCATGTTCTGTGAATCTGTGTGCAAATTCCCTTGCATGGGAAATCATTTCTTCATCGATAAATACCGTCTGATAGCCCATGTGGCGCTCTGCAAATCTGCCGGCATAAATCAGTCCGGAATGCCTGCAGTACCTTCTGATTCCATCTTCAAAAAGACCGGTTCCGTTATCGATTGGATAGCCGCATGTCAGAAATAGTCCAAGTTTCTTTCCCTTCCATATGGAAGGGCCTTTTTCTTCTCCATAATACTTGTTCATGCAATACACCAGCCGGTCCAGCATGGCCTTCATCGGAGGCGTGCAGTACCAGGAATGGATGGGCGTTGCAAGCAGAATCATGTCCGCGTCCAGTATCCTGCTGCATATGATATCCATTCCGTCGTGAAACTGACAGGATGGACGGGTCCAGTCCTTCTGGCATTTTCGGCATGCGATGCATGGATGTATTTCAAGGTCTGAAAGATCGGTCACCGTATAGAAAATATCCTTTCGGGTATCCAGTTCCTCCAGGAAGTATTGGAGAAGCGTGTTGGTATTTCCTGTTTTTCTGGGACTTCCTTTAAAGACTGCTATTCTCATAAAGCCTCCCCTGCCATGTATTTCTTTTTCTCATGGTATTGTGAATGGTATTTAGTATGGTTCTTTTTTTGTAGCTCCATTCGGGAGCAATCAGGATTTTCCTGGGTGCATCAGCAGAGAGTCTGTGAATGGTTATATCTTCCGGAACCAGCTCCAGGGCTCGGATGACAAGGTCTGCATATTCTTCGATGCTTTCAAATGGAACATAGTCTGGATATGTTTCTGCAAGTCTCGAATTTCTTACTACATTCAGCATGTGAAACTTGATGCCGAAGGGATGAAGAGAGGAAACATATCTTACTGAACCGAGCATGTCGGCGTCTGTTTCTCCCGGAAGACCGAAAATGAGATGAACAACGGTCCGGATGCCTGCTTCCCGAAGCCTCTTTTCTGCATCCTCAAAGACAGAAAGGGGATAGCATCTGTTGATGGCCTCTGCCGTCTTTTCGTGGATGGTCTGAAGCCCCAGCTCCACCCACAGAAATGTTCTTTCGTTCAGCTCCTTTAACAGCGCAAGCGTTTCATCGGATATGCAGTCCGGTCTTGTAGCAATGGCAAGCCCGACGATGTCCGGGTGATTCAGTGCTGCTTCATATTTATTTCTCAGTTCATCCGCCGGTGCATAGGTGTTTGTATGGTTCTGAAAATATGCGATGTATTTTGCATCCGGCCATTTATCGGAAAGAAGCCTGATCTGATCTTCGATGTTGCTGGCAAAATGTCCGGTTCCGTCATCGGCACAGAAAATGCAGCCTCCGGTTCCTTTGGTCCCATCTCTGTTGGGGCAGGTAAAGCCTCCTTCGAGAGACAGTTTTATGACTTTTTCACCAAAAGTTTCTTTCAGATAGGTACCAATCTGATTCATTCTGTTCTGATTGAAATTATTTGCCAATTTAATTGCCTTTCCGCTGTGTCTTTTTTGTAGTATTTCTGTTTATTTGACATCGGTAATATGATATAATAATTTTGTATGTTTATCAATATTTTCAGGTAGTTATCATGAAAAAAGAAACGCTGGGACAGTCTCCTGCAGACTTTGGAAAAATGAATATGGATTCTGCAGGAAACGGGATGAATCTGAAGGTTGAAAGACCAAAGATTCTGCTTCACAGCTGCTGCGGACCATGCAGCACAGCCTGCATTGAAAGGCTGATGGATGATTATGAGGTCACTGTATTCTTCTATAATCCGAATATCACGGATGAGGGAGAATACCAGATGCGTCTGGATGCACAGAAGACTGTCATTGAAAAATTCAATGAACGGGGAGCCTTCATGCTGTCCAGAATCGGATTCATTGAAGGAACATACAAAACTGAGGAATTCTTCCGGTCGGTCAGAGGTTTTGAAGATCAGCCGGAGGGAGGGCTTCGCTGCAGCCAGTGCTTTCAGCTTCGACTTTCGGAGACGGCAAGAAAGGCAAAATGTTCAGGATTTGACTATTTTGCAACAACCCTGACAGTAAGCCCGCATAAGAATTATAAAATAATATCTGAGATCGGGAAAGATATTGCAGAGCAGTTCGGCATTGGATATCTGGATATGGATTTCAAGAAGAAAGCCGGCTTTCAGAGAAGTCTGGAGCTTTCAAAGAAATTCGGATTATATCGCCAGAATTACTGTGGCTGCGAATTTTCCAAATGGTTTCTCAATAAATAGCAATACTTAGGAGGAATAAACATGTCAAAACTAATCATCCCGGAAGGGTACGCTCCAATCATTGATTATATGGAGTCACAAAGAGCAATCAAGAAAATCAAGGATTTCTTCCAGTCAGAACTGGCTTATGGACTGAAACTCAGAAGAGTATCCGCACCCCTGTTTGTAATACCGGAGAGCGGTCTCAATGATAATCTAAGCGGTATCGAAAGAACGGTACAGTTTACCATCAAGGATATGGATGAGCAGCCGGTAGAAATTGTTCAGTCACTGGCAAAATGGAAGAGAATGGCCCTTGGAAAGTATGGAATTCCGGCAGATAACGGAATCTATACGGATATGAATGCAATCAGAAGGGATGAAGAACTGGACAATCTGCACTCCATCTATGTTGACCAGTGGGACTGGGAAAAAGTAATCACAAAAGAAGAAAGAACAGAAGAATATCTGAAAGAGGTGGTTGTTACAATATATAATGCCATCAAGAACCTGGGAGATTATGTGAACCGGCTGTATAGAGATCTTCAGACCGAGCTTCCAAATGAGATTACTTTTGTGACATCGCAGGAACTTGAAGACAGATGGCCGGATAAGACACCAAAGGAAAGAGAAGACCTGATTGCAGAAGAAACAAGAGCAGTTTTCATTATGAAAATAGGCGGAAAACTGAAATCAGGAGAGCCTCATGACGGCAGAGCTCCGGATTATGATGACTGGGAGCTCAATGGAGACATCCTTCTCTGGAATGAGATCCTTGGAAGAGCCTTTGAAATCTCTTCCATGGGAATCCGGGTAGATGAAGAAGCAATGGAAAGACAGCTGAAGCTTGCCGGAAAGGAAGAAAGAAAAGAGTATCCGTTCCATAAAGCGATTCTGGACAAGGAACTGCCATACAGCATCGGCGGTGGCATCGGCCAGAGCAGACTCTGCATGTTTTTCCTTAGAAAGGCACATATCGGGGAAGTACAGGTTTCCGTATGGCCGAAAGACATGATAGAAGAATGCAGGGAAAATAACATTTTCCTTCTGTAGCAGGGGAAAGAAATGAAATACGTAGATGTTATGATTGACAACAGGAGCAGAATGACGGACATGGGATATACCTATGAATGTGACGATGACAGCGTGAGAATCGGACAGAAGGTATATGTTCCTTTTGCAAGATCAAAAAATCTACGGGAAGGTTATGTAATAGATGTGAGGGATACGGCGGACAAAGAAATGAAACTGAAGGCCGTTGACCATCTGGACGATACCATCATACTGAATCAGGAAATCATCAATACGGCGCTCTGGATGAGAAAGAGATATCTTGTCAGAGGCATCGACGGGATCAAATGCTTTGTGCCCCCGGGAAAGGCGCCTTCCAAGAGACTGAAGGAGAGAAAACCGGTGGAAATCTGCGATATGCCAAAAGTGCTTACTCCGGAACAGCAAAATGCCGTAGACCGGATCGGTCCGGTCCTGGATCGCAGCAGTCATGAGATTTTTCTTCTTCATGGCGTTACATCCAGCGGAAAGACCGAAGTATACATGCAGCTTATCGACAGAGTTCTGAAAAAAGGACAGACTGCAATCATGATGGTTCCGGAGATTTCCCTTACCAAGCAGGTGATTGAGAGATTTGAAAAAAGATTCGGTTCGGAATCCATCGCAGTCATGCACAGCAGGATGACAAGACCGCAGAGATTCTCCCAGTGGCAGAAAATCCGGTCCGGGGAAATTTCCATTGTCATAGGTGCTAGATCAGCAGTTTTTGCACCGCTTGAAAATATCGGGCTGATTATCATGGACGAAGAGCACGAGGCCACATATAAATCAGACCAGACACCAAAGTATGAAACGATAGAGGTTGCCATCAAGAGAGCAAAGGCATACGGCGCCAGCATCATTCTGGGGAGTGCAACTCCTTCGGCCGTATCATATGCCAGAGCAGAGTCCGGAATCTATACCCTCATTGAAATGAAGAAAAGATATAACGAAAATCTGATGCCGCAGGTCTACATTGCTGATATGAAAAATGAGCTGCGCCTTGGAAACAGAAGAATCTTTTCGAGAAAACTCTATGAGGAGATGAGAGACTGCCTGTCAAAAGGGCAGCAGGTCATTCTCTTTCTCAATCGGAGAGGGTTTGCCGGATATATCTCCTGTACAAAGTGCGGATATACCTTTCAGTGTCCGGAGTGTGGCATTTCCATGACATATCATAAGGATATCAATGGACTTTCCTGTCACTACTGCGGAAGAACCATGGCTTTTCCGGATTGGTGTCCGGACTGCGGGGGAAAACTGAAGTATGGAGGAGCAGGGACAGAGAAACTGGAAGAAGAAGTAAAGGATCTCTTCCCGGAGAATACCTGTGACAGGCTGGATCTGGATGCCATCAGGCATGTCGGCAGCCTTGAACGGATTCTTGAGAATTTCAAAACAGGAAAAACGGATATTCTGATTGGTACACAGCTGGTAGCCAAAGGTCTGGATTTTGAAAACGTGGGACTTGTCGGTATTGTTGCAGCAGATAACGGACTGAACGTTCCGGATTACAGATCCTGTGAACGTACCTTTCAGCTGATTACTCAGGCATCGGGAAGAACAGGCAGAGGTCAGGAGAGAGGAAAAGTAATCATTCAGACATATGTACCGGAGCATTATGCGATTGTAAGCGCTGCGGCAAATGACTATACCGGTTTCATTCACCAGGAGATTGATGTACGCAGGATGATGCAATATCCGCCTTTCACCGATATCATCAGAATCCTGTTTACCGGAGATGATGAACAGATGACAAAGAGAGCGGCAGAAGATGCCTACCGCCATATTACCGGAATCATCGGAAAACGCATGGTATTTACACCGCAGCCTGCGCAGATGAGCAGAATCGGCGATACATATAGATACAGCATGATGATGAAATGTCCAAAAGGACAAAGAAATGCATATCTTGGTGCATGTAATGATTTCATCAGAAAAATGACAGAAACAGGCAGTAAGATTACTGTAGTTGTGGATATCAATCCATACAGCTTTATATAAATGGAGGAAAAATGGCTTTAAGAAATGTAGTAGTTGAAGGTGATGACGTACTGAGAAAAGTATGCAGACCATATGCGGATGTCAGTGACAGAACAAGAATGCTTCTGGATGACATGATTGAAACAATGAGAGAATCCATGGGCGTTGGAATTGCAGCGCCTCAGGTAGGCGTGATGAGAAGAGCCTTTGTCATTGAACCGGAACCGGAGAAGGTGATGGAATTCATCAATCCGGAAATATTGGAAAGCTCTGGAGAACAGTGGGGCGTGGAAGGATGTCTTTCTGTGCCGGGAAAGATTGGCGATGTGAAACGGCCCGAGCATGTAAAAGTTCAGGCGCTTGACAGAAACGGTGAACCGTTTGAAATGGAGCTTGACGGGTTTGAGGCTGTTGTATTCTGTCATGAAAATGACCATCTGGATGGAATTCTGTACATCGATAAGGCACTGAACATCCGGGATGCAGAAGAAGCAGAAGAAGCGGGAGAAGAGGAAGAATAGTATGTTAAAAATTGTATATATGGGTACTCCGGATTTTGCCGTTTTGCCTCTCAAGAGAATTGCAGAGCAATATGAGGTGGGATATGTTATCACCCAGGAGGATAAACCCAAAAACAGAGGGAAGAAAATGCTTCCTCCGCCGGTAAAGGAAACTGCACGGGAACTGGGAATTGAAGTTCTTCAGCCGCACCATGTGAAGGAAAATGAAGAACTCATGGAATGCCTGAGGGCGTACGCCCCGGATGTCATGGTTGTGGCTGCTTATGGGAAGATTATCCCGAAGGACATTCTGGAACTTCCGAAATTCGGATGTATCAACATTCATGCATCGCTTCTGCCAAGGCATCGAGGCGCTGCACCCATCCAGCAGGTGATTCTGGATGGAGATGAGTTTGCAGGTGTAACCATCATGCAGATGGAAGAAGGCCTGGATACAGGAGACATGCTGGCGCAGGAAAAGACTCCCGTTCAGAAAAAGACAGCGACAGAGCTGACGGAAGAACTGTCAGCAATCGGTGCAGAGCTTATTGCAAAAATTCTTGGGAAACTGGACAGAGGAGAAGAGATAGAACATGTTGTACAGGATGATGCTCTCTCCACATATGCGGGCCTGATTTCAAAAAAAGACGGCCAGATTGACTGGAACATGGATGCAGCATCCATTGAAAGGAAAATCAGAGCCATGGATCCATGGCCAGGTGCCTATGCAGATTACCAGGGAGAAACCATGAAAATCTGGGCAGCAGAGGTATTGGATGAATCTTCACAGGCAGAATGCGGAACCATCACAGAAGTATCACCTGACGGAATTAAGATTGCGGCAAAAGAAGGCATGCTGCTGGTCACAGTAATTCAGATGCCCGGCAAGAAAAGAGTACAGGTGAAAGAATTTTTAAAAGGAAACAGATTGGAAGAGGGAGTAATCCTCAGATAAAGGAGAAGAAATGTATTATATCGGCGATTGGACATATATACTGATGATTCCGGTAATCATATTTACCATCTGGGCACAGAGCAGTGTGAACAGTGCATACAGAAAGTATTCGCAGGTAAGTCTGAGAAGCGGAATTACAGGCGCAGAGGCAGCGCGGAGAATCATGCAGGCGAACGGAATCAGCTGCAGCATAGAGGCAATACCCGGTCAGCTGACGGACCATTACGATCCGACCCAGCAGGTACTGCGTCTATCGGAAGGCGTAGCATATGGAGATTCCGTTGCATCTGTAGCGGTCGCTGCACATGAAGTGGGACATGCCATACAGCATGCGGAAGGATATGCACCGATTAAGGTGAGGAATACCATTGTACCGGTTGTAAACTTTTCATCAAAGCTTGCATGGCCGTTGATCATTATCGGGCTGATTCTTGCAGCTTCGCAGAATGCACTGGGCGGAACATTGTTCAGCGCGGGAATTGTACTGTTTGCGGCAGTTGTGGTTTTTCATGCGGTAACGCTTCCGGTGGAACTGAATGCCAGCAGCAGAGCGCTAGATCAGATTGTTGATCTTGGAATTGTAAGCATGGATGAGAAAAAGGGTGCAAAGAAGGTACTGAAAGCTGCGGCAATGACATATCTTGCTGCACTTGCAGCAGCGCTGATGAATCTGATCAGACTGCTGATAATCAGAGGAGGCGATGAATAGTGGATAATAACAGAAAGACAGCATACCAGACCCTTTTGGACATGGAGACAAAAAAAGCATATTCCAACATAGCTTTGAACCATCATATCATTGTAGGAAGACCGACATCTCCAGCCTTTGTCAGAGAACTGGTATATGGTGTGACTGAAAACAGGATTCTTCTGGATTATATCATTGACCAGCTGGTTCCAACCGGAGTAAAAAAGGTCCGGACACCGGACCTGATTATCCTGAGAATGGGAATCTACCAGCTCGGATACATGAATGGTGTTCCGGAATATGCAGCAGTCAATGAAAGTGTAAATCTTGCAAAGAAATACTGTCATGGCCGAAAAGGATTCATCAATGGTGTACTCCGGTCATATATCAAGGACAAATATACCATCAAGCTTCCGGAGAGAACAGAAGATGAGATCGGATTTCTTTCTGTCAAATACTCCTATGAGCCTTGGATTATTGAACTGTGGCTGGAACAGTTTGATGTGGATTTTGTGGAAGAACTTCTGAAGGCAGGAAATGAGACGCCGCCCGTTACCATTCGAATGAACTGGCTGAAGACCATGAAGAAAGATCTCATGAGACGGCTGGAAGAAAAGGGCTTTTCCGTGGAAGAGGGAAAACTCTGCAGGAATGCCATCAATGTCAAGGGAAGCGGTCTTTTAGATAATGAAATCTATAAGCAGGGATACTTCTCCATTCAGGATGAAGCTTCCATGCTGACCAGTGAAAAACTGAATCCGCAGAAGAATGAGCTGATCATGGATGTCTGTGCAGCTCCCGGTGGAAAGAGCCTTGCAATTGCAGAGCGAATGGACAATACTGGAGAAATCATTGCATCGGACATATACAGAAGAAAACTGAACATCATCGACAGTGAAGCGGAAAGACTGGGAATCCGGAATATTACAACCCGTACATGGGATGCGACAAGAGTTGATCCTGTCATGGTCGGAAAGGCCGACCGCGTGCTGGTTGATGCCCCTTGTTCAGGACTTGGAGTCATCAGAAGAAAGCCGGAAATAAAGTATAAGAAGAAAGACGCCGACATGGATGCGCTTCCTCTGAAGCAGAGAGATATCCTGGAGGCATCTTCAAATTATGTAAAGGCGGGAGGAACCCTTCTTTACAGCACATGTACAATCAACAGATATGAAAATGACCGTGTTGTAAACGATTTTCTTCGCAAACACAGTGATTTTAAGGAGCAGGAAAGAATTCAGCTGCTTCCGAACGTTGATGGCACAGATGGTTTCTTTATCTGTGTGATGATTAGAAAGAAAGAAGAAGAATAAAGATTGGTGAAAAAATGCTTCAGGTAGGATTTAGGACAAATAAAGGAAAGGTGCGAACCCATAACGAAGATGCATGCTTCATATTGCCTGAGAAAAACATATACATCATCGCAGATGGAGTTGGTGGAAGCTCAGGCGGAGAGATTGCATCCAGAACTGCAATTTATGAAATCACCCAGTATGTTCTGGAAAATGAACTGCCGGAGGATGATTCTGCAGTTTCTGTTCGCGAATATCTTGCAGGTGCCTTGAAAAGAGCAAATGAAAGCATTCTGAAAAAAGCAGAGGAAAGAACAGCAGTTGAAGGAATGGCTACGACCATTGTGATCTGCTGCATCCGGGGAGGGTTTGCATATTTTGCACATCTGGGCGATTCCAGAGCATATATTGTAAGAGGTTCGCAGATGGTGCAGATTACGAAGGATCATACATATGTCAATGCCCTTCTGGATGCGGGCCTCATAACAAAAGAGGAATCGCTGACACATGAAAAAAGAAATGTGATAACAAAAGCGCTAGGTACGGAAAAAGACATTGTTCCTGATTATGAACAGGTGGAAATCATGCAGAATGACTGCATTATCCTGTGCACTGACGGCTTATACGGAGAGATCGGCAGCGACGCGATTGCAGCAGTTGCCGCAGATGCTTCGCTGACCATGGTGCAGGCTTGTGAAAAGCTGGTAGACATGGCGAACGAAGCAGGTGGAGAGGACAATATTACCATTGTCTGTCTGAGAGTATAGGAGGCTGAAATGAGCGTGAAATTATTAGCAGGCAGATATGAACTGCTTGAGAAAATAGGCGACGGCGGCATGGCTGTTGTATATAAGGCAAGATGCAGACTGCTCAATCGATTTGTTGCAATCAAGATTTTGAAGCCTGAATATGTGAAAGACCCGAATATCATAGAGAGTTTCAGAAGGGAATCCCAGGCAGCAGCAGGGCTGAATCACCCAAACATTGTCAGCATTTATGATGTAGGAAAGGAAGGAAATGTCCACTATATCGTCATGGAGCTGATTGAGGGAGAGACTCTTTCCGAAATGATAGAAAAGGAAGGACCTCTGGAATACAGAAAGGCAATCAATATTACAAAACAGATTGCTGCAGGCCTCAGTTTTGCACATCATAATGATATCATTCATAGGGACATCAAGCCTCATAATATCCTGATGACACAGGAAGGTGTGGCAAAGATTGCAGATTTCGGCATAGCAAAAGCTATGAATGAAGCCGTAACCAGTGGAGACGGTGAAGAAATGGTCATGGGCTCCGTTCACTACTTTTCTCCGGAGCAGGCAAGAGGCGGATATATAGACGCGAAGTCAGACATCTATTCTCTTGGAATTGTAATGTATGAAATGCTCACAGGAAGAGTTCCGTTTGATGGAGATACACCTGTTCAGGTTGCATTGATGCATATGAATGAACCAATGACACCGCCATCCCATTATGTACCGGGAATTCCGTCCAGGCTGGAAGGAATCATCATGAAATGTACAGACAAGCTAAGTGTCAACAGATATGAATCGGTAGATGATCTGATCCGGGAACTGGATGAAATGCTGAAGGTTACAAGAATTGTCGGAGAGGCTGCCATTGATCCTCAGAATGTGGATCTGGATTATCGTGAGCAGAGGAGAAAAGAGCAGCAGGAAGAAGCGGAAAAGCAGTATCTGGAGGATAAAAAGAGCAGGAAGAAAAAGAGAAATGTCATTCTTGCGGTTATTCTGCTGATTGCACTTCTGGCTGCAGGGTATTTTGTCTTTGGCGGCGGCAGTGAAATCAAGGTTCCTTCACTTCTTGGAATGACATATGAAGATGCTGAGAACCTGCTTCACGAAAAAGGTCTTGAAATTGAAAGAGGGGATGAAGTCTTCTCTGATGAATATAAAGAAGGAGAAATTGTATCGCAGTCTCCAAAGCCTGACATGAAAGTTAAGAGAGGCAAGGTGATCCGCGTAAATATTTCCAAGGGAACCGGAACGGAAATTGTTCCATCGCTCATAGGAATGACGCAGGAGCAGGCGAAAGCAGCGCTTGAAGAAAAAGGATTAACCCTTGGAAATGTGGATTCTGCAGAAAGTGAAGCGCCGGAAGGAACGGTTATCAGCCAGGATCCGGGAGCAGGTGTTGAGGTCAATACTTCTCAGGCGGTAAATATCGTACTGGCCAAGAAGATTGAAATCAGGACGGTTAAAATGCCGGGTCTTTTAGGCAAGAGTCTTGAGGATGCAAAAGAAGCAATCAGAAATGCAAATCTTGAGATCGGAAACGTGACATACGGATATAGCGATGATTATCCGGAGGGACAGGTCATTTCACAGCAGTACAGCAGCGGAACAGAACTTGAGGAAGGAACCTCTGTCAATATCAAGGTGAGCAAGGGGCCAAAGGAGGTAACACCGGAACCTGTTACGCCGCCTGAACCGGAAGAGCCGGAAGAGCAGCCGGAGCAGCAGCAGGAGAATTCTGTGACGAACCCGGATGAAACGACGAATGAGGAACCGCAAGAGGGAACTGAATGACAGGGATTATCATGAAAGGAATTGCCGGTTTCTATTATGTGAAATGTGGCGATAAAACATATGAATGCAAGGGAAGAGGTATTTTCAAGAAGAGAGGCATTACCCTTGCAGTTGGAGATAATGTGAGATTTTCGCAGGTGGAAGGTGAAGAAGATAAAGGCGTGATAGAAGAAATCTTCCCCAGAAAGAACATCTTCATCCGTCCGCCCATTGCAAATGTAGACTGTTTCATTGTTGTGATGGCGGCCCGCCAGCCGGATCCCAATTATCCGGTCATTGACAGGTTCCTGGTCATGGCCGAGAATCATCATCTGGATATTGTAATCTGTGTCAACAAGACGGACCTGGCATCCGAAGATGGAATACAGGAAATTAGAGAGACCTATTCAGGCATTTATCCCCTTGTCTTTACAGATGCGCTGACAGGAAAAGGAGTAGATGAACTGTTCCGGCTGATTGCCGGGAAACGGGCATCTTTTGCAGGACCTTCAGGTGTTGGAAAATCCACGCTGCTGAATGCAATCCTTCCGGATGCTAATGCCCAGACGGGAAACCTTTCCCAGAAGACAAAACGCGGAAAACATACCACAAGACATGTGGAGATTTTTGAAGTTCCGGGAGGCGGCATGATTTATGATACGCCCGGCTTCACCTCCTTTGATATTCTGGAAGTTCCGGAAGAGGAACTGGATTTTCATTATCCGGAGATGGCAGAATACAAAGGAAAGTGTCATTATGATGACTGCAGACATGTGAAAGAACCGGACTGTGCAGTAAGAAAAGCACTGGAAGAAGGGAAAATATCAAAGATCAGATACCGTTCATATATTTCACAGATTGAAGAAATCCGTGACAAAAAAAACAGATATTAAGGAGTGAGGTAGATATGGCAAAACTGGCACCATCCATCCTTTCGGCAGATTTTTCGAAGCTTGCAGAGGATGTAAAATCAGCAGAAAATGCAGGCGCGCATGTGATACATGTGGATGTCATGGACGGTCATTTTGTTCCCAACATCAGTTTTGGGGCTGCAGTGATGAAAAGCCTTGCAGGAAAGACATCCATGCCGTTTGATGTTCATCTCATGATTGAGAACCCGGATGCATACATTGAAGATTTTCTTACGGAGCAGACTGAGTATATTACAGTACATCAGGAGGCATGCGTTCACCTTCATAGAACCGTGCAGAATATAAAGGGGCACGGAGTAAAGGCAGGGGTTGCCATTAATCCTGCAACGCCGGTAGCTTCTCTGGAAGATATTCTGGAAGACGTTGACCTTGTGCTGGTCATGAGTGTCAATCCAGGCTTTGGCGGACAGAAATTCATTCCGAATGCTCTGAATAGGATCAGAAAGCTGGATGAAATCAGAAAAGAAAGAAATCTGAACTATGTCATAGAAGTAGACGGCGGCGCAGGTGCCGGAAATGTCCGGGAGATTGTGGAGGCAGGATGTGATCTTGTTGTAGCAGGCTCTGCTGTTTTTCACGGAGACATAGAAAAGAATGCAAAGGAAATATTGAAAAATATGTAAGGCTGCACATGTGGCCTTTTTCTTTCAAAGGAGAACCCCATGAGAATCTATTTTTTATCAGAAAACAAAACAGATAACCCCGGCATTTTAGCAGAACACGGATTATCCATATATATTGAAGCAGAAGAAATGAATATCCTGTTTGATGCCGGCGCCTCTGATCTTTTTGCAGAAAATGCAGAAAAACTCAATATAGACCTGAATCTGGCGGATGTATGTATCATTTCGCACGGTCATTATGATCATACGGAAGGCATTCCGAGATTCAGCGAAATCAACGGGAATGCAGATATTATTCTGCATAAGGATGCTTTCATAAAGACATACGGGCTCTATCCCGATGGAACAAGAGACGAAGAGACCACAGGAATACGGTGGCCGGATGCGGTGAAGGAAAAACTGCAGGACAGGATGAGATTTACAGACCATGAACTGTGGCTGACAAATTCCATTGTAGTTTCCGGGACCATTCATGAAGTAGAAGGCTTCAGAGCAACGGAAAGCTTCTATGAGATTGTAGACGGTGAACTTGTGGCAGACCGGATGAATCATGAGCAGTTCCTTGCCATCAGGCAGGGGGATGGCATTTTTATCTTTTCGGGATGCAGTCATAGAGGTATAATTCCTATCTTAAGGCATGCCAAGGAACTTTTCCCGGGCCTTCCGGTCAAAGGACTTGTTGCAGGCATGCATCTTTATTCTGCTTCTGCGGAGGACAGAAAGAGAGTGGTAGATGAAGTATGTGCAGAAGAGATGGAAATGGTAATTCCGGTGCACTGCACAGGAATCAATGCCATCTGTGATCTGAAAGCAAGGCTTGGAGAACGCTGCATTGTTGCAACAGCAGGGGATATTTATGAATATTAATGAAGCGGCAATCAGATATCTGGAGCACAGACCCAGAACGAAGATGGAAATGAAAAAGCATCTTCAGGAAAAGGGCTTTGAGGAAGAAAAGATTCAGGAGGCCATGGAGGAACTGGTTGCGCTGAATTATCTGAACGACATGGAATATGTGGTAGCATATCTGAATTATGGTTTCTCAAAAGGAAAGGGAATCAAGCTGATCCGGTATGAACTGTATGATCTGGGTGTTTCTTCTGAGGATGTCCAGAACGGAATCTACCGGTTCGAAGAGGACTTCGGATATGACCTGGAACGTGAAGAGCGGGACAGAGCCATGAAACAGGCACGCAAAATCGTGGATGAAAATGAAATTCTGGATGAAAGAAAAGCCATGAAACTTGCGCGGAGGCTTTCCAGCAAAGGATATGAGACAGACCTCATATGGTCCGTTATCAATCAGCTCAGGGCAGAGGGGGAGGAAGATTCATGAATCAGTCAGACCGGACCGTGGGATTAATTGGAGAAGAAAACTTAAAGAAACTGAAAAATGCAAGAGTTGCAGTCTTTGGAGCAGGCGGCGTTGGTGCTGCGGCAATTGAGGCACTTGCCAGAGCGGAAATCGGTGAATTGGACATCATAGATAGTGACATTGTGGAGGAGAGCAATATCAACAGGCAGCTGATTGCACTGCACAGTACGGTTGGAAGGCCAAAGGTTGAAGTCATCAGAGAAAGGATTCTGGACATTAATCCGGAATGCAAAGTGACAGTGCATCCGGTATTTTTTCTTCCGGAGACAGCTGGGCGGTTTGATTTTTCCGCATATGATTATGTCATAGATGCCATTGATACGGTTGCAGCAAAGATTGAGCTGGTTGCCATCTGTGACAGAGAAGGAATTCCGATTGTCTCATGCATGGGGACAGGAAACAAGATGCATCCGGAATGTTTTGAGATTGCGGATATCATGAAGACTTCCATGGACCCATTGGCGAAGGTCATGCGAAAAGAACTGAAAAGCCGTGGAATCAGACATCTGCAGGTTGTCTATTCCAGAGAGGAACCTGTTCGTACGAAGAGCAGAACGCCTGCCAGCATATCTTTTACACCGCCGGTTGCGGGGTATATCATGGCGGGAGAAGTGATCCGGAACCTTATCGGCCAATGAGACAAAAAAGGTACATCATTTCAGATATATTAGAACCATCAGGAGAACAAAAATGAAAGTTTCATAGATGGAGGATAAGATAATGATGTTTTTACCAATGGTTTTCATGATGATGGCAGGACTGGGCATCATCTGGTTGTGGGAAGAAGAAAAAAGAGATGAGGCTTCGGCAAGATATCAGGAGGAAATGGAACAGATCCGGGCAGGGAAATGCGCAGAAAGGAAAGTAATCCATGGCAGTTACAGTAAGAAGAGAAAATATTACTACAATGCACGTGGACGCCATCGTAAATGCTGCTAAGAACAGCCTTCTTGGAGGAGGTGGTGTAGACGGAGCCATTCATCGTGCGGCAGGGCCGGAGCTTCTCCGGGAATGCAAAAGCCTGGGAGGCTGCGAAACGGGAGATGCAAAGATCACAAAAGCATATGCCCTTCCATGCAGGAACATCATCCATACTGTCGGTCCAATCTGGACCGGAGGCAACAGTCATGAAGATGAACTTCTTGCATCCTGCTACAGGAGAAGCCTGGAAGTTGCCAGAGAAAATGGAATCCATTCCATTGCTTTTCCGGCGATATCCACGGGCATTTTCGGATTTCCAAAGGAACGGGCGGCATTCATTGCAGTAAAGACAGTAAGAGAATGTCTGGAGGATGGTGAAATGGATATCATCCTTGTGGCATTTTCTGCCGAAGAAGAGGAAATACTGAAAAAAGCATGGAAAGGATGAATGGAGACGCAGGTCTCCATTTCTGCTTTTATAAAGGATTGTAATCATTTTTTCGAAGTGGTATAATTTTTTTAGTAAACGCAGGAGAAAACTTATGACAGAAAACGAAAGAATTATCAATACAATCGACCATTTCTTTGTAGATATCTTTGAATTTCAGAAGGAGCTGGATCTTAAGATCTATGCAGAATCCAGTCCAAGAAATCTATTCAAAAAAAAGGATTATTCTGCAAACATTGCAGAATACAAGAGACTGAAGAATCTTGCACTGGAAATTGATACTTC
>JAZRWY010000021.1:0-8842 GCA_045599945.1 Anaerovoracaceae bacterium | reverse complement strand
AGTATTAAGTGGTAAATAAGGAGGACAGTATCAAATGAGAATTTATGTTTGTGTAAAGCAGGTTCCGGATACTTCCGGTACAGTAGCCGTTCACGAAGACGGTACATTAGATAGAGCTTCCATGCAGACAATCATCAACCCTGATGACCTTGCAGCAATGGAACAGGCTCTTAGAATTAAGGATGCAACTGGCTGTCAGGTAACAGCAGTTACAATGGGACCTCCTCCAGCAGAAGGAATGCTTAGAGAATTACTGGCAATGGGTGCTGACGATGCTATCCTGATCTCCGCAAGAGAATTCGGCGGATCCGATACATTCGCAACATCACAGATCATCGGCGCTGGTATCGTTCATACCGGAATCACTGATGAAGACATGATCTTCTCAGGCAGACAGGCTATCGACGGAGATACCGCTCAGGTTGGACCACAGATTGCTGAAAAATTACATCTTCCTCAGATTTCATACGCAGCTGAAATCACAAAGGAAGGAAACAAGGTTACAGTAAAGAGAATGCTTGAAGACGGCTACATGATGATTTCAACTCAGACTCCTTGTCTGATCACCTGCATCAATGAGCAGGACATGCATCCAAGATACATGTCACTTCTTGGAATCGCTGATGCTTATTCAAAGCCACTGACAGTACTTAACTTCGAAGCACTCAAGGACGAACCTCTTATCGAACCTGATAAGATTGGTCTTAAGGGCTCACCTACAAACATCTTCACATCATTCACTCCACCTCTTAAGGGTATCGGAGAAATGCTGGAAGGCGCTAACAGAGACACAGCAGATACACTTGCTGCTAAGTTATTAGAAAAACACGTTATATAGGTATAGGAGGAATAAGTCATGGCATTTAACAGTGCAGATATAGCTGCTTTCAAGGATATCTGGGTATTCTGTGAGCAGAGAGAAGGAAAATTAGCAAACACAGACTTCGAACTCATTTCAGAAGGCAGAAAGCTTGCTGACGAAAGAGGTTCAGATCTGATCGGTGTCCTGATTGGACATAACGTAAAGGATCTTGCAAGTGAACTTGGCGGATACGGTGCTGATAAAGTATACGTAATCGAAGATCCAGCATTAGAAATTTATACAACGGATGGTTACACAAAGGTATTATGTGACATCATCGAAGACAAGAAGCCAGAAGTAGTACTTTTCGGAGCTACGAACTATGGTAGAGACCTTGCTCCAAGATGTGCAGCAAGACTTTGCACAGGTCTTACAGCTGACTGTACACACCTTGACATCGACATGGAAAACTATGTTGAATTCTTAAAGGTTTCATCAACTCTTCCAAAGGAAAAGATGGACAAGTTCGACATGAACGACGTGAATCTTAAGATGACTAGACCTGCATTCGGCGGTCACTTAATGGCTACAATCATCTGCCCTAGATTCAGACCTTGCATGTCAACAGTACGTCCAGGCGTAATGAAGAAGAATCCGTTTGACCAGGCAAAGGCAGATGCTTGCATCGTTGAATCGTACGAATCAACATTACAGCCAGGAGATATCCAGACTGTAGTAGAATCCGTTGAAAAGGCTGCAAAGAAGATTGTTGACCTTATCGGCGCAGACATCATCGTATCCGTAGGTAGAGGTATTGCTAAGGACGTAGAAGGCGGAATCGACCTTGCTCAGCAGTTAGTTGACGCTTTAGGCGGCGGCGTTGTTGGCGGATCCCGTGTATCTGTTGACTCCGGCTGGTTATCTCATGACCACCAGGTAGGACAGACTGGTAAGACTGTACATCCTAAGCTTTACGTTGCCCTTGGCATTTCAGGCTCCATCCAGCACAAGGCTGGCATGCAGGAATCAGAACTTATCGTAGCAGTAAA
Source organism: Anaerovoracaceae bacterium (assembly GCA_045599945.1). Taxonomy (GTDB): domain Bacteria; phylum Bacillota; class Clostridia; order Peptostreptococcales; family Anaerovoracaceae; genus UMGS973. The sequence continues at coordinate 6,991 of JAZRWY010000021.1, read as the reverse complement.
CAAGGATCCTAATGCTCCAATCTTTGAAATCGCTGACTACGGTATCTGTGGCGACCTGTTCAAGGTAACTCCACTTCTTGTTGAAGCAATCACAGAAGCAAGAGCAAACAAATAATCGATATTGATTGAATTAGAATAAAAAATTTTGGAGGATATACTCGTGAAAAAATGTTTTGAAGGACTTAAAGTTATTGACCTTACATCAGCATTAAACGGACCATTCTGCACAATGTTCTTAGCAGACTATGGTGCTGAAGTTATCAAGATCGAACCACTTGGCGGTGAACAGTGCCGTACTTGGGGACCTTTCGAAGAAAAATCAGGCGAATCAGCATTCTTCGCTTCATTCAACAGAAACAAGAAGGGCTGTACATTAAACCTTAAGAGCGAAAAAGGCAGACAGATGCTTTACGATCTTGTAAAGGATGCTGACGTTCTTGTAGAAAACTACAAGGGTGGCGTAACTAAGAAGTTAAAGATCGACTACGATACAATCAAAGAAATCAACCCTGAAATCGTATATGCATCAGGTTCCGGATTCGGTCAGTATGGCCCAATCTCACACAGACCGGCATACGACGTAGTAGCACAGGCAATGGGCGGAATGCTTTACTTAACAGGATTCAAAGAAAATGAATCTCCAGTAAAGGTTGGACCATCCGTAGCTGACCACGTATCAGGCATCTATCTTTGTGTTGGTACTCTTATGGCTCTTTACTACAAAGCAAAGACTGGTAAGGGACAGCACATCGACGTTTCAATGATGGACGTAATGTTCTCAATCCTTGAAAACGCAATCGTTAACTACACAGTTGGCGGAGAAATCCCTGAAAGAAACGGTAACATAGACCCATCAATCGCTCCATTCGACGTATATGAATGTAAGGATGGATACGTAGCACTTGGTGTAGGTAACAACAAGTTGTTTGCAAAGATGTGCGACGCCATGGAAATGCCGGAAATGGTAGATGTTCCTGAATATGCAACAAACGACTTAAGACAGACGAACTATGTTGACATGTTAAAGCCAGTTATCAACAGCTGGTGTATCAAGTACACGAAGGCTGAAATCGAACAGATCATGGACGAAGCTGGCGTACCATGCGGTCCAGTTCTTAACGTTAAGGAAATCATCGAACATCCTCAGTGCAAGGCTAGAGAAATGATCGTTACCATGGATCATCCAACAGCAGGCAAGATGGACGTTCAGGGCGTTGTCTGCAAGCTTTCAGAAACTCCGGGCGGAATCTTCGCTCCATCACCACTGGTAGGACAGCACAACAGAGAAGTATTCGGACTTACTGAAGAAGAAGAAAAGCAGCTTCAGGAAGAAGGAGTAATCTAATTCATACACTTACGTATGAACTAACTTATAATCATTTATTCTAAATAGGAGGAGAAAAAATGAGAAAAGTATCGTATTTAAGCTACAACATGACTACATCTGATGCTAACAATCCTGATGGCATCGTTCCAGTAGGAAGAATGTTCGACTTCATCGGCGACGTAGAAACAGAAGAAATGATCCTTGTAGACGGCGACGAATCCCTTTGCCTTGGCTACACTGGCGTACAGGTATTCGAAGACGTATATGTAGGCGACATGATGGAATATAAGGCAACTCTTACAAAGATCGGTAACACATCAAGAGACTGCCACATCGAAGTATTCAAGCTTGCTACACCTGCAGCAAGGGCTGGAATCGAAAACGCTCCTATCGGCGAAATGAAGTGGTTTGATGAACCTGTAGTATGCGCAGAAGGTACTGTAAGACTTGTAGTTAAGAAGGAATTACAGAGAGGCGAACAGCCAGATGGCGAAGTTAAGGAACCATGGGCTGACAACGACGATTTCGAAGGCGCTGCATTCGATCCTAACCATCCAGAAGAAATGAAGTTCAGATACAGAATGTCAGATAGAGACGTATTCTATCTTGGCGGCGTTGTAAACGGAGCTAGAAACATCACTCTTATGGAAGATACAGCTAAGAGACTGATGGCTAGAGAATTTGGTAACATGGGTCACATCGTAGAAGTTAAGAAGGTAAGATTATATACTCCTTGCTTCGCTGGTGACTATCTTGAATACCATGCAAGAATCAACAAGGTTGTTGGAGACAAGATCCAGGTTGAAGTTAGAAACTTCAAGTACATCGACCTTCCAGAAAACCCTGAATTCCCAAGCTCAATCGACGTATTAGAAGAACCAGTTCTTTGCACAATCGTACAGTTCGTATTTGAAACTTACAAATAAGGGTAAATGGTAAAAACTGAGGGTAGCTAAGCTGCCCTCTATTTTTATGGTTAAATGTAATTAAATGGAAACAATGCTTTAAAATGGAAATCACCTGTGATATACTATTGTGAGAAAAGAAAGGAGATTAAGATGCAGCCAATAACACATACAATCGTATTTCCTCTTGTCATGCAGAATCCATCCATTTGCAGGAGATTTCTCAAGATGATTTTACCGGAAGGTGACTATCCGGATCTGGATGAACTCACTGAAGATAATATTACAGCAGAGAAGACGTTTATCCGGATTGAATGCAAAGATGTTAGGTTTGACATATATGTGCAGACCGAACACAGAAAAATCGATATGGAAATGCAAAACGAGAACAGAAAAGAATATCACATACCGAACCGGTCAAAGTTTTATCATTATCAGATGGTCAGGAATCAGCTTGAGAAGGGAGATTCCTACGAGAAATTAAAACCTACAACGGTAATCTTTTTATGCATGTTTGACTATTTTGGAATGAATCACCCCAGATATACATTCAAAATGAGCTGTGAAGAATATACAGGCTTGAATCTGGGAGATGGCACGTGTACAATAATATTGAACCTGAAATATGAAGGCGAAGAGCTTACAAATGAAATGAATGCCCTGTATGAGTATTTCAGAAACGGAAGTCTTACGAAAGATAACATCCTCATTTCAGACATTCACAAAGAAGTTATACGGGTCAATCATGACGAGGAGGATTCGATTATGACATGGGATGAAAAGATGAAGATAGAGGCGGCGGCACTTGCCGAGAAACTTGCAGTGGAGATTGCAGAAGAGCGTGCAGAGATACTTGCAGAAGAGCGTGCAGAGGAGCTTGCAGAGGAAAAAGTAGCGCAGATTGAAAAATCCCATCAGAATAAGGAGATGGATGCTATCAGGAAGATGAAGGCAAAAGGCATTTCACAAGAAGATATAGCGGACATAACAGGAAGAGAACTAGAGGAAATTAAAGAAATCCTGGGATAAACAATAGCGGCAGGTTCAAGAAGAACTGGCCGCTATTTTTATCGTTAGTTTTCAATTGCATCAATCAGCTTATCTACGATGATCTTTTTCTGGTCATCTGTTGGTTCCCAGCTGGTGCTTACATATATGATATATTCCCCAGTACCGAGAATCCATTCTGTACCAAAGTCCTTCTCATCAGAGATCTCACCCACATAGACTTTTGACCTGTATACCGTTTCGGCGCCCCAGGACGGTTCATCCACCTTCTCCCAGTCATCCATGACTGATGCGCCGGGTGCAACAAAGAGGGTATTCTCATAGAAAGCCTTTTTAAAGAACCAGTCGTATCTGTCGGAATTCTTTATCCTGTTGATGGAATAGCCGACATGTCCACCAAGATAGCCTCCGTCATCGCTGTAATCATGCCACTGATCACCGGATACTCTTGAAAGAATGAAGGTGCTGTTATTATGATAGTAGCATTCATCCAGGTCGCTTCCCTTTTGCCCAAGGGCCTCCAGCGTAACCGGAAGTTTTCCGTGGGCTTCATAATGTGAAGTATCTGTGTCCGAATCAAAGAACGGAACGAATGTCAATATCCCTACAATAGCTAAGACCTCAATGATGGTGACCAGAACGATCTTTCCCTTTGAAGCGTGCTTTTCCTTAAGCAGCGAAGTAATCCAAGTGCAGAGGAATAGAAGCAGCATGAATGACACAAAATATACGACGAAGTGCAGTCCTGCTCCGGCACCGTCCTCATTCGTTATGGATAGTGCCAATACAACAAGGAATAATCCAAGGAGCAAGTATACGCCGGCATCAAGCATCATATATGTCCTGGAATGAGGATCTGCACAAATGCCGCCTTCTTTTATGGATTTTTCTGAACGCCTTAGCCAGGATACCCCCTGGATCATGTTCAAGAGCGTTACAATGCCTGCAAATACTGCGGAAAAGGCTACAAGAAGTGATGTATATGAGCAGAGGTTCTCAAGGGGCCGAATGAATACCGGCCGTACATTTGTTAACAGCAGGATGACGCAGAAGACGAAAAGTATGATCATCGGCACTGTAAATGTCTTGTTCGTGACCTTCTTTATCTTTTCAAATCTCTCAGGAGAATCTTTTTCAAGAGGTGCGGCATCCACTTCTCTGGTAGAATAGATCCGCAGGTTCGCCCATGTGTCTATGAAGGTCCAGCCTTTTTCCGCTGCGGACTGGACAGCTTCCTGAGTAATTGCATCATTACCTGCATATGCGGCAAGAATGCTGGAATCCTTATCCCTGTATTCCATGCAGTACCTCAGTTCTTCGGGAGGGCATTCTTCATATTGCCAGATATGGTTTCCGGTTTTTCTAAGCTGCAGTCCCCTAGCGGCCATTTCGGTCAGATGATCCTGTATTCCTATGTAGTCGTAGTATCTGTATCTATTAAACTCCTTCTTCATTATTTTTCTTCCTCCTGAAAAAATTGTACCATGGATGGAGAAGAATAAATCTTAAGATTCCTTAAATATGAGGGGAGAAAACAGTATTGTCTGAATATATTTTTATGGGTTCAATTATTCATTTCATTGTGATATAATCGTAAGGCACGCAAAAAAATGAAAAGAATACAGCAACATGCTTGAGAATATGATCATCATGGAAAGGCAGGACACAAATGCAGGCAGCGCAGGCAGGGCAGACCAGAATAGCAAAAGCGATAGGAAACATTCAGGAAATACAGGAAGGAAATGAAAGAATTCAGCCGCTGGAACAGGAAGGAAAGGAGCCTGCCGAACAGGAACTTTTCGAATTTGAGCCGCTGGATGAAAAAAGGGAAAGAGAACTGGAAGATGCATATGAGGCAGAACTGACGGATCCGATCAGAAGATATCTGAAGGAAATCGGGAAAATACCGCTTCTTAGCGCAGAAGAAGAGATTGAACTGGCGAAACGGATCAAAGAAGGCGATGCAGAAGCGAAGAAAAAACTCTGTGAAGCCAATCTGAGGCTGGTTGCCAACATTGCAAAGAGATTCATCGGTCATGGACTATCCTATCTGGATCTGGTCCAGGAAGGAAACATGGGCCTGATGAAAGCTGCAGAAAGATTTGATCATACTCTGGGATACAAGTTTTCAACATATGCAACATGGTGGATCCGGCAGGGCATATCCAGAGGAATTGCTGACCAGGCCAGAACCATTCGAGTTCCGGTGCATATGGTAGATAACATATATAAAGTGAATAAGGCATCGAAAAAACTGATCCAGGAATACGGCAGAAATGCTACGCTGGAAGAACTGGCTGCAGAAACGGGATTTACCTTACAGAAGGTCAAAGAGGTTCTAAAGGCTGCGCAGGAGCCCATGAGCATGAATATGCCGGTAGGAGAGGAAGAGGATTCCTGCATCGGAGATTTTATTCCGGATGATTCCATCGGTCCGGATGAAAAGGCGATGAATGCAACCTTGAGAGATGAAATCTGTGAGGTTATGAAGGATCTGACGGATCGGGAGAGAGATATTGTATGCCTCAGATATGGATTCATGGATGGAAAAGAGCGGACGCTTGAGGAAATCGGTGAAATGTATGGACTGACCAGAGAAAGAATTCGTCAGATTGAAGCAAAGGCTCTCAGCAAGCTGAGATCATGGGGGAAGAAAACTTCTTTAACAGAATTCTTAAGATAATTACGAGCGATATGCTCGTTTTTTTCTTCGTTTTGTGGTATTCTAAAACAGTAGTAATAATACTGGAGGAAAAAACATGACAATAGTTAATTATTGTACGCTCATAATTGCAGCACTGGCTCTTGTGTATGGATTCCTTGAAATAGCATCAAAGAAAAGCCCGTGGAAGGAAGATGAAAAATATACAGAAGAATCAGCAGAAAAATTTGCAGTAATAGAAGGTCTGATCATGGTGATTGGAGCATTATGCATTGCAGGCCTTGGGCTCAGTGCAGGCGGCGCAGTCCTTGATGAGAAATTTCAGAACATCTTCATTGGTGTTGTCATCGGTCTTGCAGCGCTTGACATGATTGCAGCCAAGACAATACAGAAACTGAAATGATAAGGTTGGAGAAAGAATATGAAGAACAAAGAATTAAAGACGAAGATAATGGGAAACCTCGAAAGAACCTTCATGCCAAGAGATGGCATCTCGGGAATTGAAGGCGTCTGCATCATCGGATATGACGATGATTATGTAGTTAGAGAAATAGAAGAGAATTATTGGGAATATGATTCCAAGAAGAATGAGCTGGCCTTTTATGGCTCTATTGAAGAAGCAGAAGAAAAATCCAAGGTATTTGATAAAATCAAGTCGCTGCATGATAATTTCCATAGAGATTTTGATGGAATGCTGATGAGACTTGGATATTTTCCACTCTGGTACTGGAATGAGAAACATCCGGACCAGCAGAAGGACTGATCAGAAGCAGCTGCCGCAGGGCAGCTTTTCCTTTTTTTGAAAAAATGCAATGGAAGAAGAAATAAAAAAGCGGCTACTTAAATCTATCACTTAAGTAGCCGCCTTAATTAGGTTCTTTAAGTCTCACTTGAAATGCTCCTTTCGTTTTTACCATATGATATATCAATGCGTTAGGTTATGGCTTTTCATTACTTACTTTATGGCATTATAATACCACAGAGTATTTTGAATTGCAACAGTTTTCTGAAAATATTTTCGAAAAGAAAAAATTCTCCGGCTGAAATCGTGCGACTAAAGGTTGCACAATACCAGTCCGAAGAATGTAA
>JAZRWY010000020.1:0-51216 GCA_045599945.1 Anaerovoracaceae bacterium | reverse complement strand
ATCGTTTCAAATACTACGGTTTTCTTTCCCTTCATGCAGGAGCCGTCCAATGCGAAAGAAAGCTCCAGACTTCCGCTTTCCTCTTCCGGCAGGATAGTCTTTTCCGCTGTTATTTCCGTGCCGCCGCAGATGAGAGGCTTTCCTGTCTCCCGGTCCATCAGGATTCCCTGCACGGTATATTCCCTTCCCGGTATCAGGTTTTCATAAGAGATTGTATCTCCTATGCGCACGTTATCATCTGCCATCGCCATATGTGTTCCGGACTCCTGATCTGTTGCTTCGGTATGCACGCCCGGAAGATGCACCGTCTGTCCTTCGTCCTGAAGGTCCTGATGCTTTGCAATGACGCGCCCCTTGATGCTCAGTTCTTCAAATGCAACAAGGCTCGTGCCCTCCAGCTGTCTTCCGTCAAAGGCAAATGATATTTTCACGGTCCCGGCTTCCTTATCCGGTACGAATTTTTTCTTTGCCGTTACTGGCTTTCCATTTACTTCCGCAGGTTCTCCCGTCTCCCGATTCATGAGCGTTCCTTCCACCACATACTCAATGCCCGGCACAAGTCCTTCATATTTTACTTCATCCACCAGTTTCACTTCTTTGCCGGCCATAGTCATGTGGTCTCCGCTCTCCTGATCAGTGCATGTCGTGGAGATGGCAGGGGATGTGAAGGAAATCATCTGGTTGTCATCCGCCAGATCTTCTTCATATGCATCTTCCACCGTCTCTCCTTCTTCATTCACATGAGAGATGGATTCAAACAGCACAATCTTCTTCTGGTCCATGTCTTCCAGATCGCAGACCAGTTTTGTTTCCACCATGCCGCTTTCTTCTTCTGCTGTAAAGGATGTTACCGTTTCTGCTGCAGCTCCGTCACAGATAATCCACTCTCCTGTTTCCTGGTTTCTTGCAGTCGTCGTCACCTGATAGGTTCTTCCCGGCACTGCATGCTCATATTTCACCTGGTCCAGAACCACTTCTCTCTTCTGTGCAAAGCCGGCATGTCCTTCCGTCAGTTCATCCGATGCACTGGTGGAAATCAGCATTCCATCATTTTCAATGACGCCAAGATCAATGGATGCACCATGCTGCGTTACATGAATCACCTTCGGCTCTGCGAGTATCTTCGCCCTGTTGGCTCCGGAAGACAATTCTTCAATCCGGTAGTCTCCGTAGGTAAGAGAGCCGCTGTTTTCATCCGGCATGCCTTCTCCAAACCAGATTCCTGCTTCAGAATCAATCCGGTCCTCCAGTACTTTTTCCTTGCCGTCCTCCACCCGGACTGCTGAATCGTTTCCGTTTCTGTTCTTTTTGTTTTTTAATGATGAAAATCTTCCTTCTTCATCCGTTGCTATCACATGCCATTCTCCTGTGGAAAGATCTGTGATTTTAAATACAACATCTGCCATCTTTCTTCCCGTATATTTCTCGCATTTCTGCAGATTCAGGTCTCCCCTTGCAATCTGCTCTGCAGATGCATGGGTAAACTGCGCCGCCGAATTTGTACCAATATTCATAAGCTTTACTTCATCACTGATTTCATATCCTTCCGGCGCACTGACCTCCCGTACCGTTACCACGCCAAGAGGCATGGCATAGCCGCCTGCAGCTGTGTAGAATGCACTGTTTTTGTATCCTGCAGCAAGGCTCTCTTCTCCAAAGGAAGCTCTGCCATTTTCATCGGTTGTCAGATACCATTTCGCATACGGCTGATGAGAATCTGCAAACTTCTTTGCATCTGCGGAAACTGCTGCAGAAAGATAATATGCCACTTCATAGACTGCTCCTTTAAAAGACAGTCCTTTCTGTCCTTTGCTTTTTCCTGTTTCGCTGTCCTTCTTTTCAATCGTCAGCCCAAACGGCCGCACAACCGGAGTATCCTGAAAAGTGACAGAGGAAGTTCCTGCAGTATTCACTGTAACCTCCTTTGTGCTTCCTGCCACCTGATATCCCTTTGGCGGCGCCGCTTCGCGGATTTCGTAAGTGCCATAATGCATGCCGCTCTTCAGAGCATAATAGCTTCCGTCTGACGATGTGACAGCCGATACTGTATCCACAAGACTTCCGCCGTATCTGATTTCAAATTTTGCGCCGGAAAGGCTGTATGCCGGATTATTCCCGGAAGCATTCAGCGATCCGTCATCTTTTTTGATAATCCGGATGCCTCCCGTCGGAAATGCCACCGAAACATTGATCTTATCCACGGATTCTGAAGCAGCAAAGGCAATGTCCTGCTTGCCTGAGCATTTCAGCCTGTATGGTATGAACGTTCCGTTCTGCGATCTTACACTTCCGGAATAGGAAGAAGTCTTCGTCTCCGGTGCTTCATAGAAATATACGTCTCCGTTTTTCAGCTGCACGCAGTTGTTATCGTCGATATATGCAGAATCCGCTCCATATGCATAGGTGAGCATTCTGGCATTTTCCGTGCCGCGGTCTCTTACCACCTTCAGCTTCGTCCCGGCAGGAATCTGCACCTTCACCCTGTCCTTTTCATTGCATTTTACGGTAATTCTTGGCGTGATGAAAGTTCCGGCAGGCACCGTATACGCAACGCCGCTTACTGTTGTATCCGTTTTTTTGTTATAATACTGAAGCTCTGCGGCTCCAATGGATATGGCATTTCCGGAAAAACTGCCGCTGCCTTTTTTCAGCTGTATGCTCATGTCTCCTGTCGGAATGTCATCAAAAGATTTTACCTTCTTATATACCGCACGGAAAGCATCTCTTTCCTTCGCATATTCAGAAGAATCAATGCCGTCAAATGCCTTGGATGATGCAGATGTATCATCATAATAGAAAAGCGCAAGAAGAATGTGACAGCACATGTAATACTGACTGGATGCCGCATATGACGTTCCGGAAGGAGAAAAGGCCGTTCCCTTCATTTCACGGTCAATGACCTCCTTCAATTCTTCCCAGCCAGGGTATCCATAGCAATAATACAGGCACTTTTTAACATCACTTTCTACAGATGTCGTTACATTGGAATCCGCATAGGTGTGCGTGCTTCCCACACTGTCCACCGGTCCTGCAAGGTCCGGCTGCAGACAGTAGGCGGTAATGGTATCCGACGGATCTGATGAACGATATGCCACCCATTTCTTGCATGGCCATTTGGATGTTCCCGGATAATTCCATTCCCTGGTCGCTTGAATGGTCCATTTCCCGGAGGATGCTTCCAGCTTTGGAGAAGTGACAGCAAATACCATTTCTCCTCCCGTATCATGGAGTTCTCCTTCCATCTGTTCTCCGACCGTTTCTGTCAGATCAGAAAGATCATTGTGCACCATGTCTGTTTCTGCAAAGCTTGAATATGGAATGGTATAGGCAAGCAGAACAGACAGCACTGCCAGAAGTGACAGCACTTTCTTAAATCCCTTTTTCATTTTTCCCTCCTTTTGAGTTTTCTTCTCCGGCGCCATTTTGGTCATCCGACCCCCATCGTCTGACGGACGCCTTGCTTGTAAATGAAGTTTACCATATTTTTACAGTAAATAAAAGAGAGAATTTACATTTTTTGGTTATTTTTCAAAAAACCAAAAAAACAACCCCAAAGACATTGCTTTACGGCCGCCTGTCTACCTTTCCTGTATTCTTTTTTTCATTAGCCTGAAAGGATCAAAGAAAAAGAGACAGGATTTCCTGTCTCCATCTGGAGCGGAAGACGAGATTCGAACTCGCGACCCTCGCCTTGGCAAGGCGATGCTCTACCCCTGAGCCACTTCCGCATATTTATCTGTCAACAATAATTATTGTACCATAAATATTTCTTTTTTCAACACCAAAAAAGAAAAAAGCGGAGCAGGCTGCTCCGCAGATGTTCTAATCTTCAATGACCTCAATCCACTTCAGATCATAAGGTTCATAAGTCACGTGTCTGTACTTTTCCACATCAAGAATCTTTCCATCCCAGTCTCCATGGATCTCACCGGTCTGTTTGATTACGATATCATATAGGATGTCATACGTAACACCGTTCTCATCAGTCTCAACAATTGTACTGTACGGAAGAGTCTTGTGGTATGTCATTTCAAGATCCTTGTACTTGAAGTGATATCCATTTCTCATTCTGCAGCCATTAAGACCAGTGTACCTGAAGTACTTTTTAAGGTCAGCTAATATTATATCTCCCTCTTCCTTATACAGATTATCCGGTGTAGTATCCGTATAGTCATATCTGAACTGTACAGGAATGTGGATCTTGCAGAATCTCTCTACATACTCCGTAAGTTTTTCTGTAGGATAATTCTTGTAAAGAACGCAGTTCACCCTTGTTCTGGTCGGTATTTTTGCAAGGAGCTCATCAGATGACTCTTCCACATATCCTACAAGATGTCTCGAGATATTGATGCATGTAATCTTATCCTTATTCTTCTCAACGAAACGAATCATATCATCTTCCGTTCTGTCTGCAAATACAGGAAAGGTTGTATTGATGTAGACCTTATGTGTCTTTGGAACTGCATCCAGCATTACCTGCAGGGATTCCAGATTTGCAAATGGCTCTCCGCCTGTAAATACAAAATCACAGTAAGGTGTAATTTCATCCATGATCTTAATACTCTCAAGAATCTTTTCAAGAGAAAACCCGTCCAAGCATGAATATTCTTCTTTGTTTATACAGAATGGACAGTTGTTCTGACAGTCGTAGGGAACAAATACTGTTACTGTAGCACCGCCCTCACGAGTCTTGTATGGATTTGCACTCATTTTAATTCTACTCTCTCCTAATCTAATATATGTATTGTGTCCTGTTTCCCAGAATATCATAGAACACAATGCTGATGGTTTCTCCGCATTTGATGTGGTCATCTGATGAATCAAACATGCTCATCTGCTCATTCATCAGACCAAGCGTCTTTGGAAAGCCATCTTTGCTTCTTGAAAATATGTAATCCGGCCGATGGATTTTTCCGTCATAGTCAAGATCAATGCTCCACATGTCTATGGCAGAGTCTGTCTCATCCCGACTATCTATATAGACGCCAACGTCTATTATATCATCTCTGACAGAAATTTCATCTGTTTTTTGACAATATTTATAATCATTTTTATTTTTTTCTTGAAGAATATCAAACCCTGCACCAATCCGGTCCAGCCTTTTGATGCACATTTCGGTGGCCAGACTTCCTCCATCGCAGGAAATGAAACGCCGCCCCGTTTTGGCAGCAGCCGCAGCCGTAGTGCCGGAGCCGCCGAAAAAGTCGGCACAGATATCTCCTTCTCTTGAGCAGCTCTCCATGATTCTCATCAGGAGCGATTCCGGTTTCTGCGTGGCATATCCTGTTCTTTCTGAGGAAGTTCTTCCAACCATGTCAATGGTCCATACATCTTTCATATTGACCAGAGTATACCATCCGTTTTCATCCTCAAATTCTTCAACGCCTTTAAACCGGTAAGGCTTCATCCCCCTGTTATATGATTTCTCCACCTGAGGCTTGAAATAGTAGGCGGATGTTTTTCCATAAAAAAGAATCGTATCATGCTTTCTGGAAAAGTGTCTTTTTGTACTTCCGCCGGACTTGTATGTCCAGACCACCTCATTCACGAAATTCTTCATGCCGAAGATTTCATCCAGAATGACCTTGACATAGTGGGAGATGTGCCAGTCCAGATGCACCCATAAGGCGCCGTCATCGGCCAGCAGATCCTTCATTGCCAGAAGCCTGGTGATCAGCATCAGGAAATATCCATCGGTTCCCTGATCCCACTGATCGGAATATGCCGGAATGGAGATATTATTTCCGGTAACCGGATGCTTTACCATCGCCTCATGCTTTAATCTTGTGAAAAACGGAGGGTCCACATAGATCAGACTGACTTTGCCTTTCATTCCTCTGACATCCATCAGATATTTCATGAAATCCAGGCATTCTCCATGAACAAGAAGACTACCTTCTTCTTCTCCGTGATGTTCCAGAGTCTCGTACTCTCCGGGCTCATATTCTTCATAGATTTTCCTTGCTTCTTCCATCAGCTCCGGAAGTCTAGAAAGTATGCTCATCTTCTTTTCTTTCCTTTTCCTTTCGGCAGAAGAACATCTAGTAGATCTTCTCTTCCTGCCTTCTTCAGTGCCCGAATGACAGTAGCTCTGTTTTCCTCTTTATTAAAATGCAGAAGCGCTCTCTGCATTTTCTTTTCTTCCATGGTCTTTGCCACATGGACAGGTTCCAGAGTAAACGGATCCATCTCTGTATAATACATGCAGGTTGCAAGTGTTCCCGGTGTCGGATAGAAATCCTGCACCTGATCGGGCACAAAACCATAATCCTTCAGAAAAAGCGCCAGCTCAATCGCCGAATCCAGCGTGCTTCCCGGATGAGAAGAAATCAGGTAAGGAATGAGATATTGTTTTTTATTCAATCTCTCATTGGTCTTCCCGTAAGCCCGCGCAAACTCTTCAAATACCTTTTTTTCCGGCTTATGCATCTGGCACAGAACCTCAGGCGCAACATGTTCCGGTGCTACCTTCAGTGTTCCGGAAATATGATATTCACAGAGTTCCTTTAAAAACTGCCGATCCGGATCCGCCATGACATAGTCAAACCGTATGCCGGAGCGGATGAATACTTTTTTTACACCTCTTACTTCTCTTACAGCTCTTAAGACATCCAGATAGTCCCGGTGATCCACATGAAGTTTCCTGCACGGCTCCGGGAACAGGCAGTCTCTGTTTTTGCACATGCCCCGCTTCTTCTGCTCCTCACAGGATGGAAAACGGAAGTTTGCCGTCGGACCGCCGACATCGTGGATATATCCTTTAAATCCCGGATCCTTTGTCAGCAGCTTCGCTTCCTTGACAATGCTTTCCCTGCTTCTGCTTCTTACTTCTCTCCCCTGATGGTAGGTCAGTGCGCAGAATGCACAGCCTCCAAAGCATCCTCTGGAAGAAACAATGCTGAATTTCACTTCGGAAAACCCGGGGATCCCCCCCTGAGAATCATAGACAGGATGCCATTTCCGCTCATAGGGAAGTTCGTAGACATGATCCAGTTCTTCCCTCTCCAGAGGCTCCTGCGGCGGATTCTGCACCACATAATAGCCATTATCGTGAAGTTCTGCCAGCCGCTGTCCGCTGATGCAGTCATTTTCTCGATACTGCATGGCAAAGCTCCTGCAGTAACTCTTTTTGTCCTTTGAAACCTCCTCATGGGATGGAAGTATTACCACATCCCCATCCGGTTCCTTTGTTTTAAAGCATGTCCCCTTGACCCAGCAGATATCCTTCACGTCAATCCCGCTGTCCAGGGCCTCTGCAATCTCAATGACAGACCGCTCTCCCATGCCATACATTAAAAGATCGGCTTTTGCATCCATCAGGATGGAGCGGCGCACCTGGTCCTCCCAATAGTCATAATGAGAAAACCTCCTGAGCGATGCTTCCAGGCCTCCAATGATGATGGGACATCCCTTATATGCCTCTCTCGCTCTATTGCAGTATCTGATGACTGCCCGGTCCGGACGCAGTCCATATCGCCCGCCCGGTGCATAGATGTCTGTTTTTCTCCGGTGCCGGAACACGGAGAAATTATTTACCATGGAATCCACATTCCCTGAGTTGATCAGAAATCCCAGCCTCGGTCTCCCAAACCTTCGGAAATCCTCTGCGGATTTCACATCGGGCTGAGCCAATATGCATACCCTGTATCCGGAGCTTTCTAAAACTCGGGAGATGATTGCCGTACCAAAAGATGGATGGTCCACATAGGCGTCCCCTGTAACAAGTACAAAATCCGCCTGCTGCCATCCTCTGTCCATCATATCCTGTTTTGTTACAGGTAAAAATGTCATCTGTCTCTCCTTTGGCTATACTAGTTATAATTATAACAAAATTGGAAAGTGCTTACAACTTTTTCTCCTTTTTCTGCGCATACATTGACTTTCATTCATATGTTAGATATACTAAATAAGTTAGTGTCTAAACATATTGGTTTAACATATATCAAACAATACAATATTTCAGGAGGATTATTTTAAAATGGATAAGAAGACACCTAGAGGAAAGGCGTTGATTCCAATTATCGTATTCCTTGCACTTTATCTGGGAATCGGTATCTACTATGAATATATCAATCCACCGGAAGGCGGAATGGGCTTCTATATCATGTCTGTAGTCGTAGCTTTCATGGTTGCATTGGTTGTCGCTTTTCTTCAGAACAAAGAACTGGATTTTGATGGCAAGATTCATGCCTGTGCACAGGGTATCGGCGACGATAACATCACCATCATGCTGTTCATATTCCTGATGGCAGGTGCATTTTCAGGAATCGCAAAGGCAGCGGGCGGTGCAGATGCCACTGCATACATGTTACTGGATCTGATTCCATCGCAGTTTGCCATCCCTGGACTGTTCATCATCGCATGTATCATTTCACTGGCAATGGGTACATCCTGCGGAACCATTTCCGTACTGGCACCGATTGCACTTTCTGTAGCTACTGTCGCACATCTGAATCTTCCAATGTGCGTTGCAGCAGTAGTCGGCGGCTCCATGTTCGGTGATAATCTGTCTTTCATTTCAGATACAACCATCGCAGCAACCAAGACACAGGGTGTAGACATGAAAGCCAAGTTCCAGAGAAACTTATGGATTGCAACACCTGCAGCAGTATTAACCCTGGTTCTTCTCATCATATTATGCCTTTCCGGCGATGCAGCACCGCTGGAAGAACATGAATATAACATCATACAGGCCATTCCATACTTTGCAGTACTGATTGCAGCAATCTGCGGCATCAATGTATTCATCGTACTGGGCGGAGGTATTGTCCTTTCCGCACTGATCGGACTCATGACAAAGTCTCTGGTCATGGATACCATGCTCAGCTCCATGGACGAGGGTGTCAGCGGAATGTTTGAAACCATGATTGTTACCATTCTTGTAGCATCCCTTGGTTCACTGATGAAGGAATATGGCGGATTCGAATGGATCCTTCAGCTCATCAAGAACAACTTCAAGGGTAAGAAAGGCGGAAAATTCGGAATCGGCATCCTTGCATCCCTGATGGACATTGCAACGGCAAACAATACCGTAGCCATCGTTATGGCAGGCCCGATTGCAAAGGATATCAGTGAAGAATTCGATATTGAACCGGAAGATACAGCTTCCCTTCTGGATATCTTCTCCTGCATATGGCAGGGAATCATCCCTTACGGAGCGCAGCTTCTGATGGCAGCAGGCGCAGTTGGAATCACAAGTGTATCCATCATTCCATTCCTGTTCTATCCGTTCCTGCTTCTGGCTTGTGTGGTAATACATATCATCATTAAAAAATAACAAAAAAATACAGGATGCGGATTTCTTTTCCGCATCCTTTTATATTTTCCTCTTTACTGCAGTTCCTGCAGTTTCTTCTGTACATTCACCAATGTCTCCTCATAAAGAATCAGTTCTTCATCGGTCAGGTCATCCTCATCAATATCATCCATGGCTTCCATGACCTCCTCGTATTTTTCCATGTATTCGGTATAATCTTCCATCATGGACAATGTATCATCGGAATCCTGATACTTCTCCATGAATTCCACATACTCATCAAAGAAATCCTCGTATTTTTCCATGGCTTCTTTAAATTCAGGATCGACACCGCTTTCTTCTTCCTCTGCCTGCTCCTCTTCCTGTTCTTCCTCGTCAGCCTCTTCTTCATCAATGTCTTCCTCTTCATCCTCTGCATCGACGGATTCTTCTGTCTGCACCGGTTCCTGCGGCTCCTCCTTCTCATAATCGTCGCTCTGCCCTCCCGACAGACATCCCTTCAGCATGACAATGACAATCAGTGCCAGAATAATCAGCAGAATTCTTTTGATCCATTTCTTCATAATTTTTCTTCCTCCATCTTTTGAATAATTTTCTTTGCCTCTTCAATCAGCGCGCTTTTGTTTGAGATATCTTCTTCCATCAGCTGAATTTTCTTTTTCAGCTGATTCAGCCTTTCTTCTTTTTCCATCTGGGTCATCATTCTGATTTCCCGGATGGTAAACCCGAGTTTCTGGAGAAAACGGATTTTTCGTATTCTGTTTTCCTCACAGTCATCATACAGAAGATAACCATACTTGTTTCGTCCCACGGGTTTCACCAGCCCCGCTTTCTCATACCCCTGGATCGCCCTTCTAGATGCACCGGTTCTTTCACAGATTTCTCTTAGTGTTTTCATTTCGCTCATTCTCTTTCTCCTCCTAGTCTGAAACTGCACATTGCGTGCAGTCAAAATATTTTTTCTCATAAGAGGAGCTGAAAATTTCGCGTATGGTATTCTGTCAAAAAAACAAGAAACCCCATCCATTCGATGAGGTTCGTACGCGCTATATACACGCGCCTTTATATATCATTTTCTACATCAGAAAACCTTAACTTTCCTGCCAATCAGTTCTCAACCAAACAATATTTCCATATAGTCACTTTTTGACATCAGCACTCTGGACACTTCAATATATACATCTTTTATTCTGTAAAATACAGTATACGCTTTATATGTCATCCTGTAATATCCTGTAAAAAAGTCACCATAAAAAACCGGTGTTCCTGAAGTCGGAAATTCTTTTTTCCCTGCAATTTTATCCATTAGACCTTCTACATAAGCGTCCGCCAGATCATAACTTTTCGATGCCATATATACATCATCCCAGACCTTATCGAGATCAGCTAAAAAAACTGGTGAAAGCAAAAGAGTATAGCCCATTATTTGTCTCTTATTCTCCTATCTTTCATATGTGTTCTGACTTCTTCCTCAGTAATCCATCCTTCTTCTTCTGCCGCTTTCACACCAAGGTTCAATTCACATAAAAGATGTATCATCGCCTCAGCTCTGATAAACTGTTCTTCATCTTCAATACTTCTGATCGAAAAAACCGCTCTGCCATTCTTTGAAAGGTATACGGGAGTACCAGGATAAACTTTTCCTAATACCGGACCGTAATTTCTGAGTTCTGAAACTGGAATTGATCTAGCCATGTCTTATTCCTCCTTTTCCTATATACTCCGATTATATCACTTGACCAATCTAGCATCAATGCATCTTCGAAAGATTTTTCGAAGATATGCGTTCTGGCAGAATCTGGAATCTGTCTGTCCATAGTATATCATCTGATGCGCTCATAAGCAATATGAATTCCATAATTTTACATTTGTGTCCACAAATATACCCCCATCCGGCGATGAGGGTATAGTTTCTTTTGTTACTGTCTGTCGTAGTAGGCTTTTCCTGCATTCGGAAGGAAATATGTTCTGATATATCCATCACCTGACAGGATAACGAATTCATTGGTGTCTTCCACATAGTAGACACCGTCACCATCTTCCTGTTCCGTCTTATACAGGGCATCCGGATTGTTGACCACATCCGATGCGGCTTTTTCATATGCTTCCGCACTGTCGAATCCCATTTCAATGCCATGTTTATGATAGTGCTGATCCAGAAGTTTTTCGCTTCTGAATTCATAATTCACATAGTTTTCATTGTCGGCTCCGTCATCAGTATTTCCATCATCCATGCATGCACTGAAGCAGAATGTCATGGCAAGAATCAGGAGCACGCCGATCCATTTTTTCATCATCTGTTCTCCTCCTGATATTTTGCTCTCGCCTGATTCAGGGAAAGCGCATTGGCTCCCCCTTCAAAATCCGGATCCATTGCCTGCACCCGGTCATTTTCCCATCCGCATACAGGACAGATTTCATAGTCTCCCATCTTTTCAAATTCATATTCGTCACATACCGGACATAAAAATTTCTCTCCCATCATCTCTCCTTTATTTACTAAGAATATCGATCAGATTCAGTATCGATCTGTCTTCAACCTCATCCACTGCAATAGCCTCATCCAGCGGATAGGATACGATATGATTATCATGGATTCCTACCGCCATGCTCTGACTGTCTTCATCTAGAAGCTCCACTGCTTTTGCGCCCGTCAATGTTGCCAGCAGCCGGTCTTTTGCCGTCGGAGAACCGCCTCGCTGAAGATAGGAAAGCACCACAGCCTTGATTTCCTTTCCCGTCGCCTCATTCAGTTTTTTGGCCAGTTCTTCGTTGGAAATGGATGCGCCTTCCGCTCTTAATATGATATTATGTCTCTTCTTCTGTGCATATCCGTCATTTACCTTGTCGATGATCTTTTCCAGACATTCTTCGCCTTCCCCCGGCATGATGACATATTCTGCACCGCCGGCAAGCCCGGCTACCAGCGCAATGTCTCCGCATTTTCTGCCCATAACCTCAATGATTGTTGTTCTGTCATGAGCAGAGGATGTATCCCTGATTTTAGAAATTGCATCCAGGACGGTATTTACAGCCGTATCGAAACCGATGGTTTCATCCGTATATCCAAGATCGTTATCGATGGTTCCCGGAACGCCCATGACGGTCAGTCCCTTTCTGATCAGATCTTTTCCGCCTTTCAGAGAGCCGTTTCCGCCAATGACCACAAGGCCTTCAATGCCAAGAGCTTTCAGATTCTCTGCTGCCTGTTCCTGTCCCTCTTCTGTGAGAAATCTTTCGCTTCTTGCTGTTCCCAGAAAGGTTCCTCCTCTGTGCAGAATGCCGCCCACATCTCTTCTTTCCAGATGAACGATGTCATTATCCATGAGTCCTTCATATCCTCTGCGGATGCCATATACGGTCATTCCACGTTCGATTCCGCATCTTACCACTGCTCGGATTGCAGCATTCATGCCGGGTGCATCTCCGCCGCTTGTCAGTACGCCGATTTTTTTCATTTCACTTTCCTCCATCTAATCCTCTTTATAGTTTTCAGTTCCTACAAGGGCCATCATCCGGCTGCGTAATGCTTCACTTCCGTCCGCCCACATTTCAGGCTTCGCCTTATATCCCTTGCCGTTCATATATACGATGACAGGTCTGTCTCCATGATGGGCATGGAGCAGTTCCTGTACCTTGACAAATCCGTTTTCCAGTTCTGCCGGAATTCGGATCTTGATAAATCCTTCCTGTTTCTTGAGATCGCGTAAATCCACAATCCGGTCTGCCAGAACGGACGGGTTCTCATCCTCCTTGAAACTGAGTTTTCCTCTGATGGATACCACCGCATCCTCACGGATGAGATCTGCACTCCGTTCAAAGACATTGGGAAAGACGACAACATCAAACGGTCCCACCATGTCCTCTACGGTAATGAAAGCCATTCTCTTTCCGTTTTTCGTTGGAATGATTCTTTTTTCTGTGATGATTCCTGCCATTACTACACTCTGGCCGTCGGAAATGGTATTCCCCTCTTCTTCACTCACCAGAGATTCCGATGAAATGGTGACATGCTTTCGAATCATTTCCTCAAATTCCTGAAGCGGATGCCATGTTATATATACACCGAGCATATCCTTTTCCATCTGCGCCAGCACTTCCTGTGGGTATTCCTGAATATCCGGAAGCGTGCCGGTAATGCTCGCATTATTCATCATGTCTTCCATGCCAAATAACGACATCTGTCCTGATACGTTCTTCTTCGCATTGTTCTGTGAGGATTCCATCAGCTTTTCATAGACTGCAATGTACTGGGCCCGCTTTCCTCCCAGACAGTCCAGCGCACCTGCCTGAATCAGTGATTCCATGGCTTTTCTGTTCACTTCATGAATATCCAGGTCTGCAATGAACTGATAGATGTCTTCCGGCAGTCCTTCTGTTTCTCTTGCCCGTATGATTTCCCGAACGGCTCCTTCTCCTACATTTTTCACTGCAGCAAGTCCGAAACGGATTTTTCCATCCTTTACAGTGAAATTTACGCCGGATTCATGAACACTTGGCGGAAGGACTTCTATGCCCATTTCCGCACAGTTTCTCATGTAGCTGGCAATATGGGCCGACTCTCCCATGACACTTGTCATGAGCGCCGCCATGAATTCCACCGGATAATAGGTCTTCAGATATGCCGTCTCATATCCAACCACGGCATAGGCCGCTGCATGGGACTTGTTGAAGGCATAGGATGCAAAGGCGATCATCTGAGAATAGATTTCCTCTGCTGCCTGCTCCGGAATGCCATTGCGTATGCATCCCATGATTTCCACGGTTCCGTCTTCCCGGTCCTTTCCATGGATGAAATACTCCTTTTCCTCCAGCATCTTGTCCATCTTCTTCTTGCTCATGGCACGCCGCACCAGATCGGATCTGCCATAGGTATATCCTGCAAGATCACGAACAATCTGCATGACCTGCTCCTGGTAGACCATGCATCCGTAAGTCACCGACAGAATCGGTTCCAGACTCGGATCGATATATGTCACATGCTCCGGATTCTTTTTGTTGTCTATATAGGTCGGAATGGATGCCATGGGACCCGGACGGTAGAGGGCAATTCCCGCAACGATATCTTCAAAGCAGTCCGGCTTCAGATTCTTCATGAAGGAGGTCATTCCGCCGGATTCCAGCTGGAAGATTCCCTGCGTATTGCCGCTTGCTATCATCTCATAAACCTTCGGATCGTCATATGTCATCTTCGAAAAGTCGATTTTCGTTCCGTAATTCTCCTGGATCATCTGAAGCGCATCACGGATGACCGTCAGATTTCTAAGGCCCAGAAAATCCATCTTCAGAAGTCCCAGTTCCTCAATGGTCGTCATGTTGAACTGCGTTGCTGCCCCCCGGTCTGAAAGATAAAGGGGAACGTATTCCTCGATGGGTTTTTTGGAGATTACAACCCCTGCTGCATGGGTAGATGCATGCCTTGGCATTCCCTCAAGAGCCTTGGCTGTATCGATGACCTTTGCCACCTGCGGATTGCTGTCATACATCGCCTTCAGATCCGGATTGACCTTCAGTGCCTTATCGATGGTCATGTTCAGTTCACCCGGAATTGCTTTTGCAATGGCATCCGTATCGGCATAGCTGACCTTTAGAACCCTGCCGACATCCCGGACAGCTGCCTTGGCCTTCATGGTACCAAAGGTGATGATCTGGGACACATTGTCCCTGCCGTATTTTTCATTGACATATTCTATGACTTCATGCCTTCTCTCATAGCAGAAGTCTATGTCGATATCCGGCATGGATACTCTGTCCGGATTGAGGAATCTTTCAAATATAAGATTGTACCGGACAGGATCAATGTCCGTAATTCTCAAAACATAGGAAACGATGGAGCCTGCAGCCGAACCTCTTCCCGGTCCTACCATGATGTCATGCTCCTTGGCATAATTGATGAAATCCCATACAATCAGGAAATACTCCACAAATCCCATCTGCTCAATGATGCCCAGCTCATATTCCAGCCTCTCTCTGTTCTCTTCTGCCGAATCTCCATAACGTTCTGTCAGCCCCGCATTGCAGAGCTTTCTCAGATATTCCTCTGCTGTATATCCTTGCGGCACAGCAAACTGGGGAAGATGATGCTGGCCAAAGACAAATTCCACATTGCATCTTTGTGCAATCTCCTCTGTCATGTCGCATGCCCCGGGAACGTTGGAAAAAATCAGGCGCATCTCCTTCTCAGACTTGAGATAGAACTGATCATTTGGAAAACGCATTCTGTTTTCATCGTCAATGGTAGATGCCGTCTGAATGCACATGAGTACATCCTGGGCAGCAGCATCTTCCTGCCGCACATAATGGACATCATTGGTAGCCACCAGCGGAACATCCAGTTCTTCCGAAAGCCGTTTCATATCCGGAAGAATTCTTGCTTCTTCCTCCAGTCCCTGGTCCTGGACTTCAAGAAAGAAATTTCCTCTTCCGAAAATATCCAGAAGCTCTTCCGCCTCTTTTTTTGCATGGGCATAATCTCCATTCATCAGGGCTCTCTGCACATCTCCTGCCAGGCAGGCGCTCAGCGCAATGATCCCTTTGCTGTATTTTCTCAAAAGGCTTTTATCGGTCCGCGGTTTATAGTAGAACCCGCGGGTATATGCCTGAGATACAATTTTTACAAGATTAGAATATCCTTCGTCTGTTTCTGCAAGCAGCACAAGATGACCCTGATGCTTATCCTTCTCCGGGTCCTTATCCGCCATGGTTCGCGCTGCCGTATATACTTCACAGCCAATGATCGGCTTGATTCCGCAGGCTTTACATTCTCTGTAGAAATCAATGACTCCAAACATTGCGCCATGATCGGTAATGGCAAGAGATGTCATTCCCAGTTCCTTTGCACGCGCTACCACATCCTTGATTCTCGCTGCTCCATCCAGCAGGCTATATTCCGTATGTACATGAAGATGTGTAAAACTCATATTCTTTCCTCTTCATTCGTCATTTTTTTCAATAGTAACAGGTATGCCGCTCCGATGCCGACGCCCAGCACCATTCCTCCCAGCACATCCCCCGGAAAATGGACATAAAGATACATCCTTGAGAACATGATGCAGGCTGCCAGTATCCATGCCGGAATTCCAAGTTTCCTGTCCGCTCCGGTCAGAATGGTCGCTGCAATGGCAGAAGACAGACTGTGTCCGGAAGGAAAGGAATAGTCCTTCGGCATGCGGATCAGCAGGTCAATCCCCGCATTGATCCAGCACGGCCTTGGCCGCATCACCAGAAACTTCATGCATAGGTTCCCCAGAAGCACCCCGGTGGCAAGCCCCATCAGCAGAATTACCCCATGGTTTCTGTACTTTTTTGTACATATGAGAAATACAGCCGTGAGAATCCATATGAAGCCCCCGTTATTCAGATAGGAAACCAGGGGCATCAGCACATCCAGTGCTCCACATCTCATATTCTCCTGGATCCAGTCCAGTACTGCAAATCCCATTATCCGACACAGACCTTCTCAATGGTCTGCTCTATTTCATCCGCCTTGATCTGTTCAAAGCTGCATGCGCCAATGTTCAGCGGAACGATGGCAAGAACAAAATCTCCATTTCTCTTTTTGTCTGCTGCCATGTATTGTGCAATCTCTTCCGGTTCAAAATCTATGTCCAGCTCTTCAAACCCGCACTGTTCAAACACATTCCGAATTCTTTCTGCGCATTTCGTCTGAAAGATTTCTGCCATTCCGATTATCCCCATGGCAACTGCCTGTCCATGGGTAATGCTGTACCCGGAAGCCGTTTCAATGGCATGCCCCATGGTATGACCAAGATTCAGCATTTTTCTCATGTGCTCATCATATGGATCCTGCTCCACATAGGATTTTTTCACATTGATGCACATTCTGACCAGCTCTTCCATCTCTTCTTCAAAATCTTCCTGTTCAAATTTCTGGAACAGCTCCTCTCCTGCCAGCACGCCATATTTAATCATCTCTGCAAGCCCCGAAAGATACTGTTCATCCGGAAGCGTCTCCAGACAGTCCAGATCACACAGAACCATCAGCGGACTATGGAAGGTGCCGACGGTATTCTTTCCGGATGGTGTATTCACCGCTGTCTTTCCTCCAATGCTGGAATCCACCATGGCAAGAAGCGATGTGGGAATCTGAACATAATCTATGCCTCTCATGTAGGTGGAAGCAATAAAGCCTGCCAGATCTCCTACTACGCCGCCCCCAAGGGCAACTATCATATCCGAACGGTCAAATTCCAGTTCAGACAGTCCGCAATAGATTTCTTCCGCCATCTGAAGCACCTTGCTCTGCTCCCCGGACGGGATGACAAAAACATGCGCCTCATAGCCTTCTTCCTCAAAGGATTCCGATACAGGTTCGGAATAATATTCTGCAACCTCATCATCTGTCAGAATCAGCACTTTTCCGCCTGGATGCTCCCACTTCACATATTTTGCTGCATCTGCAAGAAACTCTCTTCCGATTCCGATTCTATAGGTTCTTGCTCCATTTATTTCAATAGTTTCCATTTCACGATTCCCCTCCATATTCATTATATTATATCATAATCCATGAATCGAATGGAAAAAAATATGGCACCGGTTTTTCCGATGCCATATATTACAATATTGAGAAAGGAGTGTAAAAAAGAAAAATTCTTTTAACAAATACAATGTACTCCCGTAATGTGTCTGTTCTGTGTTGTTAATTCAGACTTTCTGTGAAAGATTCCACTTCAACAGTTCCCGATGAAAAATCCTCATAGGAAATCGGTACAGCCGGTACCTCTGCCAGTGCCGCAAGCTGCGCAGCAATGCCATTGAGAATTGGTGTAAATTCTTTTAATGTTTCATCATGAAGCTGCATCTGCTCTTCTTCTGTCATCAGATTTCCTTCATAGGAAAAGACGCCTACTGCACATACGCGCAGAGAAAGCTTTTTTCTGGATTCATCGCAGATCTCAATTTCCGCATTGCCAAAGCATATGTTCTCCTCTTCTGCAATGTCCAGCCGGTAGGCTACAGCTACTTCAATTTCCAGTTCCTCTTCTTCTTCCATGTCCTTTTTAAAAGACAGTTCCATAATCTCTTTATCTAAATATCTGATTCCTCTCATTTCTTTCTCCTTCTATTTTCTATATGGCACCCTGGCGGATGGAACCACTTTGGATGCACGTTCCAGATGGACCTGCTGATCATCAAAGAAAATATCTGCACCAAAGCTCTCCAGGATGGTGCTTTTATCGATTCCGCCAAGGAAAAATGCTTCATCCACCCGGACATCCCATGCACGCAGCGTCCGGATGACCCGCTCGTGGGCAGGGGCACATCTGGCTGTAACCAGTGCTGTCCGGATTGGACAGTCAGCGCCGAATCGTTTCTGAATCAGGGAAAGGGTCTTTAGAAATTTTGCAAAGGGCCCTTCCGGAAGGGGATTTCCTGCATTCCTTCTTTCGTATTCCGCAAAAGCCTCCAGCCCCTCTGCCTGATAGATTTTTTCCGATTCGTCACTGAAAAGCACCGCATCTCCGTCAAATGCAATCTTAATCGGTCCTTTTTCCGTTCCTCCATAATCGATGTCCGGAATAATCAGGCCTGCTGCATAGCCGGCATTCACGGCATCCTGCACATCTTCCTCATTGGCTGAAAGAAAAAGATCCGTTTCAAAAGCGCCAAGATATGGCTCCACACTGGCACCGCCTGCCAGTGCAGCTCTTGTGATGCCAAGACCGTATTCCTCAATGGAGCGGAAAATTCTCAAAGACGTATCGGCACTGTTTCTTGACATGATGATTACTTCTGCTACCGGCTCATCATCGATTTTCAGATCCACCAGTGCTTTGACCAGCTTAAATCCTGTCCCCGGCTTTAGAATATCATTTTCATGTTCCAGCTGATATCTGCTGTAGCTTTCCAGACCTTCCTCTTCAAATATTCTGTTTTCCTCTTCCAGGTCAAAGAGAGCCCGTGAAGAAATCCCGATGACCAGTTTATCTTCCAGTTTGTATGACATCTGCCTCCTCCGAAAAAATATCCCATATTTCAAATGTCATGGACAGTCCCTCTTTCGTAGGAACCACTTCAAAAACATCGACCCGGTCCAGCATATACCTGAAAAAATCCAGGGTGCGGTCTGTTCCGTTATCTGCCCGGTATGCGGCTAAGCTGCATTTTATGATGCCGGATTTTTCATCATAATCATATGTGATTCTGTCGATTGTTCCATCGCTTTTTTTCAGCATTTTTCCAACCGCCCCTATTATATCACAGAAATATGTAAAACGCGAAGTCTTTACAAGCCCCGCTTCCTGAAAAAGCCGCTCCGCTTTCTTCTGATCCGTAATGACTCTTCCGTCCACTCTGATTTCGATATACATCATGGATACCACCTTTCTTCTTCTGATGGTACCATCATATTCGAACGTATGTACTATTTATAGTCCATGAAGGCATGCGCTATCATTTTTTTCAGATCTTCTCTGCAGCTTTTCCGGATTTCATCCATGCTTCTCCAGTCATTTTCCTTCCCGTATATCTCCTGGATTCCGCATTTCTTCACTTCCTCTGCATCCTGCCCGATGGCCCCGCATATGGCAATGCACGGTACATGCATTTTCTGGCATCTCTTTCCGACAGTCACCGGAACCTTGCCATGAACGCTCTGTCCGTCAATTCTTCCTTCTCCCGTGATGACAATTGCGGCATCATCGATAATTTCATCAAAGCCGGCTGCATCCAGCAGCAGTTCGCAGCCGGAAGCAAGCCTTCCTCCCAGCATGGTAAGCACTGCAGCGCCCATGCCGCCTGCCGCGCCGGCGCCCGGCACATCTGGCCGGATTCCTGTCTTCCGTTCCAGTACGTCTGCCAGATTTCTCATGCCGTCTTCAAGAATGACAAGTGATTCTCCATCTGCTCCCTTCTGCGGTCCAAAGGTATATGTCGCACCTTCCGGTCCGAGAAGCGGAGTATCCACATCACATGCCGCCGTGACCTTCAGGCCCAGCGCCGGAATCGTCAGGTCCCCTATTTCTTTCATGTCTTTGGCAGCGGGAGAGAATTCCTTTCCTTCTTTATCAAAAAAACGGAACCCAAGGGCCTGTGCCATTCCCATGCCGCAGTCGTTGGTTGCACTTCCTCCAAGACCTAAAAGAATCTTTTCTGCACCGCTGTTTTTCGCATGTGCCATCAATTCTCCAACCCCATATGTCGTTGCATGGAGCGGATCTGGTCTTTCTTTCATGAGCGGCAGTCCGGAAGCCTGGGCCATCTCAATGACAGCGGTTCCGTCCGGCAGAATGCCATAATCTGCCTCTACCGCCATTCCCGCCGGTCCTGTCACCGTCACTGTGACACGCTCTCCTCCGAGAATCTGCAGATATGCATCTACCATGCCTTCTCCACCATCTGCCATCGGAATGGAAAGAATTTCTGCATCTTTAAAGATTTTGAGCAATGCTTCCTTTTCTATTGCACATACTTCCTCTGCACGTAACGTTCCTTTGAAGGAATCCGGTGCCAGCACTATTTTCATTCCGTACCTACCTGTTTACAACATTGATTTCTTCTCCTGCAAGGAAGCCTTCCAGATTTGAAACAGCTGTATCCATGATTCTCTGTCTTGCTTCCTTCGCAGCCCAGCTCATATGCGGCGTAATGATGCAGTTTTTTGCCGAAAGAAGAGGATTATCCCCCCTGACAGGCTCTGAAGATACGACATCCACTGCCGCTGCATAAACCTTTCCTTCATTGAGTGCATCGGCCAGATCCTGTTCATTGATCAGTCCTCCTCTGCTGTTATTGATGATCATCACGCCGTCCTTCATCTTTCGGATGGTTTCTTTCCGGATGATCTCCCTGGTATCCGGGAATAACGGACAGTGCAGAGCAATGACATCAGAGCTTTGCAGCAGGGTATCCAGGTCTGCATATTCTGCAATCTCTCTTCCGCTTTCCGTCTGAACGGCATCATATGCAAGGACCTTCATTCCCATGGCCTCTGCAATTCTTCCCGTACTCTGCCCGATTCTTCCAAGACCGATAATTCCCATCGTTTTTCCGGAAAGCTCAATGAGCGGATAATCCCAGTAGCACCAGTCCTTGCAGGATTCCCACTTGCCTTCATGAACGGTCCGGTCATGGTGGCCGATATGATGGCAGATTTCCAGAAGCAGACCGATGGCAAACTGGCTCACCGATGCGGTTCCATAGGTCGGAACATTGGTCACAGGAATTCCTTTTTCCCTGGCATATTTCACATCGACAATATCATAGCCTGTGGCCAGGACGCCGATATATTTTATTTCTTTGCAGGCATCGATCACATTTTTCGTAATCTTCGCCTTGTTTGTATATACAATCTGAGCATCCCCGATGCAGCGGATGACCGTTTCGTCATCGGATGGCTCGACCCTGTCATATACTGTTACTTCTCCGAACCTCCGGAATGCTTCCCAGCTGAGATCACCGGGATTTTCCGTATATCCGTCCAATATCACTATTTTCATGTCCGCTCCTTTCCTGAGACAAAAAGAGAGCCATAAGCTCTCCATCATTTCACATATATGAGATCTGTCATGCTCTCAGGGATGTTTCCAGTATATGGCGTCATTTCAATTCTCTTTCCATCCTTCAGAGCAGGAAGCGATTCCAATATTCTTGAAAACAGGCTTCCGATTTCTTCTCCTTCAAAATCTACAATGAGCAGATAGCATTCCTTTCCCTTGTTATTCAGTCCTGCACACCAGACTCTGTTCACGGCAGGGATGGAAATGCAGCACTCTGCCACTGCACCATAAAGGTCCAGAGGCTTTTCTTCTACGGCATGCAGATAGAAATCTTCTTCCAGACTGGTGGATCTCACCTTTTTTTCCTCATTCATCGAAATGACGATATCCATCAGTTCATCCATGAGCATGAAGGAATCCGTCCACGGATTGATTACAACACCGGTGATATCCTCTTCTTCTCTGGCGCTTTGCAGAATCAGCGGAAGAGCCATAAACATCGCATTGGTGTCCGGTCCCATTTTATGTTCTTCCATGGAAGTAAATGCAACGAGAAAGTTCTCCCCGTTCCCGTTCTGAATGTGGCGAAAACTCACATCCTCCGGCTTCAGTTCTTCTCCGCTCCTGCTTTCATCAATATCTACGGGCGTAATCACCTGAAGATTATTTCCATACATGTCTGCTACAGTTTTCAGAACCTCCATCAGGGATTCTGTCGACCCTTCCTCTCTGAAACTGTCTATGCTTTTCTTAAATCTTTTCTCCATATGCTCACCTTGCGATTCGTTTTGCAATCCGTTTCATGTTATCTTCCAGCCCGCTGCCGCCATCCATTACGGCAGGGATGCCGCGGTTTATGGAAAGCTCCATGCTCTCGCTTTCCTCAATGATTCCGGAGACTCTTCCTCTCAGCGTTCTTCCGATGTCCTCAAAGGAAGGATATCCAAGCTCCGGGGTATGCGCTGCACTGACCCGGTTTAGAATATATGATATCTCATGGATTCCTTTCTTCCTGAGAACCATTTCTGCCACTTCAGCACCTCTGATTCCTGCATAGTCTCCCGTCGTAACAATCAGGACCCGGTCTGCTCCGCTGGCTGCTGACGTCATGTTTTCAGAAACACCCGAAGGTCCATCCACAATGACATAATCGAAGCTGTGCTTCAGAACCTCATAGAGATGTTCTATTTTTTTCGGGGAAACTTTTCCATCCCCTGCATGAGGGGGCGCAGCCATCAGATACATGCAAGGGAATCTCTCATCACGAAGCATGCCCTGCTGAACCGTGCAAAGGCCGGTCAGCACATCATAGACGTTATATACGACAGAATTCTGCAGGCCTAGATAAAGATCCAGATTTCCCTGTCCCATGTCCATGTCTACCAGAATCACTTTTTTCCCTTCTTTTGCAAGCGCTGCAGACATGTTGACAGCAACTGCCGATTTCCCTGTTCCACCCTTTCCGGATGCGATAAAAATTAATTCTCCCATTCCATTCCTCAATTCAATCCATTTTCCGTATCTATTGATTTATATGTTTTCTTTTTGTCATCTTTGAAATAATCTCCGATGATTTCTCTCGATATAATTCCGGCATTTACCGATGCCTTTCCCTGCACCAGAAGAACGCAGACTGCAATCTCCGGATCATCCTGCGGCGCCAATGCAATGGTCCATGCAAAGTTTTCATAGACGCCCTTATGCTGATCCATGATTTTTCCGGTGATCTTTCCGTCCGACAGATTATATACCGCCTGTCTGACTGCTACATCCTTTGACTGATAGATGCTCGGATACTTTTTCATAATCCGGTCCATCTCCTTTTGAACATCCTTCCATGTGAAACTGCTCGTCCAGGAAGAAAGGTGCTTTTTGACATATTTTACTTCAGACGGAGGGTTGATGAAACCGGATCTTTCCGCAGTACCGGTCTTACAGCATACTGGAATATCGAATTTATGATAGATGCTGTACAGTGAGCCATCCTTCATGTTCGCTACATTTCTCATTCCTGCAAGAATGTAATCAAAGGATTTTTCGCTGACACCAATATCTTCCGCTTCTTCTTTTTTCTTCTCGCCCTGACCTTCCACGCCGGCAACAACACTGACCTGATTCTTCTTTCCCCGGTTTCCGATGGTCGCTGCATAATTTGCAAGCTGCAGAGGTGTATATGCATTTTCTCCCTGTCCGATGGAAATGTTCAGTGCATCACCTTCCGTCCATCCTGCCTGCTCGAAGTAAGAGAACTTGCAGAGGTCTGCAACGGTTCCGATTCTGCTTTCCCGGATGCCGCAGTCCTTGAGTCTGTCGATGACTTCTTCGTAGGAAGGGTTCTCTTCTGTCCAGCTAGCGATCTCATGAATGTATGCACCCAGTTTCTTTTCATCGGAACGTGCTTCCTTGGTGAAATACAGTTCCGCTCTGGTCCACAGGATATTCTCCAGCTGCATGGCGGTTCCATTCAGCTTCTTTTCTGCGGAAGGCGCTGTCGTTGTTGTTTCTGTCAGCTCAATGCCTGTCTTTTCTCCCAGACCGTATTTCTTTGCATATTTCAGAATTTCATCTACACCGCACTTATATCCGAGGGAGCCTCCTGTATAATAGTCTTTTCCCTGCCCGATATCGTAGAAATAGTAGTTGCAGGATACGCCAATGGCCTTGGCCATGTTGACATACCCGTGGGTGCTATGGGTCCTCGTATAGATCAGGCAGTCAAAGTCCCGGTCTCCTACCGTAACTCTTCCGCCGTCTTTCAGCATTCTGTTGGGATCAAGTCCGTTTGCCATGGCTGCCGTTGCCGTCACCGGCTTGAATGTGGAACCCGGCTGCACGGCAGAGCGTGTCGCAATGTTATACAGCGGCTGTGCAGAAAGCGGGTCTCTGATATTATCCGTCTGAAGGTCGTTCCAGTCCTTGTCTGAAATCCCTTCTGCAAACAGATTTGGATTGTAGTCCGGATAGCTGGCCATTCCCAGCACTTCGCCGGTCTTTACATCCAGAACAACTGCTGCTCCTGACTGGCACTTTGAGGTATGCTCGAGAGATCCGGAACCGTATCTGCTCTTAAAAGAACCTGTTCCATTGACCGCCTTGATGACCTTCTGCAGATTCTCTTCCACCGAGTCCTGCACCCTTTCGTCAATGGTCAGATAGACATCGTTTCCTGCTACCGGATCTTCTGTCGATAGTTCTGCCACCTGATTACCCATGGCATCCACTTTAATGGTCTTTACCCCATCCTTTCCCTTCAGCGAGGATTCATATCCGGCTTCAATGCCATCCTGTCCGATGAGATCATCTGAACTGTATCCCAGTTCTTTTACGTATTTCTCTTTATCCGCATCGGAGATCTTGCCGACATAGCCTACAATATGGGATGCAAAGGCACCCTTTGGATATGTTCTGACATATTCCGAGGCAATCTCAACATTCCTGTACTGATCCGGATTCTCTTCTATTTCAATGATTGTCTCCTCAGAGACTTCACTGGAAATGGTTGCCGGAATATATTTTGTATATCCAAGTTCGTGGAGCGCATGGCGTACGACCATGATTCTTCTGGCATCCATGTTGGAAAGACCGGAATCTATCTGAAATTTCTCCCTCAGTTTTTTAAAGGTCTCCTCTGCCGAAAGATCCTTGTCAAATCCATAAGACTCTAGAAAACTGTTTTTTTCATTTTCATAGGTATATTTTATTACTGCACCAACAGAAATCGGAGGATAGACCCCATATGTTGTCTGCATTTCCGCCTGTGCATCATAGACAGAAAGGCTCTTGGAAATGCCTAGAGACGATCTGAGCTGCTCAAAGGCATCCTCTGCCGAAGTGTTCTCTGCCATGTTGTGATCGTCCAGCCATTCTTTGATTTTCTTGTCATAGGTAAAATAGAAGGTTCCATCCTTCATCTTAATTGGAAATTCATCTTCATAATGGTCGCCGTTCTTTTTCAGCAGCCGGATGGTACGGAAAGCGACATCGTTGAGTTCCTGGTCGTCCATGTTGGAACTGTACATTCTGACATTAAAGACCTGCTTGTTTGTCGCAAGCACCGTACCGTTACGGTCATAGATGTTTCCCCTTGGCGCTGAAGTGGTGATGCTCTTCGTACTCAGAGCAGCTGCCTCATCCGACCATCTGTCATGCTGGAATACAGTAAGCACAAAAAGCCTTATGACTAGAATCGCCATAAGGATGCTGAATGCTGTTAACATTATTGAGTATCTGTTTTTAATCAGTTTTTCCATGCTAAATAACCATCGTTTCTGTGCTTTGTTGCATTTTCAATCATGAAGATGTAAAGAATCATGCTGATAATGACATCGAGAATGAGATAAATCACCAGTTTTCCCAGAAACATGCTGTATGCTGACGGAATTTCCGCAATTCTAACCATAAGAAAATACAGGTGATAATAGATGAGAATCGTTGATGCTGAAACAACCAGCATGGACCCCATATGCTCCCTGTTCAATAAAAACTCTCTTGCAAAGATCGCCAGTCCCATTACGACTGCCAGCGGAAGGGCTGTCATGCCGATATATGGACTGAATGCGATGTCATAGATAACAGCTGCTGCTGTCCCGATAATGATTCCTGCATTCGTCTCCGGATAGACAAAGGATATTACGATTCCGCAGCATAAAATGAGATTTGCGGAACATCCGGCAATCGGAAGCTGACCGAACACGGAAGTCTGCAATATGAATGCTGCCGCAAAGATGATGATTGCAAATCTATATCTCATGATACCACCACAACCTTGGTCAGACTTCTGAAATTGACAGATGGTTCTACCGCAATGTTCTTGATCTGGGTATCCCCATTATATTCCACCTTGGTGACTGTTCCCATTTCAATACCGGAAGGATACATTCCCATTCCTGTAGTGAGCAGGATATCTCCTTCAATGATGGCTGACCCGGAGTCCAGAACATATCCGGAAAGCTTTCCTTTTCCATCTCCGCTGACAATTCCAAGAATGTCCGTATCACGCTGAACCGTAAAGCTGATCTTGCTGTTTTTATCCACGACAGCAGAAACCTTTGCCCAGTTCTTACCTGCTTCCGTTACCCTTCCAACCAGACCTGTTCCGCATACAACAACATCATCCTTCTGTATTCCGGAAGAACTTCCTCTGTTGATGGTAAAAGAATTGAGCCAATTTGATCCGTCATAAGCTACGATATCCGCAGTCACCCGGTCACCTTTTTCCACCGGCTTATAGTTCAGTGATTTTTTCAGTTCCTTGAGCTGCTTGAGCTGATCTTTGGTCAGTTCAGCCTCCAGCAGTTCTCCCTGAAGCCTTTCCACTTCCGCCTTCAATGCCTCATTTTCCGCCTGTATTTCCCGGAAGTTCAGAATTCCCGCAAAGGTTCCCTTGATTCCTGTCATTCCGGAATTGGCAACATCTTCTCCTGCAGTTACGGCACCATTGACGCCTTTTCCTGCAATGCCGGATCCTCCGGAAGAAAGGGATATCATAAAGATTATGA
This sequence comes from Anaerovoracaceae bacterium, assembly GCA_045599945.1. Taxonomy (GTDB): domain Bacteria; phylum Bacillota; class Clostridia; order Peptostreptococcales; family Anaerovoracaceae; genus UMGS973. The sequence continues at coordinate 24,004 of JAZRWY010000020.1, read as the reverse complement.
GCAGAGCAAGAATGATTGCAACCATGCATGTTATGATCTTATGCTCTCTTATCCATCTCATTTCAGATTATCCTTATCTACGTGATTTTCTTATATATGTGTTTAATTTATCGATATCTTCCAATGATTTTGCCGTACCAAGTACAACTGCCTCCAGCGGATTATCTGCAAGCCGTACTTTCATGCCGGTTCTGTTTGTAATCAGCTGGTCAAAGTTTTTGATCATGCCTGTTCCGCCGGTCAGAACCATTCCGTTTTCTGCCACGTCTGCAGCAATTTCAGGCGGTGCTTTTTCGATTGTGGATTTGATTCCATCCACAATGATGTCCAGAGATTCTGCAAGAGCCTCCTTCATGTCTGTACTGGTAATTTCGATGGTCTTTGGAAGTCCGGAAATGATATCTCTTCCGCTTGCATTTGCAGTCAATACAATCTCATTGCCGTTTTCATCCACATCATTCAAGGCACAGCCGATCTGCTTCTTCAGTTTCTCTGCCGTACCTTCTCCGATAAACAGAGAATATTTCTTTCTGACATACTGAATAATGGCATTGTCCAGTTTTTCTCCGGCAGACCGGATGGAATTGCTGGATACGATTCCGCCAAGCGTAATGATTGCAATGTCTGTTGTTCCGCCGCCTATGTCAACAATCATACAGCCGGTTGTTCCGTCAACATCCATTCCTGCTCCAAGTGCTGCAGCCATTGGCTCTTCCAGAATATATACTTCCTTTGGGCCAAGTGAAGATACAACATCATGCACAGCAATCTTTTCAACTTCTGTTACACCGCTTGGTACACCGATTGCTACTCTCGATTTGATTTTTCCGCTCTGTCCGATGACCTTTTTGAAAAAAGCGGCAAGCATGTCTGCTGCCATGTCAAAGTCAGAGATGACACCATCTTCCAGGGGTTTTACCACCTTGATATGTGCCGGCGCCTTTCCAAGCATCTTCTTTGCTTCTGTTCCAACCGCAAGAATCACATCACGGTCTAAATCCTTCGCAATGACAGATGGCTCGTTCAGGATTTCTTTTCCATCTACTGAAATCAGTGTATTGGCTGTACCTAAGTCAATTCCTATGTTACCCATTTTATTCCTCCGTTGTTAATCCATGTATTTCAGACTTTCATATGTGCCGTCACCAATGATCAGGTGCTCCATCAGCGGAATGCCGATGATTTTTCCTGCCAGGCCGATTCTTCTGGTCAGTTCAACATCTTCTTCGCTTGGCGCAGGATTGCCGCTTGGATGATTATGAACTGCGACAATGGCTGCTGCATTCTTTCGGATTGCAGTACTGAAAACATCCCTGGGATGAATCTCCACTCCCATGAGACTTCCGATTCCGATTTCCTCCACAGAAATCATGCCCCCCTGGACATCCAGAAGAAGAAGTCTGAAATGTTCTTCCCGAAGATATCTCATGGTTGCCATGAAATAAGATGCAATCGCTTCCGGACTGTCAAAATGCTGCCGCTCTCTCAAAGGAACGGCTGCAAGCCTCTTTCCGAGTTCTACAGCTGCCATGAGCTGACATCCTTTTGCCTTTCCGATGCCTTCCACGCACAGAATCTCCTCTATGGAACATCTGCCGAGAAAACCGATTCCCTGCTCATCTCGCGTCAGAAGGCTCTCTGCAATATCCAGTGCGGAACGTCCGCCGGTTCCGTTTCCTATGATTGCAGCAATCAGCTCGCAGCTGGAAAGAGCACCAGGTCCGTGTTGCAGCATTTTCTCTCTTGGCCGTTCGGATTCCGGCATTTCTTTTATGATCATTATTACCCCCTTATGTGTCTACCGACTGCATAAAAGGATTTCTGTATAATTTCCGTACATAACATTTTATCATTTTCATTTCAAACATACAACAGTATGAAGAATAATTCACAAAAAAAGCAAAATCACCATCTTACGATGGGGGCTTGGTATCATACATTTATTCTTCCCAGAACAACTCACCCAGGTTCTTTCAAATGCCCTATCCACGAATTGATTGTTGGATTATCATATTCTTTTTCCGATTCTCTCTATAATATCCGAAGCACCATACAAAACACCTACTACTGTTACAGTATCTTCCCTTACTATATAGCAGATCAGATAATTATCTTCCACCAATCCGCGCACTTCAATATTACGGATTCTGCGGATTACAGGACATCTTTCCGGAAACTGATTAAGCCTGCGAATTGCATATGCAAGTCTCACATACAGTTTCTCTGCCATCGCAGAGGATGCTGCAGCTGCCGACACATATTCAAATATGTGCTTCATATCGCTCGCTGCTTCATCAGTGATATTTACTTCATACTGTTTCACTTGAAATTCTTCTCCCCAAATTCAGTAAATACATCTTCGGCTCTGCGCACATTTCCCTTCTGATAATCCTCTATCCCTCTGGCAAGCTTCTCATCCAGCTGTTCGTCTGTCAAATTCGCCGCATTCAGCGCCCGCGGTGCCTCTGGCACTATAACAGAAAACGGCAGGCCTCCCGTCATATAGATCTGTCTCAGATAGATCTCAATCGCTGTTGACATTGGTATTCCCAGCTGGTTCAGAACCATTTCTGCATTAGTTTTTACACTTGGTGTCACCCTTACATTAATCGTTGCCGTCTTTTCCATAATTACGCCTCCTTGTACTGCAATTGTATCGCATTTCCCTTTACAAATCAACAGAAGGCGAAAGAATTCACCAAAAGACCCCTCAGCATCATACATTTATTCTTCCCAGAACAAGTCGTCCAGGGTTTTATCAAGCGCTCTGCATATTTTGATGCATAGATTGATCGTCGGATTATATTCTCCTTTTTCTATTGCATTGATCGTCTGTCTGGATACACCGACAATCTTTGCAAGTGCCTCCTGCGAAAGATCCTTTCCGGCCCTTGCAGCCTTCATCTTAAGATTCTTCATTGCATGCCTCTTTCTCTTGATCCCTTTTCTGCTTCAGATAATATACGATCAGTATTTCAAAACACATAATACAGCATGGGACAGTAATGACCATCGGCTGAATGATGCCATCAATCACCATGATATCAAACTGTACACCCCAGATGAAAAGAACAAGTATAACAATCCCCATGGCGCCAAACATTATGAAATATCTTTTTGCACTGTTATTCATCCCAAGATATGCATCCTTCCAGATAAGATATGGTGTATATATGCAGATTGCTGCAATGCATCCGATGAAACAGAAAGTCCCGGTTCCCATCGGAATCTCTATATGGCATACCTCGAAGAGATAGGCAACCGCCACCCAGCCCATCACAATGAACATTCCATACTTATATCCAATCCCTGCAACTGCTTTCTGCCTTTCATCATATTCTGGCCTAAGCTTCTTATTCGTGCTTCCGATTCTGATCAGTATAATTGATAATACAGCAATAATAACAATCATCACAATAAATGCTATAATTCCCATTTCAATATTCCTCCTTATCCATTAACTAACCATATTATACATAATGTTTGTCATATTGTCAAATATATATTACATTAAAATAAATATTATTTACATCCCGAGGCAATACTCATTTCCAGCTTCCGGCAGGAGACTAACGTCATAATATGATATATCGCCTGCCGCTTCTTCAATGATCATGGCATCCCATGAAAAACAAAATCCCCATCATTCGATGGGGATGTGATATGTCAGTCCTACTTGAAGATCTGTCTGCTTTCGATATAGTATCTCTTTTCGTTTGCTTCTCCCATGGAGAATGTCTTACGAGGAAGAGCTCCATCTGCAGCTACTGCAGGGAACAGCATGAACTTGTCCATAGGAGGAAGCATGAAGCCTGCATTTCCTTCCTGTGTGGAAAGCTTGTTTACTGCTGCCGTACCGTGGATATAGTCGATATCACAGCTTTTTTCTTCCTTGACCATTACATCCAGAGCATTCTGAAGTGCGCCTACCTCCAGCTTGTTGGATGGCTCTTCGATTACGATGATACCCTTCTGATCCTTAGTAATGTATGGAACAGTGAATGCTCCTTCAGCAACCTTAGCACCTTCTTCTGCAAGATATGCCTTGCCGTTCTGTTCATTCAGAAGCTCAAGAAGTCTTTCTACAAGACCCATTCCTGACTGTCCTTCCTTCGCAAAGATTACTCTGTGGATCGGCTCAAATACGATACCCTCATCGTGAATGTTTTCGATTTCACAAAGAGCATATCTTGCAGGGTGAGTTTCAATCTCTTCCGGTGAAAGCGTCTTCTTCAGGTTCTCCCACATGGTCTTTGCAGTTGCCAGTGAATGGTTTCCATCGCCCATTGCCTGGAAGATGACATTGCCTTCGCCGTACTTTTCTTCAGCCTTGTCATAAAGAACGGAAAGAGCTTCCTTTGCCCCTTCAAGCGCTTCTTCGGCTATGAATTCTCCAGTAATATGTCCACCGTCCATCATCAGATCTGTATCATAGATCAGAGTCTTTTCTGCATTTACAAGAGGTTCAATCACTGATTTTTCAGGGTCATCAATCAGAATCATGATGTGAGGAAGCTCAATTGGAGCACCTTCTCTGATTCTGAGACGAGGCGGAATACGTTCAATGACTGTACCCTCTGTTGCTCTTGTCAGCGATTTTGAGCCCTTGTTGAAATCATAGGCTTCCAGATCTGTTGCAATCACAAGACCAAGACGGGTACGACCTTCTGCAGTACGCTTGATAAGCATTGCTCCCGGAGCCATCTCCTGAAGGGTTCCATCCTCCAGATACTGCTTCATTGTTTCTCTGATTGAAACGATTTTCTCTGCTTCGCCCGGCTTATCCAGGTAGAGTTCAGGAAGCATGAGTCTTAATGTTGAAGGAGCATCTCCAACAATCTTTTCAACTTCTTCCCAGTACTCCGGCTCTGATGTGAACTGGTCACATGCTACGCAGGCCCACTTTGAATAATCTGTTCCGTCTTTTGGCATCATCATCTGTGGAATGTGAAGACCAAATTTTTCCCAATCATACACTGCCATTTTATCTCTCACTTTCTGTAATATATATTCTACAACTTCCTCGATGCTCATATGAGTCGTATCCAGCTCAACCGCATCATCAGCTTTAACCAGCGGATTGAGTTTTCTATGAGTGTCGTTATAGTCTCTTTCATTGATATCCTTTAAGACATCCTCGTAAACTGCCTCTTCGCCCTTGGCGATGAGTTCATCGTATCTTCTCTGCGCCCTCTCCTCTGCAGATGCCGTCAGGAATATCTTCAATTCCGCATCCGTAAGGACGTTGGTTCCTATGTCGCGTCCGTCCATGATGACGCTCTTTAAGCCGGCCATCCCTCTCTGCTGCTCTACCAGTTTTTCTCTTACCGGCGCCAGAGCAGAGCATGCGGAAGCCATCTTCGATACTTCCTCGGTCCTGATTTTTCCGGAGATATCCTTTCCATCGAGATAGATTGCGCCCTTCCGAAAATCAATGACCGTATCATCCAGCATTGCCTTCAGAGCCTTTTCATCATTCATGTCAACACCGGCTGCTGCCAGTTTGTATCCTACGGCTCTGTACATGGCTCCAGTATCGATATATTCTATTTCCAGTCTGGATGCAATAATCTTTGCAATGGTACTCTTTCCGGCACCGCCAGGACCATCTATGGCGATTCTGATCATTTCTATTTTCCCTTTCCTAAAAGTTTCTCTATTTCTGCAAGGAATGTGCTGACATCCGTAAATTCACGATAAACAGACGCAAATCTTACATATGCCACCTGGTCCACTTCTCTGAGCTGATCCATGATCAGTTCTCCGATGAAGGAACTTTCTACTTCTTTTTCCATCATGTTATTCAGACCACGCTCAATCTGATTTACCATGTTTTCTATCTGTTCCATGGTGACCGGTCTCTTTTCACAGGCCTTGATGATGCCATTCATCACTTTTGTCCGATCAAATGCTTCTCTTGAGCCATCCTTCTTGATGACCATGAGAATAACCTCTTCCACCTTTTCATAGGTTGTAAAACGACGGTTGCATCTGTCGCATTCTCTCCTTCTTCTGATCGCATGACCGTCTTCTGTCGGTCTGGAATCAATAACCTTGGAATCGACATTTTCACAATATGGACATCTCATGTCTGTACCTCCTTGTTTTCCTTCTTCTAACTGTATATTATACACTACAACTTGTATTCATTGCAAACAAAAACCACAAGATAAATCCATAACATCATCCAGCGAAACAGCCGCCGGCATCACATGCATGCCGGCGGCTGTTCATATTACAAATGGAGCTGTCCTTTAACCTGAAAATGCATTAGCATCGCTGATGTACTCATAAGCCACGCTAATATCTTTTGACAATATACCATATCCGCTTTCTCAAATCAAGCACTTTATATAAAAAGGAGCCTTTTTCAAAAGCTCCTTTCCAGATTTTATTTTTCTTTCGCCTTATCCATGATGTAGTCGATGACCTTTTCATAATGAAGATAATACCGGATATAATCTTCACCGCCCACATATTCTTCATAGGTCTTTCCTGTATATTCCTTGAATTCCTTTGCAGAATAGCCGGTATTTGCAAGCTGCGTCTCAACGAACTTCTCGTATTCGTCGTCTGTTACTTCCAGTTTCTGTTCTCTTGCAATGGCATAGACTACCATCTGCTCGAAGCAGTTCTTTTCTGCAGCTTCCTGCACCTGCTGATTGAAGGCTTCTTCATCCAGCTGGTAATAGTTTTTCAGCACATCTGCAACTTCCATGTTATTGCTGTCGGCATACTCCTGAACCTGTGCATTCATCTGCTCCACATATGCCTTAATCTCCTTGTCCGGTGTTTTCAGCATTTCGGATTTGTCCATCACCTTATTCCACAGAGACTGCTGGATGCCCATGATCTGTTCGGTTTTTTCCGTATTGTAGAGTTCTTCCTTGACTGCCTTTTCATATTCCTTCACAGATTTATATACGCCGCTGTCTTTTACATACTTTTTTTCTGATGGCGTCACATAATTCTGTGATGCATTGATCTTCACCTCAAAGGTTACATCCTTCCCCTGAAGTTCTTCCTTGCCGTAATCCTTCGGGAACGTAAGGTCAAGAGAAACCTTGCTTCCAACCTTTTCTCCGATCAGTCCGCTTTCAAATCCCTCAATGAAAGAGTTTGAGCCGATGACCAGCGTCTGTCCTGCTGCCGTACCGCCTTCGAATGCTTTGCCGTCGATGGTTCCTTCGTAATCGATATTCACGGTATCTCCATCATGGACCTTTCCATCCTTAACATCCTTCAGATATTTTGCAGCTTCCAGATCTTCCTTGACTTTTGCTTCTATATCCTTCTGGGAAATCTTAATCTTTTCCGGTTTATCATATGTAAGGCCTTCATAGGTTCCAACCTTTACATATTCCGATAAGTCATAATCAAATGCGGTAGCGCTTCCGCATCCCGTAAACAGCATCATGCTTCCTGTCAGGAGCGCAAATACTGCACATGCTAATTTTTTCATTTAGTCACCTCGAATCATTCATATTCCTGTATATGATATATTATCACAAAAGCAAAGTAAAGAGAACTGAAATGTTTCTTTTTCACAAGAAATACATAATTCCGCCCGTAAACCGCCCTTCAAAATTATTTGAATTTTTTCAAAAAACAGTTTACATTCAACTTTTGTAAGTATATAATGGTAAAGTCAATACGGGGAATTAGCTCAGCTGGGAGAGCACCTGCCTTGCACGCAGGGGGTCAGGAGTTCGAGCCTCCTATTCTCCACCAGGCATCCACATTGTGGATGCCTTTTTTATTGACCCTTTCAGACCGAAAAAAAGCAGAACGCCATCTGGCGTTCCGCTTTTTATCCTGTATGGAGCTATGCTTCCAGGGAAGCAAGCGCTTCTTCTCTTTCTTTTTTTCTCTGTTCCAGTATATGCAGGTATTCCTCATCTGTCATCTCTTCCATGGAGATTCCTGTGAATCCATAGAAAATGGATACCACTGGATTCAGCCAGTTCAATATGGCATATGGAATGTATGCACTGTTAATGCCCAGGAATTTTCTCATGGTAGCACCACATGTATTCCAAGGGAAGAAATTGGATGTCAGTGTTCCGGAGTCTTCCAGACATCTGGAAAGATTCTTCGGTTTCAGTTTCATGTCTTCAAATGCTTCCTTATACATTCTTCCCGAAAGAATGATGGAAAGATACTGGTCACAGCAGGTGAAATTCACAAAGATGCATGTGAAGATGGTCGCTACAACAAGGCCTGCTCTTCCCTTTGCAATCTTCAGAATGGCTTCTGCCATGGTTCCCATGATGCCTGTGCAGTCCACAATTCCGCCAAAGCACATGGCAAGCATGATCAGAGAAATTGTCCAGAACATGCCCTGAAGGCCGTCACAGGAAAGAAGACTTGCCAGTTCATCCAGTACAGGGTCGCCGACTTTATCCACGCCGCATCCGTTGTTCAATGTATTAAACCATTTTGTAACCGGTACGCCCTGCATGGCCATGAACGGCAATCCTAAAAGCACACCGCCCAGCAATGCCGGAAGGGCAGGAAGCTTGAAGATTACTGCACAGATTACAAATACCGGCGGAATCAGATAGATAATCCCTATGTCATAATTGTCTGAAATGAAATTCAGCATTGTATTGATCTGTTCCGTATCTGCCGATGCTGCCTCTTTTGCATGAGAGATGCCGAAAATCAGGTAGGCAATCAGCGCAATGATAAACGAAGGCACCGTCGTCCACAGCATGTGCTTGATATGTTCAAACAGCTGCGAGCCTGCTACCGCAGGGGCAAGATTCGTTGTATCGGAAAGCGGAGAAAGCTTGTCTCCGAAATATGCACCGGATACAACTGCGCCTGCAGTCATTGCCGGTGAAAAACCGAGTGCTGTACCGATTCCCATGATTGCAACACCCATGGAGCCTGCCGTGGACCAGGAGGATCCGGTTGCAAGAGAAACAATGCCGCAGAGAATGCATGCCGTAAACAGGAATACACTCGGTGCGATTACCTTAATTCCATAAAACATCATTGACGGAATTGTGCCGCCTGCCATCCACGATGCAATCATGGCACCTACAATGGCAAGGATCAGACATGCCTGCATGGATCTGTTAATTGCAGCCAGAATGCCGGCTTCCAGATAGGACCATTTCCATCCATTGATTGTTGCGATAACTCCTGCAAACAGGGCTGCAATAACCAGCCCGATATGTGCCTCTCCGCCGGAATCCTTCATGATTCCCCAGAACAGAAGACCAATCATGACTACCAGAACCAGAATGCACTGCCACATTGGGATTTTTTTACCCATACCAATCATTCCTCCATAAACTATCCAAAATATGGTTAGATTATACTCTTGCCATACACTGAAGTCAATACATTTTTATACATGTTTTTCGTATTTTTATTCATGCATTCATGCATAACACTTGAATTAAATGTATACAAAGTTCAGTCTTCTTGTATCTTCTGACAAATGTTCCAGTGAAGGTGGATTGTTTACAAAGATGTATGTTTTTTCAAATTTCTGGTCTCGCACAACAGAATAATCCTTATTCTTTCTATCCGTCAGACGGGTTCCATCAAGGGCATATTCTGTCACCATCAGAAGTCCAGTTCCCTGAGATGGCTCCAGAAGCTCCAGTGACGGTGCGCAAAGCTTTACACCCAGGCTCCGGAGCAGTTCATCGGAATATCCGTTGTATACATTCAATCCGGGGCCGGCATAAACGGTGGTTCCCCTTTCCAGGAACGGATCCAGCCATCCCAGATTGTTCACAAGAATTCCTTTCTCCGAAGAAGCCAGCGCATCCAGATGTTCCTCCACATACCGGTCCATTTTCCCTTTTGATACAATCGGAATATATGGTGCATAGGTCAGTCCCTCCGGAAGGTTTCCCTCCAGATATGCATCCGCACGGACAAATACCAGCCCGTCCATTCCGGATAAGAGGGCCTGAACCTGGGGGCTTTGAAGGGAGCATGCGTCATAGACATAGACTCCTGCTGCTGAGCAGTCTGCACAGACAGGCTTAGAATGCCGGAAAGCCTTCCTCTCCCTTCCTCTTGTTTTTTCTCTGCTTAAAAGCTCTGCCGCTTCTCTTCTCATGGCATTCAGTGCCGCTACCGGAAGAGAGATTCCTTCCTCCAGGTCAAACTGCATCCGGGATAGAACATATGGAGTATCTCCCAGCTTTGCCAGCTGCTTTTCCACAGACTCCTCTGTGAGCGGTTTTCGGACGGCTTTTTCACATGCCGTTTCGGATAACACACGCACCGCATGGTCTCCTTCCTGCAGAATCAAGACTGCAGGCTTTCCGAAGGCGCCCTGAAACTCTCCGGTAATTTCCACTTTCCGGATTGCCTTTCCTTCTGCAAAAGTTTTCCTTGCCTCCTTCAGCTGCTCAATGCTGCTGGTCCGGAAGACCCGGTCGCCCGGAGATACCTTTCCCCGTATATCTCCAATGGCAGTCATGCCATTTTTCTTTTCCTTAACATATGTAATGATATTTCCTGAAATATGCTTTCCGCGGATTTCCACTCCGTCTCCTGCCTTCAGCGGGCCATCTGCCCGTATGTCCAGCACGCCGTATGCATCCGGCTGAGAAACTACCGTTCCGACAGGAATGCCGCTATGTTTCGGTACATCACCGGAGAGAAGGCTCTTTCCCGGAGTTCCATGAAGATATCCATGGGTGAATCCGTTCCTTGAGAAAATCTGCATCAGAGCCTGCATGTCCGCATCCGAAACCTCTACCCGTCCTGTCTCATAATACATATCCGTGTATTTTCTGTACATGCCTGTCACCACAGCAACGTATTCTGGGGATTTCATTCTTCCTTCAATCTTGAAAGAGGACACTCCTGCCTCAATCAGCTGCGGCAAAGCAGAAAGCTGGCACAGGTCCTTCGGGCTCAGGTGATGGCCCGGTTTTCCATCCAGCTGGTACTGCAGCCTGCATGGCTGCGCACACATTCCGCGGTTTCCGGATCTTCCGCCAATGATTCTGCTCATCTGACACTGCCCGGAATAGCACATGCATAAAGCTCCATGGACAAATATTTCGATTTCCGTTCCGGTATCTGTCAGTTCCCTGATTTCTTCCAGTGAAAGTTCCCTTGCAGGGACCACTCTGCTGTATCCAAGTTCCGCTGCTTTTCTGACACCGCCGCGGTTAAAGACAGTCGCCTGCGTAGAAAGATGCATCGGAAAATCCGGGTAGCATTTCCGGATACATTCACCAAAGCCGAGATCCTGAATGATCAGGGCATCTGCTCCCATTTCATAATACCTTCCGGCGCACTCTGCTGCTGCAGGAATCTCTTCATCCGTATACAGAGTATTCATGGTGACATAGACCTTGACATTCCGAAGATGGGCATAGTCAATGGCTTCTTTCATTTCTTCATCTGTGAAATTGTCTGCGTTCATCCGCGCATTAAAACTGCTCCCGCCCATGTAGACAGCATCTGCGCCGTTTTCTACGGCTGCAATGACCTGCCTCATTCCACCTGCAGGAGCAAGAATTTCTACTTTTTTTCTGTTCATGGCTAATAAATGATCAGGTTGCATAAGATGCCCCATATCCCGCTCACTGCAGGGGAAATCACCATACCCGTCACGTTGAAAACAATCAGGAGAAGGAGGATAAAGAATCCTTTTTCATATACCGGTCCATACCAGTCATATTTCCTCAGGTCAAAAATCTCCGTCAGAATGCCAAACCCGTCAAGCGGCGGTACCGGAAGAAGATTAAAGATCATCAGAACAAGATTGATGATTACCACCTGCACCAGCATCTGTACCAGAATCTCTCCTGCATTTCCGGTCAGCTGTGCACGAATGACAAAATGCAGGATGATGGAGAAGATGACTGCCAGAATCAGGTTCATCACGACTCCTGCCAGTGCCACCAGAAGTTCATCTCTTCTGCGATGCTTATAGTATGCCGGATTGATCTCTACAGGAACGCCCCATCCAAATCCGCAGAACAAAAGAGCAATGAATCCTATGGGATCCATGTGCGCCATGGGATTCAGCGTCAGTCTCCCCTGCATCTGTGGCGTCGGATCTCCCAGCTTATGGGATACAAATCCATGGGCAAATTCATGGAAACTGATGCCGATGATGATTCCGGGAAGTGCAATCAGCATGGAAAGGATCCACTGCTTCGGATTGGAAAATTCGCCCTCGAAGAAATTCACTCCAAGGAGTATTACCAATATGATCAGTATGGAAGGGTCTATTCTCTTCATGAATGATTATCTCCTTTATAAAATATCTGAAAGAAGTCTGGATATGGACTCCTTGAATTTAATCCATGAGGATCTGAGTCTATAGTTTTCCAGAGTGAGCTCATGCGAAAGCTGAAGGTCCTTTTCAAACTCTCTTCTGATTCTGCCGGCAAGCTCCCTGTCATAGATGATGGCATTTGCTTCGAAATTCAGCGAGAAACTTCTCTTATCGAAGTTGGCAGAACCGATGCTCGTAACCTCTTCATCCACCATGATTGTCTTGGAATGAAGGAAACCGCCGTCATAGATGTATACCTTGACGCCCGACTCCAGAAGGTCGCCGACATAAGAATATGTCGCCCAGTAAACAAATATGTGATCCGGCTGGTCCGGAATCATGATGTTTACATCAACACCTGAATAGGATGCCATTTTGAGCGCCTCCTGTATGCTCTTGTCCGGAACATAATATGGAGTCTGCAGATATATGCACTCTGATGCAGATGTAATCATCTTAAGATATGCAGCCTTGATCTCCTCCTTTGGAGAATCGGGTCCCGATGAGACAATCTGTATGCCCGTATCTCCTACATTCCCCGAAGGTGTTTCGCTGAACATGTATGAGAAATCTTCTTCCACATGGGTTGCCGATCTCCAGTCCAGTGTAAATCGGACTTTGAGATCTATGACTGCATCGCCTATGATTCTTGCATGGGTATCTCTCCAGTGGCCGAATTTCTTTTTCATATCCACATACTCATCGGCAATATTAAAACCTCCGATATATCCCACACGGTCATCAATGACCACAAGTTTTCTGTGGTTTCTGTAGTTCAGCCGCATCAGGATGACTTTGAGCTTGGGCCGGAAGAAATATGCAACCTCTCCGCCGGCATCCGTAAGAATCTCCGCCATCTTTCTGTTTACTTTTCTTGACCCCATGGCATCAATGAGAAGTCTTACCCTGACTCCTTCCGATGCCTTCTTTGCCAATGCATTGATGAAGCGCATCCCTGTGATGTCGCTCTTAACAATGAAATACTGGGCGTCAATGGATTTCTCCGCCCGGTCAATATCAGCCAGCAGTGCGCGGAAAAGCTCATTGCCGTCCGTGAATATGTCCACATGGTTATTCTGGGTAAGATATGCCCCATCATACTTCTGATTCAGGCGCACCAGGTCCCCCCAGGCCTCTGTTTCTTTTCTGCGGAAATGAAACGACCCTTCATTGATGGCTCTGACCTGCTCCCTGAGCGAACTGGTGACTTTCTTCCTTTCATCCCGTGTAAGCCGAAATATCTGGTATCTTGCGATATTCTGCGAAAAGACCAGATAGAATATGAGGCCTACAACAGGCACAAAGAACAGTACCAGAATCCATGCAAGCGCAGCATCCGGCTCCTTTCTCTGTACAAATATTACTGCTACTGCACAGAGAAAGTTGATAACATATACCACCAGCATAATATTGGAAATCGAAAGTGAATTTAAAAAATTTTCCATCATATACCTCTGAATAACTATTCCTCTCATATTATCATTTTCGTGGTATAATGTCAAAGAAACTTGAAAAAATACACAGAAAGAACAGAAACATGAACTACGTATACATTTTAGAATGCAGCGACGGCACCCTCTATACAGGATGGACCAACGATCTCGACAAGAGAATCAAGGCCCATAATGAAGGAAAAGGCGCAAAATATACCAAGGCAAGAAGACCTGTGACTCTCACATATTATGAAGAATATGAAAACAAGTCAGATGCCCTGAAAAGAGAAGCTGCCATAAAGAAACTGTCCCGCGCAGAAAAAGTGAATATGGTAAAAGCAGCAAAGGACTGCATCAGGCGCTGAATTCTGCCTCCACTTTCACACAAAACAGGACCGGAATTTTCCGGCCCTGTCATCAGATTGAAACTATTCTGTTTTTTTCCAAAGCGAATGAAGGTTGCAATATTCATATGCTTCAAGAACTTCTTCGCCCTCCAGAAGAGGAAATACCGCCTCCGGTTTTTCACCCGGCTTAAGCTGTTTCCTCTGGTTTCCCAGATTGGTCTTTAAGGCAATCCATTCGATGTAGTGCTCTTCCAGCATCGGATGCTCTACCGAGCCTACCTTTACGAAGGCCTTTCCGTCCTTCACTTCTACAACAGGAACATGCTTTTCTCTAGCACCATCTGTTGTTCCTGCCTTTAATTCCTTCATCGGTTCGCCGCAGCAGATCACCGGGACTCCGGTCTCCTTTACCATGGCAATCATCTGTCCGCAATGTGCGCATTTAAAAAATTTCATTTCATGTTCCTCCTTTCCAGAGAAGTATCTCACTGTTGTTTAATAGTTTTCTGCATTGATTTCAAAATATGCCTGCGGATGTGCACAGGTCGGGCATATCTCCGGAGCTTCTGCTCCTACAACGATATGACCGCAGTTTCTGCATTCCCATACCTTTACTTCACTCTTCGCAAATACTTCCTGCATCTCAACATTCTTCAGCAATGCGCGGTATCTTTCTTCGTGATGCTTTTCGATGGCGCCGGCAAGTCTGAATTTCTTTGCAAGTTCAGGGAAGCCTTCTTCGTCTGCAGTCTTTGCAAAACCTTCGTACATATCCGTCCATTCATAGTTTTCGCCTTCGGCTGCTGCAAGAAGATTCGCTGCTGTATCTCCAATGCCGTTTAACTCCTTGAACCACATTTTTGCATGTTCTTTTTCATTATCTGCAGTTTTCAGGAACAGTGCGGAGATCTGCTCAAAGCCCTCCTTCTTTGCCTTTGAAGCAAAGTATGAGTATTTGTTTCTAGCCATTGATTCACCTGCAAATGCTGCTTCCAGGTTTTTCTCTGTCTGTGTACCAGCATAGATGCTGCTCTTTACTTCAGCCACCTTATCTCCGGATGCCTTGCAGAATGGGCAGACAGCCTCTGCGCCTTCTTCTACTTCAAAATTCTTTCCGCATACCAAACACTTATACTCTTTCATTTCTTACCTCCATAATATTTCCATACATAATTACTTTAACTTTTCCTCCCAGTCTGCCTGCTTGAATCCGACCAGCACAAAATCATCTGCCACAAGAATCGGTCGCTTTACCAGGAGGCCATCTGTGGCGAGAAGTTCAAACTTCTCCTCATCGGTCATGCCTGGAAGCTGATCCTTCAGCTCCATCTGTCTATACAGGATGCCGCTGGTATTGAAGAACTTTTTCAATGGAAGGCCGCTCTTCCTGCGCCATTCCTTCAATTCTTCCTTCGAAGGATTGTTTTCCTTGATGTGCCTGAATTCATAATCCATTGCATGTTCATCCATCCATTTCTGTGCCTTGTTGCTGGTACTGCATCTTGGATATCCGACAAAGACCATGTCACTCACCTCCGTTCTTCTTCTGGCATTCCCCGCAGATTCCCTCAAATATCGTGCGGTGCCTCAAAATCATATACCCGCTCTGCTCCTCCACCATCCGGTCATTCCCTTCCATGTATTCAAGCGGAGCATCCTCCACCTTTCCGCAGACCGTACAGATCATATGACAGTGATGATCCAGCCTGCTGTCAAAACGATCTGCACCCGGAACAGCAATATGCCGGATATCTCCATTGTCCGAAAGGATATTCAGATTCCTGTATACTGTCCCCTTGCTGATCTTTTCGTCCTCTTCATGAACGGATTCATAAATGTCATCGGCTGTTGGATGATCGCAGCGGCTGGTCACATCTTCTAAAACAAGACGGCGCTGTTTTGTATCGCGCTGCTTGATGTTCTTTTTCATAGGCGCTCCTTATTGCTAATAGGATTCGTTACTAATAATATACCCCGCTCCCTATTTTCTGTCAACCTCTTTTCAGAAAAAACACAAAAAAATATTAGCGGCTACCAATCTTTCAATCAGCAGCCGCCTTAACAAATTCTTTTGAGTCTCATCTGAAGCTCCTTTCTTTTCTGATTTTTGTACCTTCAGAACCTTTGTCCTTCTTCGGTCTTTTTTTCTTTTTTCTCTCTCTTTATCTTGTCTATATATTACACCTTGAGATTGGGTATGTCAACATATATTTCAGAAAATTTTATATTTTCTCATATTTTTATTCTCTCTAAAATCCTCCTGCAAAAAATGTTCTTTTCAAATGCATCAACTTCGGGTAAACTAAACTTGAGGTATATCATGGATAGAAAAAAGAGATACATTGCCTACAGTTTCATCCTGCTCCAATGCCTGCTCTATGGTTTTGGAGATCCCATATCCAAGGCAGCATACGAAACAGTCTCCGTATATTCGCTTCTGACTGTAAGATATGCCATTGCCTTTCTTTTCATGTGCCTCATTTCAGGAAAAACTGTCATGCAGGACCTGAAAGCTGTCCGGGTCAGAGACTGGCTCACTCCGTCCATCTGCATTGCAGCGGCATATATCGCAGGAAACATCGCACTGGATCTGACGGCAGCAACCTCGGTTGCATTTCTCCGTTCCCTCTCAACGATAATGACCCCTATCCTCGCCTTCCTGTTCATGCGCAGGAAATATGACAGAAAGCACATTCCGTTCCAGCTTCTCATCATCCTGGGACTCTATCTCATGTGCGGATATGGCGGCCTCGGCGGATTTGGCATGGGCGAGGTCTTCTCACTCATTTCTGCTGCACTTCTTGCAGGCGCCCTTATTTTCGGAGAAAGAGGGGTATCTAAAATGAGTGCACTAAGCCTTACCGGCCTTCAGAGCGGCATGTCTGCTCTCATGGCCGGAATCTGCGCCATTATATTTGAGCATGGCATCAGCCTGGAAAATGTCGATCTTAAAATCTGGCTGATTATCATATATCTTGCCATTTTGTGCACCGTTGCCGGCTATTTCCTTCAGAACAAGGCAATGGAAAGCATCTCATCATCGGATGCGGCCCTGTGGCAATGTCTGTGCCCTGTCATGACAGCGGCCTTCTCCTTCCTTCTTCTGGGAGAGAAAATCTCTTCCATCGGACTGATTGGTGCGGCAATTCTGATCATATGCACGGCACTGGATACCAGAATTCAGAAATAGAAAAAGGCTCCTTCCGGAGCCTAAAATTTTTTTACACATTAAACAGGAAGTTCACGATGTCACCGTCTTTCATGACATAATCCTTTCCTTCTGACCTCAGCCAGCCTTTTTCCTTTGCCTTTGCCAGACTTCCCTCGCATTCCATGAGTTTATCATAGGCGATGGTTTCTGCCCGGATAAAGCCTCTTTCAAAATCCGTATGAATCTTGCCTGCTGCCTGCGGCGCCTTTGTGCCTTCCCGGATGGTCCATGCACGGCATTCATCTTCACCTGCCGTAAGGAAGGAAATCAGTCCAAGCAGGCTGTAGGATGCTTTGATCAGCTTATCCAGACCGGATTCACTGATGCCCAGTTCCTCCAGAAACATCTGCTTTTCATCTTCTTCCAGTTCCGAAATCTCCTGCTCGATTTCCGCGCAGATCTTTACAGCTGCAGCGCCTTCTGTTGCGGCAAATTCCCTGACAGCCTTCACATATGCATTATCCTCTTCATCGGTTGCATCATCTTCCGAAACATTTGCAACATAGATAATCGGCTTGTATGAGAGAAGATCCAGGCTGCTTACGAATTCCGCTTCCTCCTCGGAAAGCTCCATGGCTCTTGCAGATTTCCCTTCTGCAAGGAAATCATTCACCTGATTCAGAATGTCCAGTTCTTTCTGAAGACTCTTGTCACCCTTTAGATTCTTGGTTGTCTTTGCAATCCTTCTGTCAAGAACCTCCATGTCCGCAAGAATCAGCTCCGTATTAATGGTCTCAATATCTGAAACAGGGTCGATTCTTCCATCCACATGAACAACATTTTCATCATCGAAACATCTGACAACATGTACAATGGCTGCAACTTCCCGGATATGACCAAGGAATTTGTTCCCCAGACCTTCTCCTCTGGATGCACCCTTTACCAGTCCTGCGATGTCACAGAATTCGATGGTGGTATAGATGGTCTTCCGCGAGTGATAGATCTCGTGAAGCCGTGTAATTCTTTCATCCGGCACTGTAACAACCCCGATGTTCGGTTCAATGGTGCAGAATGGATAATTGGCAGCCTCTGCGCCTGCCTGCGTAATTGCATTAAAAAGTGTGCTCTTTCCTACATTGGGAAGTCCTACGATTCCTAATTTCATCGATTCTCTCCTTCATTCTTTTTCATTCCATATTATATCAGACAAACCAGCTCATGTGAAGTCCGCAGGGTGGTCTCCATCCCACTTCTTTCCTTCAAAGTCCATGTCAAATCTTTCGCCAAGGCTGCCCCGGCCTTCCAGATATTCCATCAGTTCCTGGGCCATCTCCGGATAAGCCTTCTTTGCTTTCTTCTGAAATTCATGGATTTCATCACAGATCAGACTGCATCCGGGTATGATCTCCCGGTCCAGAAACAGATCGCCTGCCTTCTGCCATCTCCCGGCTTTTTCCAGAACAGACCGCACAATTTTCTTTCTCACCTGATGCGGCGAATAAAGAAGACGGATGATTACTTTCTGTCCTCTGATGCTTTCCAGCACCTTTTTTTCAGGAAGAAAGAAAAACCGCGAAATCACTCTGGCGGATCTTCTGGCAGGATGCAGTACTTCTGAACGGTTGACCCTCAGCGGCTTTTTTCCGTCCAGACGCATGAGATATGCCTCATACTGCGCTTCAATCCGGTTATGGGAATACTCTGTTTCCCGTACTTTTCTGTTGATATATCTGTGACAGAAGGAGTCCAGTGCAAAATGCGCCAGAAATCCAAGGATGTATGACAGCATTTCCTCTTTTTCCGGATATGCCCTGTATATTTCCGGCACCCTTTCAAAGAACCTTCTGCCCGGTTCATGATGCATTCTCCGTCCAAGGTCCGTAATCTCATCGGGATGAAAAAATCGCACATGATAAAACAGCACATCCGGTCCATGCGCCCCGAGAGCAAAAAGATCATAATGGCTGGAGGCGATGGTTTTCACTTCTTCCGGAAGCGTTTCCATGCATGCATCTGCAAAACGGTTATGTGCGTAAGCTGCCGGCATCTACTTCTTTCTCCTTCCATTTTTCTTTTTTTTAGACAGAAATCCATACAGCAGGATGCCGCCTATGATCACGCACAGGGACAATACCTGCGCCTGCTTCAGCGGTCCGATCATCAGACTGTCTGTCCGGAGCGCCTCCACAAGAAAACGCTCCACAGAATAGAGAACTGCATAAAGGCAGAAAACCTGACCGGAGAACCGGATGTTTCTGCTTTTCAGGAGCAGAAACATGCACAGCAGAAAACACCAGATGGATTCGTACAGAAATGTGGGATGAACGCCCACGCCATTGACATAGACTGCCCATGGCAGATCCGTGGGTCCTCCGTGCGCCTCAGAATTGAAGAAATTCCCCCATCTTCCGATTGCCTGTCCCAGAGCAATGGACGGCGCCACCAGATCCAGAACGGACAAGAATTTCATCTTATGGAATCTGCAGACGCAGTATGCCGTAAGAATGCCGAAAATAAGGCCGCCATGGATGGCCAGACCGCCTTCCCGTATGTTGATCATCTTCATGAAATCTCCTGCATACCAGTTCCAGTGAAAGAGCACAAAATATGCTCTTGCCCCGATGACTCCGATTGGTATGGAAAACAGCAGGATATCCAGAAGATGCTCCTGATTGATTCTATATTTCGGTGCCCTGAAATAGCAAAGCATGCAGCCAAGAACGACGCCGGATGCAACCAGAATGCCATACCAGCGTATATCCATGCCGAAAACTGTAAATGCAATGGGCCCTGGTGATGTAAACATAGATAATCTCCCTGTTTGTAATATATGAATGAATATATTATACTATATCACATGAGATATGAAAACATAACCGCGGGCATATTTTTATCCCGCCCGAACAGATTCATCGCAATGGTATCCATAGACGGAGAGCCCGTAAAAGCCCATGTAAAAAACACCGGAAGACTGGGGGAGCTTCTGGTTCCCGGCGTCAGAGTGTATCTTCAGGACCATGCCGCCTCCATGGGAACAAGAAAGCTCAGATACTCCCTGATTTCCGTGGAATTCCAGGGCTCGGTGGTAAATATCGACTCCCAGGCACCAAACAGAATCGCAGAAGAAGCGCTTCGGTCCGGAAGTCTCCTTCTTCCCGGAATGAAGACCCTGACGCGCATCCGCCCGGAAACGCCATTCCAGGGCTCCCGCTTTGACTTTTTTCTTGAAGATGAAGATGGAAAAGAGGCTTTCATGGAAGTCAAGGGCTGCACCCTCAATGACAGCGGAACCGCAAAATTTCCCGACGCCCCGACACAAAGAGGCGTAAAACATGTCAAGGAGCTCATTGCTGCCACCCGGCAGGGTTACAGCGCCTATCTTCTTTTTGTATGTACCATGAAGGGCGTTTCCAGTTTTGAGCCTAACAGAGAGCGCCATCCAGAGTTTGCAGATACTTTAAACGAAGCAGTAGAATCCGGAGTTCATGTCCTCTGCTATGACTGCAGTGTGTCTTCTGATGAAGCTGTCATTGATGAGAAAATAACTGTCAGACTATGAAAAAAGGTCCTGCATGCCATGAAGGCTGCAGAACCTTTTGTATATATTATGCGTTTTTCCTGTTTCTTAAGTACAGCGCTGCAAACATGACTGTTGTCACTGCAAATATGGCGGTAAGGATTTTCC
This sequence comes from Anaerovoracaceae bacterium, assembly GCA_045599945.1. GTDB lineage: Bacteria > Bacillota > Clostridia > Peptostreptococcales > Anaerovoracaceae > UMGS973. The sequence goes on along the minus strand of JAZRWY010000020.1, from coordinate 3,120 downwards.
AGATGGACCCTTCTCCAAAAGATGATGCTGCGATGCCTGATTCAGCCTTCCAGATTGGATGGTATGAATGTACCCCTTCGGTATCCATCTCTGTAACCACCTCATGATTTTCATTGATCCAGCACTGGAAAGCATATTCGGGACAGGTAACATCCATAAGCTTTCCACTTTCCACCATTTCCATGAACTGATCTGATGAAATCCGCTGAGAAAGGCCCTGCGCATACGCAGACGGCATGAATGTGATGCAGTTGCAGCTTATGTTTTTAACCCTTACCGATCCGCAGTTACAGTATATGTATCCTCCGCCGGCAATGCGGTTTGCAAAAAGATCTACCTTGTCAAGAATGAGTCTACCCCTGACCGTTACATCCTCTCTCTCTTCCGGTCCCACAAACTGCAGGCATCCCGGCTTTCCTTTCTCTTCTCCTACAAGAATAAGTTCTCCTGCTATCGATACACGGTCTGCGCTGAATATAAGGTCTGTATTCCCTGTATATATTTTAACCGTCTTATTGTTCCTGATCTCAAGACTCTGATCTCTGGCATCAATGTATCCAGTTATTCTTCCTGCTCCGCCTTCAAGAAAGAGCTGCTGCAGGTCTTCAACAGTATTTAATTCTTTCACCTGTTCTTCTGCTGATGCAGTAAGTGATACTGCTGCTAGGCAGCATATGAGAGCTGCAAGCACAACTGTAACCTTAAATATCTTCTTCATTCCATTACACCTCACAATCTTTTATATATTAACACGCATACACAGCATATTCAATTACTTAATTAGTTGGGCAAATTTGTATTATTTTTGACTATCTGCTTAACAACTTCGTAACAATGATGTAAACTGATTCAGTGGAGATTTATTGAGGAGAATACAATGAAAAGAAAACCGTTATATATCACATTAGGAATCATTGCATTGATTGCTGTCGTGCTTTTCGGCATGTGGACAAATGAAAAAAATGTCTCCAGAAATGCCTCGACCATGCCGGCAAACATCTCAGTCAACGGACTGGACGTTTCCTGCATGACAAAAAAAGAGGCCAAGAGAGCACTGGTCAATCATATGAATACTGAGGATTTCAAGCTGACTGCCGATACTTCCCTTCCTCTTTATGGAATGAAGTATGAACTGCTGGATGCATTGGATAACGCCGTAGCAGAGCAGGGATTCATCAGCTATATCAAGCATCTCACAGGCACTCAGTATGATGTGACCATTCCAATGAAAATATATAAGACGACAGATGAATTCGACCGGGAACTTTCATCATTCATGGAATCGGAAAACAAAGGAAGAACCCTTACCTCCGATGCCTATGTCGATTTATCCACTGCAGATTTCAATGTCGTGGATGCTGTATATGGCGACAGCCTGGACCAGGATAAGCTGACAAAGGATATCTATGCTGCCATTGAAGCCGGAAAGCATTCTCTGAACTATTCACACGATAATTACATCGATCTTCCGGAAATCACAAAAGAAAGTCCTCAGATTGCTAAGGAACTGGAATACTGCAATCAGTATCTGAAGACTCAGATTACATATACCTTTGGCGATAAAACAGAAACCTTGACTCCGGAACAGCTGAACAAGTTCATCGATGCCAGAGACGGCACCATCAAGGTTGATGAAGAGGCTGTGGAAGCGTATGTCCATGAAATCGCATTAAAATACGATACCTACTTCAGCAAAAGACAATTCAAGGCAACCTCAGGAAGAACGGTTCTTCTGAATCACGGAACCTATGGATATATCGTCGACCAGAAAGCAGAAACCAAACAGCTCATCAAAGAGCTCAAGGAAGGAAAAGATGTTTCCAGAGAGCCGGTCTATTCCGTGAAGGGAAACGGCCGCAGCGGTGTCGATGACATCCTGAATACCTATGTGGAGGTTGATCTTTCCGATCAGAAAGTCTATCTTTACAAAAACGGAAAGAGAATCGTGGAGACATCCTGCGTATCCGGCTGTCTGAAAAAAGACAAGACCGGAGTTGCGCACGGTACCGCATCCGGAGTATTCGCCATTGCATATAAAGAGCGGGATGCTACTCTGCGCGGCGGTAATGAAGAAGATGAAACAGATTATGAAAGTGAAGTAAGATACTGGATGCCATTCTATAACGGCCAGGGACTTCACGATGCAGACTGGAGAGACGAATTTGGCGGAACCATCTACAAGAAGAACGGAAGCCATGGATGTGTCAACCTTCCGGTCCATGCAGCCGGTGAAATATTCAACAATGTGGAAGCCGGAACCATTGTCATTACTTTTTATTGATGGAGATAAAAATGAAGAATCTGAATCAATTTTTTGATCATACACTTTTAAAACCGGAAGCAACCAGTGAGCAGATCCGCACGCTCTGCCGCGAAGCAAGAGAATATGGCTTTTATGCCGTATGTGTAAACAGCTGCCACGCGTCCCTTGCAAAGGAAGAACTTTCCGGAAGCGATGTGAAGCTTGCCTGCGTGGTCGGCTTCCCTCTGGGAGCCATGCATGCAGAGGCAAAGGCTTATGAGACCATGAAGGCCTGCGAAAACGGCGCCTCTGAAATAGACATGGTCATTCACATCGGCGCATTAAAAGACAGGGATTATGACCTGGTCCTGGATGATATCGCCGGCGTTGTCACAAAAGCCGGTGAATACGATGCCATTGTAAAGGTCATCATCGAGGCCTGCCTTCTCACGGATGAAGAAAAAATCAAAGCCTGCGAACTTGCCGCTTCGGCAGGCGCTGCATTTGTAAAAACCTCTACCGGTTTCAGCACCGGAGGCGCTACAAAAGAAGATGTGGCTCTGATGAAAAAAACCGTAGGAAACAGAGCCAAGGTCAAGGCGTCCGGCGGAATCAGGGACCTTCAGACAGTCCTGGAAATGATTGACGCAGGTGCTGACAGAATCGGTGCTTCCGCATCCGTAGATATCATGAAAGAGAATCAATAGTACAAAAAAGTCTTCCGGGATTTCGGAAGACTTTTTTGTATAAGTAAAACCACACGTTTGACGTGTGGTTCCGTAAATGCTATGCATTTGAACAAAAAATCTCCTTCTGTTAAACTTGGAATGCGGTCCGCCAACTGCAATCCAAATCAGAGAAGGAGAAAATTAACATGA